>JABFSN010000064.1 GCA_013140575.1 Phycisphaerales bacterium | reverse complement strand
ACCGTACCTATCGTACGCCGCCGCCCCGGCCACGCACCCCCGCGCGTCAGCCAGACCGGTGACGGTGTACAGCCCCTCCAGCAGATAGTAATACTCCCGCCCCGACGCGCCGCGGACCAGAACCCTCTCGTCCAGATACGTCGGGCCGTTGATAAACGTGGCCCGCGCCGTGGCCGTGTTCATTGAATCGAACTCGGCCAACTCCACGCCCGGCGCGTCCGGATCGTGGAAACGGTACGTGGTCACGCCGTTGACCGTCGATTTGACCCGCCGGCCCAGCGCATCGACGACGAATTGCGCGTGAACCGCCTCGCCGGCGAGGTACACCCCATTGGCCGGGGCGCTGTCCGTGAACACCCGCTTCAGCCGGTTCTCGAAATCGTAAGTGAACCCGTACCCGCGTTCGTCGCGAACCAAGTTCCCCTTGGCATCATACGCCGGTGCCGCGGTCCCGCCGGTGATTGACGTGTATTGATTCAGCGTGTTGTCAACGTATGTGGTAGTCGCTCCGCCACGGTCGGCATGGGTGACCCAGTTGCTCAACTTGTCGAGGTTCCAGTTCTCGTCGGCGGTTGTGTTGGGGTAGTTGGTCTGCCGCAGGCGATGCAGCCGATCGTACGTGTGGTCATGGATCCCGTTTTCCGCGAGGATGCGGTGTTTGGAGACGGCCTGCGTGTCGAGATTTGTCGCCGGATCGAATACCTGGTCGAACGTCGCCCGATCCACCGTCGTTCCACCGACGCCGGCGGTGCTGCCGGTTCGCACGCGGTTGGTGATTTTGGCCGGACGGCGGAGTTGATCGGGGCGGTTCCACTGCAGTTCGATCCACGTTTCGCCGGGACCGGCCGTCGTCCGGACCTGGCGCGAGGTCGCGTTTCGGCTGGCGTACGCATAATTGGCGAGCCGCAGGCCGTTGCGATCGATGGACGTCACCTGTCCGAAGCGGTCATGCCCGAAAGCCAGGAACGTGCCCGTCCCCGACGGGTAGCGCAATTCCGAAGGCTCACCGACGGTGTTGAAATCAAGGACGGCCGTCTTTGTCACCCCGTCAACGGTTTGCGACAACGTGGTCGGCGTGTCCGTGAACGCCGGATCGCCGATCTTGTCGCCGTCGACATCTCCGCCATCGCTGTACGCGAAGTTCGTTCGAATGGCGGCAGACGGCAGATCGCCGACGGCGGCGGCCGTTCGGCGTCCCAGCGAATCGTGCGTGAACGACTCCAGCACGGCGCCGCCGGAGGAGTTCTGCCGCTTTCGGACCACCTGCCCGCGCCAATCGTGCTCGTAGTAGGTGATGAACGCGTCCTCGGCCCGCCGCGTCTGCAGTCGGCCGGCAAGATCGTTTGAAGCTGTGCCCGCCGTGAGATGAATAGAGACAACAAGGAGTGAGAGGCTCGGCCTTCTGAGGGTGATCACGTCTGAATACCTTCAGCCCAACAGCACTGTGGGGCACGCCGCTTCGCGAACGGCGTGCCCCCCGGGTTCGATCGTATGACGCAGCACGTATGGATTGAGCGCAGTCACTTTCGAGAATTCATTAGCGCACTGCGACGTCCGCCGACGACGGCGTCGCGACGTCCAGCACCGCACCCGTCGGGTCCACCAGGATCATGCCATCGAACGGGTGAATCGCGGCGCGGATGCCATTGGGTGCCCCGCCCCATTCTGGGGTGGGGGACGAACCGGCCGATTCATCGGCTTTGAAGACGAACGTGCCCAGATAGACCCGCCCGGTCTGCGTCACGCCGCCTTGCACAAGGGCGACGACCATCCGGTGATTCTCCATATCTTCGGCGTGCCGCGCGTCGGCGCCATAGAAGACGTAGTCTTCTCGTTCGGTGTCCACGTAGACATCCACGGGCACTGCGTCCGTACCGCTCAAACGCAATTGATACCCGCGCAGGTCTGTAACATCATCGGCAAAGACATCGACGGCCACCGTCTCGCCCGCGTCGACGCTGTTTGATTTCGGAACCAGCGCCAGTTGCGTCTCCGACGCCACGACCTTGGCCCGGCCGGTCTGCGAAACAGTCGATGCCGGCGATTCGGTCGCCTCATCGCCTTCGGCCCTGGCTTTGACGGACTGGATGCCGGTCGTCACCGACACCCGCGTCGCGCCGCCGCCCGCGAAATCGGGCGAAACATCAGCAGCACCTGCCGCCAGCATCACTTTCGCCCCGCCGCCGCAGCACGCGTCGATGCCCGAAAACGCATCCAGAACGGCCAAGACGTCAAAAATGTCGATCACGCCGTCCGTGCTGCACGGCGAGAGATCGAAATTGTGGTAGGCGCACCCTTCCGGGAGGGCGCTGCCAAACGCGTTGAGCACGCCCAAAATGTCAAAAATATCGATTTGCCCATCCGGGCCGCACGTAATTGAGAGCTGCCCGCAGATGTTGTCGCCGCCGATCACATCGCCATAGGCCGCTTCCTGAAAACTACAGACGTTGTCGCCCTCCATGCAACAACTGAATGAACAGACGTCGCGATCCAGACACGGCCCGTTCTCCGCGCATTCGTCGCCCAGTCCGCTCGCCCCCGGCCAATTGGCCAGATACTTCTGATGCTCGACGTAACTGATCACCCCGTCGCAGTCCCAGTCCGCCAGTGCGTCGTATTCCGCATTGGCGTCCATGCACGGATACGCCGCCAAGAACCGCGCCGCATCGCCCGCGTCGTCCGCGATCTCGTCGCCGTCGTAGTCGCCGTAGAGGGTGGTGATGGCGTGCGTGAAGCACCCGTCCGGAAACGCCGGTGGCAAGCAAAGCAAATCGGGTGGTGACACCGTCGCGTAATAGAGATTCAGCCCGTTCAGATCGGCGGCCGATCCGAAGTGCAGAATCAAGTGATCGACGTAGAGCGCTTCGGGCAGCCCGGTGTCGGCATTGACGCCGGCCCGCGAGTTCTCCCGGTCGTCGACCAGGCTGATGTCACCCAATCCGCCGGTCAGAAGGTCCAGTTCACCCCAGGGCTTGATGCACGGCGAGTCCGTAAACCAGATGCCGTCAAAATCGGGCGAAGTGACCTCCACCGGCGCGTCGCCGCCATAGGCCTGCACGAACAGCGTCACGCCCGAGGAATCCCAGTCCGACGCCTCTTCGTGGATTTTCGAGAGGATATCCAGACCGTTGCGCCCGATATCGAGATTCAAATGGCTCCCTGCACCCTCGACCGCCCGCAATGTCGAAGACGCTTCCGTGAACACCAATCCGGCGCTGTGGGCGAACCAGTTCGCAAAGCCCGGACCATCCACGCCGTATTCGACGTCGTCCACGAGACTGGGATCGAAACCGGACGCATAGCCTACCTCGACGCGCCCTCCGTTGGACAGCGAAATCGTGGAGCCCGCATCGGCGATCAGATTGCCGTGATGGTGAATCAACTCGGTCTGATACGCGTCCGCGTCCCGGACCGAAAGCGACTCGGTGATGTGCAGGAAGTTGGGCCACCCGGGAACCGCCACCGCGCCGCTGTCGATAAACGCCCCGCCCTCGATGGTCAGGCGGGAGGCCTCCAGGTGATACGGCACCGTGATCACACCCTCGTAGCCGGGCGGCTTGGACAGCGTCCAGTCGCCGTCCCCGAAGATGGAACTCTGCACGCGGATGTCGCCCTGCGTGTTCCACGTTCGGGCGTTCGCGGGTGCGCCGGTGAGATCGATGACATCGACGATCAGTATCGTATTGCCCTCCAGCGTCCAGTTGCCCGCGCCGATCGTCCCCGGCACAATATCGAGCGTGGAGGGGCCGGACGATCCCTCCTTCAGGTGCACGTCTACATGGTCGATGACCGTGTCCGCAAGAAGCCGGGCGCCGTCCTCCAGCGTGAGCTCCAACGTCCCCGCGGCCTCGAACTCGCTGGGCGAAATGCCCTCGTCGATGAAGATGACCTTGCCCGCCTGAACCGTCATGCTCCCCGGCGTCGGCCCAAAACGGAAATCGGCGATCAGAACGGGATTGATATAGCTGCCGATGTCCACGTTGATCGGCCCGCCGATCAGGTGGTAAACGGTGTCGGTGGACTGAGGCAATACGGCGGGATTCCAGTTGTCCTCGTCCGACCAACCTCCGACTCCACCGCCGGTCCAGCACTTCGTGTTGGCCGCCGGCGGATCACACTGTGCCTGAGCTGCATTCCCGTAGATTACGCAGCCAAGTAGCGCCAATACGATCGTTTGTCCAAGAATTCTGCTGTTCGTAAACATGAACGAGTTCCTTTCCTTCCGTCCGCGCCACGAACGGAATATCCGCGCGGAACAACAAGTGGCATTACTTTCGTCTGCTACTCACAGATTCGATCGGTTGTTGATCATCGCACCTCCCTTCTCAGATTGCGTCGCCCGATCCAGGTCAAATGACTATTTCGCTTCAGTAACCGCATCTCTAAAAAAGAAGTAGTCTGCTAAATCAATGTAGCCATCTTCGTCGAAATCATACGCGGCGCAGCCGGTGACCGCCTTCATACCGTGGCAATCCTGAAATTCACCGAAATCGGAAAGGTCCACGTCGCCGTCGCCATCGCCATCGCCGGGCCATAAAAGGTTTAACAAGTAAACGCCCTTGGTCGAGTCGTCGAAATCGAGCTGAATGGAGAACTTCCCCCGGTCATTGAAACTTTGGCGTTCACCGTCGCTTCCGCCGGTCATCGTCCAATATCCCGAAGCAACGTTGCTAGCGCTTTCAGGAAACCATGTGCTCGCACCAATAGTCATTCCGCTTCGCAACAGTGGGAACCAGTCGTCGCGCAAATCGTCTCGCTGCCAAAACACAACGTTTTCAGCGCTGGAGATAGAGTCGCCCACGATGCCCGTGAATGTGATTGCGTCGCCGATGTCATTGGCCACGACCACCGACGAAATCACGCCGATGCCGGAAAGTGCGACGTCACCGTCAAAATGATTAGCGAGTTCCCCGTCTCGGAGCGTTTCGAAAACATTGCCCTCCGATCCTGTATACGCCGCCCAGGCGTTTGCATCGTTGATCCCGGACCCACCGTATTTGACTCGATAAACCCACCATCCGCTTTCGCTCAGGTGGCTTCCACTGACTGACGTGAGTTCTACGCCTTCGCCTACCGACGGGACCGGATCACCCTTGCGTGCCACCAGCGATATGGATCCGGCGCGAACAATCCAGAGCGCCGCGTCGTTTTCTGAGGTGATACCGACGCCGGTTAGGAGCATTCGATAGCCAATATCGCCTTGTGCATTGATGGACGGGATGCCCCCACCGCTGAAATAGCGGACTCCGGCGGGCATGCCGGCCGCCTGATCCCCTCCGCGAGCGAGCAGGGTCACCATGCCGTCATCGATGCGCCAGTGGCCAACGTCGTTTTCGAAATCGACTCCGTGGTCGTGAACGAGACCAGCTCGAAACACGGCTTGCTCCGCATCATTGAACCGAATGAAATCGGCCCAAGCGAATCGCGCCCCATTCGTCCCCGGTGCGACCATGCCTTTGCGCCAGACGAGCTTGAGATCGCCGTGCGGGCCGATCCACATGACCCGGTCGTTGGTGTCGTCCACTTCCGGACCGGACAGGTAGGCCAGCACCATCAGCACCCCGTTGTCGCTGATCTGCGCCCCGAAGCCGAACGGCAGCGTCAGGTCGATGATCGTCCCGCGCTCCAGACCCGGCGCCTGATCGCCGCCCTGCAATCCCCTGCGCAGCGACCCCGGCCAACCCACGTAGATCACCCGGTCGTTGAACCCCGCGACGATGCCCGGCCCACGCAGCCGGACCGTGAGTGCCAGCATCCCATTCTCGGCCAGACACGAGGCGCTGCTCGGCTCGCCGATCTCCACGCCCGGCGGGAACAGCGGCGCGGGCATGCCGTCGTACATGACGGGCGTGATCTTGCCGGGTTGGCCGTACCACAACGCCGACCGTGCGAACGGCTCCCCCTCGCGGCGGAACTGCCCCCAGAACAACACGTTCCCCGCGCCGTCAATGGCCGGCCGGATGAACGTAACGATGGACGCGTTGGGAATCCCCGGGGCCTTGTCGTCGCTGTGCAGCACCGGCGTGATGACAGTGCGTGGCAGCGTCGGATCGTCCACCGTCCCCGGCACACGGACGACGATCGACTGCGGATCGCCGCCCTCGCCCGGCGTCGGCTCACCTCCCCGCACGCGATGGCAGGCAATCGAGCACGCAACGACGATCGCTGTTCGGAAAATGCGCTTGCGCTTCATTTTGCCACCTCTCTGCTACAGCCCTCATCGGAATTCTACAGCATTACGCGTGCCAATTCCATCGATTTCCGACCCCAATTCGTCGGTTTCCGCATGAACCAGCGGTTCTGGATCGCTAGACAGGCATCACGCTCAAATCGGTGCAGGCCCTTCGCTCTGCCTGCTGCCAGGTCCATCCCGGCAGATCGTCCACGGCGCACCACACGCCGAATGCATCCATCCGGACGAATTGATTGCTGCCGAATCCGCTGTGCCAGTAGGCGTCATTGCCGAGCGATTCGTCAATTGTCCGCCCGGAGCGAAATCGGCAATGCCCGACTCGCAAGTTCGGCAGTTCGGCCGTGAGGTCGTTGATCGCCTTCGCACCCGCGCCGTCGAACTCCGCGGCCTGCCGCTGACCGTCGGGAAGCGACGAGATGGGCAGCGCGTCCTGCGGATCGAGAGGCCCCGCTTCCTGACACCAGTTCGGCGGCGATTCCAGATGGAACACTTGCACGGTCGTCGCCCCGCGCTGGTGAAAACGGAACCCTTCGGAGCAATCACCGAACGTCGCGCACATCGACGGACTGGTGGTGCTTCCGCCCCAGTTGTACGAATGGACACGTAAGGTCACCGTCTGGCCGCCTGCGTCCCGCAGGCTGCGTCCAGGCTTGATCCGCACCTTCACGTACGCGGGATTGCCCGACGTGGACGCCAGCAATTCGGGATAACGAAGGACGTTGGTCGTCGAAACCTCACTGCCGACGATCAGCCGGGGCGCGTAGGGGGCCAGCGGGGCCGAAGCACAGTTGAATGCGCTTCCGCTTCGAATCCGTCCGTGAATACTGACGTCGAAAAGCGCCGCGTTATACTCCGCGGTCACGAAGAACAGCGCCCCGTCGCAGGCCGCGCTTGAACCCTGTGCGACCAGTGTCAGTATGTATCGCGCCGCCGCATCGACCGGCGCCCGCCGCGGCGATCATTCCAGCGGAACCTCGCGAATCCGATCCAGGCGCGCAATCGGCGACAGCGCGATGCGGTTATCCGGAATCAGCGTTTGCGTGCCTTGTTGAAGCAGAAGTCCGGTCGGTGCGTCCACCGGCGTCAGATCCAGGAGCGGCCAGTCGATGAAATTTCCGCCCAGTGTTGAAGAGTGAACATAATAGGGCAAGGAGAATACCGGCCACCGCCCGCTCACCTCGCTGCCGTCGCAGCTCCAACCTGTTCCGCCCACCGTCGGCGAACAACGGCACAGCGTACCGCATACCGCGCCCACGTTCCCGGCATAGAAGCAATTCGGCGGCGAGCCGTTCCGGTCGTTATAAATCGGCGGCTGGTCGATGATTTGCCCGCGCACCGTTGCAATCATCCCGAGCGTGATCACCGCCGTCCGTGTTGCCCGTCGTACTCGCGTCCCTGACCTGTGTTGTCCTCCCTCCTCGCAATGACCGTGTCGCGGCCCCGTCCGACTTCGGGCTCCCCCTCGATTTTCGCCCCGCGCCTGCCGCCCGGGGGCCGCAATTCTACACACCGACCTCGTCAAGTGCACGCACAATCACGTATGCGTTCGAGCACGGCTCGTTGGTTCGAACCCATCCGACTTGAAACTATCACGATGGCGTCACTTGGCCCGTTGGCCAGCGAAACACCGGTTCGCATCAATCCAGCCGTCCTGGGGAAAACAGGCATGGCTCCCGACGCTCGTGCGCGGGACGGCTGTCTGTACAGCTATGAGCCTGCTACACGATGCTGCAACATCCGTGCAGGCAACCTGTTATAACTCTATTGAGTGCCATCCTGTGCTAAACTGCGCTGAACGCCATCCGATGCCACTCGATGCGCGTCCCGATAAATGACTACTCTCCACGGTCCATTGGCACGCGGCATGCGTATGACACCCATTGACGCTTCAGTCACCTTCTGCGCATCGACGACGTTGACGAAAGGGTGTCACGATTCTTGCCCTCGACGCGGAATTGGGACGGTGGTGGCAGCGCCGCCGGACGGTTGGAGATTGCCGGCGCCGGTGCGGAGACGAGGGCTTCCTCAGACGAAGACTCCCTCAGATGAACGTAAACCCCGGATCGTCGGAGTCCGGGGTGGTCAGGAGCAGGCGGCCCAGGGCCATGATAGCGGCGACCAGTCCGTCGATGCGGTCGGTGGATTTCTTCTTCAAGGGCTTGAGGTTGCCGGGCCATCCAGCGGAGGACGGGGTTCCCGCCGTGCCTGAGCATGGCACTGATGACCAGCCTCTCCAACTCCTTGGTCGGGGCGGTCATGTCTTTGAACCCCTGACCGAAGGGGACCACGTTGTAGCCCTCGTCGGTGAGCTGGGTGATGAACTGCGTCGCGTTCCAGCGATCCACCGCGATCTCATTGATATTGAACCGCTCGTAGAGCTGATCGAAGCAAGCCCGGATGCGGCCGTAGTCGATGACGTTGCCCGGCGTCATCTCGATGAACCCCTGCCGGGCCCAGGTCTGATAGGGCACGCGATCGCGGCGTTCGCGCTTCTCGGCGTTGTCGGCCGGCACCCAGAACCGCGGCAGCAGCGTCACGCTCCCGTCATCGTGCGGAAACGCCAGCACCAGGGCGCTCAGGTCGGTGGTGGTTGACAAATCCAGACCCGCGAAGCACAGCTTGCCCTCGAGCGCCGACTCGTCGATCGGATCTCCGTCCTCTCCCGCCACCTCGCGATCCTCCACGAATCCGGCATCCTCACCGTCGAAAAACAGGGTCGGACCGTCCTCCATGCCGTCCGCTACGCCGGCCTCGCCGAGTCGCTGCACGCGCGGGCCGACGCCCTGCATGCCTGTTGTCCGGCCTGAAATGCCCACGGCGGCGACCCCGCCCGCGGCTGATTTGCGAATCCGAAAAATCTTCGAACCGACATGCCCGACGCAACCGGCGTTTCCCGCCCAAAAAAGCGGGGGCTGCGCCAACCGGTCGCATCGGGTAGTGTCGCAATGTGGCACGCGGGTTGTGGCACGGGCATCCTGCCCGTGAACTCGTGGGGCGGGTTCCACGCACCTCGTGCCGCGGGCGCCCTGATCGCGCCGCACGAGGGGCCAGGCAGGCTCATTGTCTGCCCGGCCCCGATGATGCTGACGCGACGCACGGGCCCATTGCGGTCCGCGTCCCTATCGACGCCGCAGCACGGTGTAGCCCGCGGCCGGACCGTCGTCGATGGCGGGTGCGCCTGACTGGTCGTGCGGCACGCGCACACGACAAACGGCCGGCGTCACGTTTCCGGACTTGTCCCCCACCGTGAAGGATATGCCGTACACCCGGCCGTTGCCCGCGTTGCCTCGCTCCGCCCGGAGCATGAACCAGGACCGCCCCAGGATGACGATGTCGTAGCGCGTGCTGCCGTCGCCGTCGCCCTTCGCGTTCTCCGGTTCATCGCTGTAGATCGAATCGATGGTCCCGCTCCAGTCGACGTCGAGCGTACCATCACATCCGTCCACGACGGTGACGGCGCAGTCCGACAACTGGAACATGCGGTATTTGTGGTTCGGCGGCCACATCACCGGTCCGGGCTCGGCAACCGTCACGACGGGGAGCGTGGTGTCGACAGTCGTGAATGTGGCGGAACACGTGGACGCATTGCCGCAAGCGTCGGTGGCCGTCCACGTGAAGTTCTGAACGTCGGCGTGCCCCACGTCGCCGTGCCCGCGGTGACGATACCCGCCGTGGCGATGCCAGCCATCGTCACATCCGTCGTCGTCACGCCGATGCCCGATGGTGACGCTGCCGCACGCATCACTGGCCGTGGTCGAATTCAACCAGTCGTCCAACGCCGCGCTGTCGTCCTGCCCGTCGCACTCCACCGTCAGATCGGCCGGACATTCGATCGCGGGGCCCGACACGTCCTCGGTCCACGTGAAGATCTGCACGCACGTGGCCGTATTGCTGCAACCGTCATCGGCTGCATAGGTCAGCGTGCGGGTGTGAACGCAACCGTCGACGGCGTCGTCAGAAGTGCAAGTAACGTCGGCCTTCCCGCAGCGATCACTCGCCGTAACCCCGGAATCGCACCCGGCGACTGCGTCCGGGTTGCAGCCCAGTTCGTTATCGCCGTCGACGCAATTGTCAAACGTCGGCGGCGGATCGTCTTGCGAACAATCCTCGTCCGTCGCGCAGCAATCCGCGATCCGGTTGTGCTCGCAAAGCTGATTGACGCACACGTCGATCGTGCAGATGTCGGTGTCCGCACAGTCCGCATCGTCGATGCAGCATTCGGGCAGCAACTGGTGCGCGCACTGATTCGAGGCCAGGTTGCAGACGTCCAAAGTGCATGGATTTGTGTCTGCACACTGTGCATCCGCGGTGCAGCAGCCGACGATCGGGTCGTGCGGGCAGACATGCGCCTGACAGGCGTCGCCCGTGCAGGGATCGCCGTCGTCGCAGTCGCCGTCATTCAGACAGCAACCGACCACGGCCGTGTTCTGGCATTGATGGTCCACACACGCGTCCAGCGTACAGGCGTTCGCGTCCGCGCATTCCGCATCCGTGTTGCAGCAGTCCGGAACGGCGTCTTGCGTGCAGACGTGGTTCTCGCACAAATCGCGGGTGCAGTCGTCGCCGTCGTCACACTCTGCGTCGACATTGCAGCAATCCGCGATCGGTTGGTGATCGCAAATTCCGCTAACGCATACGTCGGTGGTGCAGGCGTCTGCATCTGTGCAGTCCGCATTCGTCATGCAGCAGTCCGCTATGGGATTATGCGTGCAGACGTGGTTTGTGCATGCATCCAGCGTGCAATCCATGCCGTCGTCGCACTGCCCGTCAACATTACAACAGTCCGCAATGGGCTGACGCTCGCAAATCCCGTCCACGCACCGTTCTGTGGTGCAAGCGTCCGCGTCCACGCAGTCCGCATCGACTGTGCAGCCGCCCGGAATGAAGTGTGCCACCAGTGTGCGGTCCATGTTGACCGTAAAGGGGTAAACCTCGGAGGCGCTCACCTCCACTCCGTCTTCCGTCCAGTTGACGAACGCAAAGCCCGGGCTGTGGGTGGCCACGACGGTCACCGGCGTCCCGTTGGCATAGACGCCGTCTCCGACCGTGCTTCCGCCGTCAACGGGCGATGCGCTCGTCGCAATCGTGCTGGTGACGGGCGCACCTTCGGGAATCGTGACGGTGTATGTCTTCGATACAACCGCACCACCGGTATCCGAGGCCTCCACGGTGAATGTGAAAGCACCGCCGGCCGTCGGTGTTCCGGAGAATATCCCCGTGATTTCGTCCAGTGTCGTTCCGTCGGGAAGTGATCCGGATACCGTGGCAAGAAATGCGGCGCCTCCGGAAACCACCACGGTGCGCTCGGCGGAGGCGACGCCCAGCTCGCCGTCCGGGATGTGATCGATTAGTCCCAAGGCCGGAGCGATATCAAATCCGGCCATCTGTGCGCCGAAGAAATCGCCCACCACCTCCACGGTCGAGAGGTCAAGCGTTACCTCCACCCATTCTCCCGTCACCGGGTCGAAGTGATCGTTGAATGTAACGCTTCCAGCCCCGTGAATGCCGTCGGGAGCAACCTCGTCGGCCATGGCTTCGCCGGATTCCGCGTCGAGCGGGCCGATATACTTGTAGAACTCGTAGCGGCGGGTGATGATTTCATCGCCGCCCGGAAGGTCTTCCGGTACACCCGCCAGCTCGCCCTTGGGATTATTGGCGTCGGCGAATTCCGTCTGGAGAATCCTCCACTCGGTCTCCACCTCCGCCGGCTCCCCGTTGGCCCAGTTGTGGGCGTCCGGATCGTCGGGGTCGGGATCGACCAGATCGGTGAGTTCCACCTTGTTGGAGTTGTGGGTGGTCGTCTTGATGTCCTTCACCCACGTGGCCTCGCCGAATTGCAGCACGGGCGGATCGGGCGGGGGAGGCGGAACGATCACGGCTTGAACTTGAGCGGGTTGCATCGCCGCCGGCGGGTAATAGGTAAAAGTCGGCGTCGAGACATAGACCGGCGGCCCATGGACCAAATGGCCCGTTCCGTCGTCGATCAGCCAGAAGTACCTTACGGCCGTCGGCGCGCCGTAATAACCGGCGCCGAAATGTTCTCCCCCGAAGTTCACCGATGGATTCGTGAACTGATGGCCGTTGGTCGGCGTAATGGGACCCGCCGGGACCGCCGTGAACGCAGTCCAGGTGCCGTCGGGGTTCCTGGCGGCGGCATAGCGAATAGTGACCCTCGGGTGTGCCGGGTCGCTGTTGTCCTCCGTTATTTTCGGGATGCCATAATGATTGTAGTCGTACGTGTACGTGATATCCCTGCTGTGAATATCCTCCAGTTCGATTTCAAATCCGTGCGCTTCGACTCCGGTGTCATTGACACAATCGAAGTTGTTGAGCGTGCCATAGGCCGTACTGGCCGACGCGGATGGGGTTGGCGCAAGCACCATGGTTGACAGCACCATGGCTGGAAGCGCGACCCCGACTCTCGATAATCGCTTTTTCATAACTGTATTCTCCCCAGGCGCCACTTGGGCCCCCGATTGAGGATGTGATTGACCGGACGGTTACAAAAACCACAAACTAAATGGATGATGCGTGAATGACGCCGCTGCCCTTGGAGGGCAGGCCGTCATAGGAGCAAAGTGTGGTTTCGAAGCAGCAGAACGGCGGAAGCGCTCCGACCCAGGCGGACCGGACAAAGCTGAGTGGGAAAACAATAGGGCGGCCACGCATGCGATTCCGCGATTGACACAGGCGCGCTGTTGTGCGGAGAACGGATGCCGGCCTCGTCGGCGCCCGTGTCGCGAGCCGTCGACACGAAAATCGCCCCAGTGGTGATGACCGCGATGACCCGCACGCGTTGAAATGTCGATTGGATCGCCGCGTCCGGGCGCGAACGGTGACCATAGCTCGACGACTCCGCCGCGTTGGACAGCAGGTCGCCGTGCCCAAGCAGGTGCAGGTGTGCGCGAATGCGGCCGTGTTGATGCAACACCAGCGCCTCGCCTACCGTGCTCCTCGCAAGCACCGTCAACAACAGGGCCGAGACCATGAACTGCCGGCCGAGTCGGCAACAAGTTGAGCGTAGCACCTTCATTGCAGTTTGTTATTCGGCGCCTGTTGGTAAAGCCGCATCCAATAGGGGCTTGACGCACGACCGAACCGCTGCGTCGCGTCCCGCTGAAAAAGGAGCGACTGTCACCTCAATGGGCTCGGCCGCGGCCAGCGTCTGCCGAGCCGCCCTGCGGCCTGGAGTCGTTTTTTCCCGAAGTATTCACTGGCAATCTCCGTTCCGGCCGGATCGGAATTCATTGCTTTTTCTGCTGCCCTCCACCGGAATGACATCCACTTCTTCGTCAACGACGCACGTGCCGTCTTGATCTTGATTGGGCAGGGCTGCGGATGTCGACCGACGCGCGGAGTTTGGGAATGCCATCGCGACGCACTTCTGCGAAACCACGTCAGGGGCCGCAGCAGCCCGGATTGCCGGCGAAGCCGTCCAGCACGCCGAGGATGTCGAAAATGTCGATGATCTCGTCGCCGCCGGGACAGGGAGCAAGATCGAGCTGGGCCAGGGTGCAGACGGAGAAAACCCCGCTGAAGCCATCGAGCACGCAAAGGATGTCGAAAATGTCGACGCCGCCGTCATCATTCACGTCGCCAAACGCGACGGGCGGATACTGGCACGAGCCGACACAACGGTTGGCCGTGCACACGTCATCGTCGTCGCATGGGCCGCCGGGACATGCCACGGTGATCGTGGCGGAGCCGACGATGAGGTCGCGTAGATCACCGCGACTGAGCGCGCTCACCCCGCCGTCCGAAACGCCGTTGATTTGAACGGCATAGGCGCCATCCAGCAGTCCGGTCGTGCCGACCGTCACCGTCCCGATCCGGAGACCGGCGCCGACCGGGACCGGGTTGTTTCCGCCCGCGAACACATCGTGCGGGTAGACGCCGAGGCCGGCGAGCGGCGGGGTAACGTTCAACATGCCGCCGGTCCACTCGGGTGAGTAAGTGAACACGAGTCCGGCAACATCCGCCGAACCGATCACCACGTCCGCGGCGTCGAAATCGGGAATCGTCCCGACGGTCAGGACGACATCAAAGCTGACGTCGGTGCCCGCCGGGACCGTCGTCGGACCGAGCGGGACAAAAGCGGCCGTCGCGCCCCACGCGGTCGCCGCGCCACAGACGAGCATCATCAGACTCGAGGTTTTCACGGTTTGCATGATCCGCCTTCCATTGTCTGTTCTGCAATCAGGGGTCGGGCAATCACCCGCATCGTTCCAGAAGGATTACCGCAGAGACGCCGAGAAGACAGGTCTGCGAGTGCGGCGGTTCGATGCGGTTAAACAACTCGCTCATCATTCTGCTCACAGAGCCTGAATCGTCACGGTCGAATCGTGACGCACCGACATCCGCGGCCACGGATTCCGCGGAGAAGATCATGTCAATGCCCCGACGGCTTGGGCACGAACAGCGACGGAATCCTGGCGTTGGTCGAACTGGCGTCGGCGTTGAGGATGGCGCCGTCGCCATCCACGTTTCGGCGATCGTCGCCCGACGGGGTCAACGATGGAATCGCCAGGTTCGTGACGTCCACGTCCGCGTCCAGCACCTCCATGTCGCCGTCGACGTCGCCGATCTGCACCAGGTAGTGCAATTCGAAGTCCGCCACGCCCGCCCACGTACCGGCGTTGCGAATCGCGTACCAGTTCCGGTGAACGAGGTCGCCGCCGCCGGTATCACGGATTCTCAACACGCGAGGACTGCCGCCGACGCCCTCTTGCACCAGCATTCCGAAACCCCCCGACAGATCCGGTCCGAAGAGACCGCCCGGAAGCAATTGCCGTATCTCAACCTGACCGGCGGCCGGCGTGGTGATGTCCTGACTGAAGCTGAGCCGCACGGTGTTGAGCGACGTGCGCCACAGGCTGGCGCCGTTGTTGGGCGTGGCGGCCACGACTGACGGCTGCTGGGAAGAGGCGTTCAGACTGAATATCTCCGCGACGTCCAGCTCGCCGGTCCCGCTGCCGTCCACAAGGATAATCGCTTCGAGCGTGCGAATTCCGAGAACGGTGTGCAGGTTGTCGAGGTCGAGAAACAGGATGGTCGCGATGTTGTTGCCGGGCGGAACATCGACGCCATCGATGTCCGCGCCCTGCAGACCTCCCGTGTAACTGAGAAAGACGAATTCGCCGGGCGCCACGGGCGATCCGGCCTCAACGGTCTCAACCTCGACGACGATCCCGACATCGTCGGTGGCGCCGGTTTCCAGCGAGTTGTCGTCCTTGACGTTGGTGTCGAGGATCGCCAATTCGAACGTCCGCGTGGTGGTCGCGTTGGACAGACCGCTGCGCACCCGTCCGGCGCGACCGGTGGCGTCGACGAATTGGAGGGTCTCGGTGGGCGTGAAGAAGCCGCCGAAAGTGAATGTATCGGGCAGGTTAAAGCGAATCGCCCGTAACACGGTCAATCCGACGTCGAAGCTGTTGTCGTAGGTGGACGCGCCGCTTTGCACCTCGGCCGACTGGAGGACGGCCTGCACCAGGCTTGGCTCGCCCGGCGGTCCGGGGAGCTCGATGTAGAACGCCGGGTCCGGGAAATCCCGAATGATGGTCTGCATGAGCACGCCGTTTCCGATGTTGGTTGTCGAGTCCGCCAAGACGGCGCCGTTCGTCAGCGTGTCCAATATCGCGCCGCCGAGATTTGCGGCAACCGCCGCGCCGAGACTCGTCGCCCGAAACTCGTTGGTGAGCCCGGCGCTGGCCGGAATGCCCTGGATGGCCGCGAAGACGGTGGTCTGAAATGGCAGACCCGAGGCGGTCAGTCCCGCGGTCGGTTTCAAGACCGTGGCCGTGAGCGTCGTGTTCTGAATGGGCGCCGCCACGGGCGGATCGCCGCCATTGGCGTTGTTGGCCGTCACGGTGACGGTGGCGTCGGCCACGGCGCCGTGGGTCGCGCCCGGTGCGACCGTGACCGCGACGGTTGGGAATCCAAGCGTCTGCCCGGGGACGCCCGTCGCAGAGGATCCCGCGGCGAACGTTGCGACCAGGGAATTGCTGGACGCGCCGGCGGCGGTCGAGAGATTCACCGGGTAATTGCCGCCCACGTTGGCCGCCAGAATGCCCGGACGACCGGTGGTGTCGGCCAACACCTGGACGGACTGTTCGATCGATCCGGCCACCCCGAGTTCCGGCGGCGTGGTGGTCAACGCCGCCCGTCCCGGGGAGGGGAAGAACGGGCCGTCGTTGCGCACGTGGCGGTAAGCCGTCGTGGCGTCCGCCACGGGATCGTCGTCGGCCGCGGTTTCGGTGGTTTTGGCGACGTCGACGAACCGGCGGGCGTATCCGTTGGCCACACCGGCGAAGGTCGCGGAAGTGTCAACCTCCGGCACCTGGGGCACGAGCAGGCTGAAGGCCCCGCCCAGCGGCAGCACCGTTTCCAGGTCAATATCGTCACCCGTGGGGGCGTCGTAGGGCTGGTCGGTCACCAGGAACTTGCCGTGGTCGTTGCAGGCCAATCCGTCGAGCGACGCGGGAGTGTTGAGTCCGACGGCGTCGTTGGCCAGTTGCGGATCGGAGCCGGCCGGACATTCCGCGGTGTGGGCGTCGTCGCAGAGCATGACGTAGGAGGGCGAATCGCGGTTAACCAGCAGGTACGCGGCCGAGCCGTTTTGGATGACGCCGCTGCCCGCCTCGGCGGGCATATCGATCTTGTTTTCGGCCGTGGGGACGGGGAAGTTGGTGGTGCCGCCATCCTGCGCGCCGTTCATGGCTATGAAGGTGTAGGTCCCGCCGGTGGAGGTGATGCCCCCGTTGATCATGGCCACGCGCGTCGCGGAAGTTCCGGCCAACACGACCGGAGCGGTGGAGGCGTAGTCGACCCATCCGAGGACGACGACCCCGGTGGAGGGGCGCGGGATGGCACCCGGGGTTATGCCGTTCGACGGATCGAGATCGAACGTGGGAAGATCGAACCGATAGTTGACCAGCCCGAGACCGGAACTCGTCGAATCGCCCTCGACTTCATAGAAGGTCAGTCGCAATGCGTCCTTGTTCAACGTGGCCGAAAGCGAAGCAGACGGGGGCAGGTAAATCTCGATGTACTCCTGATGCGCGTTGCCGCCGAGCCGCCCCACCGGTCCGTCGTTGTCGCCCGGCGGATCGGTGAACACCTCGGTGATGACCGGGCGATTGGGTACTTGGCCGAACGTAGCGACGGCGCACGCCAAGATCATCGCGGGAACGAAAACGCACCGTGCAGCCAATTCGAACTTCATGCGAAACCGCCTTGTTCGTGACAGTCAAAAAGTCAGGGATACTGATTCGATGACGAAGCCATCGATCCGAACGAAACGGAGTCGGCATCCCCTCCCACCCATGCGGTTCACCAAGCAAGTCACGTGCCAGAGACCAACGAAAACCGGCGACCAAATGAAACGCCATCCAAGCAGTTATTAGTGTTCCCAGCCGGCGTTGGGCGCTGCGATTTTCGAGTGGGTGTGTGCAAACTCGCAGCGCGAACCGCCCCAATGCGAGCCCGTCCACGGACGAAGGACAGGTGGAGGGTGTTCAGGCACCACGCTAACGGTCGGATTGTCAATCCAGCGCTGTTGCCAGGGGCACCGGCGTAATCCGGCGACTGGCACGTCAAATGCCATGAATTCGCCCTTGGTAGCGTTCGGCTCGGTTCGCCGGCGGCACATCCGCATCCGCGGTCGGAGGATTTCCTTGGCACGAGGTCGCGTATTCGCGTATTGCCACGACAGCGTGGGCATCGGCCACCTGACGCGAACGCTCTCGATCTGCGACCGGGTGGGGCGGACGTATCCGTTTTCCAGTTTTCTGGTGGCGACGGGGACGCCGTACGTGCCGCTGTTTCAGAACCTTCAACGGTTGGACTACATCAAACTGCCGGCTCTGGCCAAGGAAGCGCCGGAGACCTACCGGGGCAAGTACCTGCCCATGTCCTCGAACGACCTGATCGAATATCGCAAGACGGTGTTGCGGGATACGGTCGAGCATTTTGATCCCGAGATCGTGCTGGTGGACAAGGCCGCGATCGGCGTGTGCGGCGAGTTGCTGCCGTCGCTGCGCTGGCTGCGCCGCCACCGACCCGATGTGCGGATCGTTTTCGGCATGCGCGACATTGAGGATTCGCCCGAGGCGACGATCGCTCAATGGCGCCAGTCGGGCGTCGTGGAGGCGCTGGAGTCGTGCTTCGACGAGATCTGGGTCTACGGCGTGCGTTCGATGTTCGACGTGGTTCGTGCCTACCGCCTGCCGGAATCGGTCGAGGAGAAGCTGTCGTTCATGGGATACGTCACGCGGGGACGGTGCGGACACGCCGCGTCCGAGGCTTGCGGCGACCCGTACGTGCTGGTGACGGTGGGCGGCGGGACCGACGGGGAGTTTCTGCTGGAGCGCTATCTGTCGAACGCAGCGGATCATGTGGGGCGGGCCGGCTACCGGTCGGTAATCGTCGGGGGACCCGATTTGCCGCCCGGGCCGGCCGAGGCCCTGCGTCGGCGTGCGGAGGGCATGAACGGCGTTCAATGGCTGGACTTCGAGCCGTGCATGATGTGCCGGATTCGCGCGGCCAAACTTGTGGTGTCGATGGGGGGATACAACACGTTGTGTCAGATCGCGGCGCACCGCAAACCGGCGTTGATCGTGCCGCGCACGAAGCCGCGTCTGGAGCAGGCGATTCGGGCGCAGGTGTGGGCGGAGCGGGGCGTGGTGGATGTGCTGGGCGTGGATCAGTTGACGCCGGCGACGCTGGCGGAACGGGTGGTGGGAATGCTGGGTCGGGGACCGACGCACATATGCGACGAAATGGACTTCAACGGACTGGACCGTGTCTGCGACCGTTTCGGCACGTTCTGGAAAGCGGAGGTTCCCGATGCGGCTGCTGTATGTCTGTAGCGATTGGGGAATCCGCCCCGACGGGACCAAGGGGGCCGCGATCCACCTGCGGGCCATCACCCGGGCATTGGCCGACTTGGGCCACGAGGTGTTTCTGTTGAGCCCCCGTGGGGTGCCGGGCGTTGACCATCCCGCCCGCCCCGTGGTTCACGAGCCCTGCGACCTAGCGGAAGACGCCGCCAAACTACTTCGCGACTGGCTGGGCGATCGCGGGTTGCCGCAAGGGGCGGCCCGGGAACTGCGCCCGTTGATTTTCAACGCCTGGGCGCCGGGCAGGGCCGCGGACGCTCTTCGTCTTCGGCCGCCGGATGCCGTAATCGAGCGTCTGTCGCTGTTCGGACACCTCGGATTGGACCTGGCCCAGGCGTTTGACGTGCCCCTGATCCTGGAAGTGAACGCGCCGCTGACGAACGAGGCCGGCACGTTTCGCGGATTGCAGTTGCAGGCGTTGGCGGCGGAGATGGAATCCCGCGTGCTGCGGAGCGCCGACCGGGTGGCCGCAGTCTCGAAAGAACTGGCGCGGCGTCTGGCGGACGACGGCGTGGACGCGGAACGAATCCAAGTGGTCCCCAACGGGGTCGATTTGCGGGAGTTCGCGGGCGTCCGGTCGCCGGCCGATGTTCGGGCGGAGTTGGGACTGGGGGACGGATTCGTGGTGGGATTCGCCGGAAGCCTGAAACCCTGGCACGGCGTCGATGTGCTGCTGCAGGCGTTCGCCGAGGTGGCGCGGCGCGATTCGGAAGCGCGGTTGTTGCTCGTCGGCGACGGGCCCACCGCGGCCGGTCTCCGGGCGGAGGTTGAACGTCTGGCGCTGACCCACCGGGTGGTGATGACCGGCGCCGTTCCGCACGGAGAGATTCCGGACCTGTTGACAGCGATGGACGTGGCCGTGGCGCCGTTTCTGCCCGTGGAGGACTTTTACTTCTCGCCCATCAAGGTGTTCGAGTACATGGCCGCCGGCGTCTGCGTGATCGCGTCGCGCATCGGGCAACTGGCGGAGGTGATTGAGGACGGCGTCGATGGGTTGCTGTGCGCGGCGGGGGAGAGGGACGGGCTGCTGGCGCAATTGGAATATGCCCGGCGCTCGCCGTCCTGGCGACGGGCGGCGGCCGAGCGTGCCCGGGTGAAGGTGTGTGATCGGTACACGTGGGAACGCGCCGCGCGGCAAATGGTGGCCCTTGTCCAATCGGCGCGAGACAACCGATCGGAATCGGCCAATCATGCGGCGTGTTCGGGTGTCGCGGTCGGTTAGGGGTCTAAGGCAATGACAACGGACCACGAAAACCACACGCCTCCACCGTTGCGGGTTGGTTACCTGCTGCGGATGTATCCGAGGTTCAGCCAGACGTTCGTGGTCAACGAGATTCGCGAGCTGGAGCGCCAGGGGGTCGACATACGCATCGCGTCGTTGCGATTGCCCAACGAGGGGGTGTTTCACGAGTCGGTGACCCGGGTCCGGGCCCAGGCGACCTACCTGGAAGAGCGATTCCTGGGTCGCGGCGGTTCGCAATTGCTCGCCCAGTGGAAGTTGTTCCGTCAGTCGCCGCGGGCCTACGCCGAAGTGGTGCGGCTGGTGCGGCGGCACCGCGGCATCGAGTGGTTCGAGTTATGCCAGGCGGCGGCACTGATCCGCTGGGCGCACAGGGAGCGGGTCCGGCACGTTCACGTACATTTCGGCACTGACGAGGCCGACGTGGCCATGTTCGCGTATCTGTTGGGCGGGCCGTCGTACAGCCTGACGCTGCACGCGTTCGACATTTTCCGCGACAACGTGGACCGTTCGCTGCTGGCGGCCAAGATCAACGCGTCGCGGTTCACGGTGACGGTGTGCCAGTCCAATGGAGCCTACCTCCGGCGAGCGCTTCCCGGCGTGGACCCCCGGAAGATCCATGTGAATTACAACGGGATCAACCTCGATGAATTTTCGCCGGGGGATTCCGTTCGCGAGCCGTACTCGGTTTTCAGCGTGGGACGGTTGATCGAGAAAAAGGGATTCGTGCACCTGATCCGGGCGATGGGGGCGCTTCGTGATCGAGGGCTTCCCGTAGTCTGCCGGATCGCCGGCGAGGGGCGCGACGAAGCGCTCCTCCGCCGCGAAATCCACGTACGCAACCTCGGCGATCGGGTTCACCTGATGGGTTCACTTCGGCAGGACGAGGTCCGCCAATGGATGCGGCACTCGTCGTGCTTCGCGCTGCCCTGCGTTCAGGCCAAAGACGGCAACATCGACGCGCTGCCCACCGTTCTGCTCGAATCCCTGGCCTGCGCGTGCCCGAGTGTCAGCACGCGTCTCAGCGGCGTTCCCGAGATTATCGAGAACGGAGAAAGCGGACTGCTGGTCGAACCCGAAGACGACGCGGCGCTGGCCGACGCAATCGGACGGGTGCTGATCGACGCGAAGCTTTCGCGATCGCTGGCGGAGCAGGGGCGGCGGCGGGCCGAACAACTCTTCGACGCGCGGCAAAACGTCGCCCGCATGCGGGAATTCTTCGCGGACGTCGCGCAGGGAGAAACATCCCCGGCCGACGTCCGACCCGTGATCGCCGGCGAATCAGCTTCCGCGATGGGGCAGAATCCCGCCGCCCAGCCGGAGGCCGCCTGATGTCGGGCTGGAAGATCAAGACCCGGCGGGGCAAGCTGGACGTGGCCCGGGCGGGAAGCCTGTGGCTGCGGTTCGCCCCATTCGTGCGTCCGCACGCGCCGCTGCTGGTGGGTGCGGGGCTGGCGGCCATCGCGGCCACGGCGGCGCAGCTCGCGGCGCCCTGGCCGATCCAATGGGTTTTCGATTTCGTATTGTCCGATCGTAACCCGCCGACGTGGCTGACCGCGCTGGAACCGACGGGGATGATGACCGGGCGCGGCATTCTGATGCTGGCCTGCGCGGCCATTCTCGTGGTGGGGGCGGTCGAGGCCCTGTTTTCGCACATCCGCGACGTGGCCCTGGCGAGCGTCGGACAGCGCGTGGTGGGGAAGATCCGCCGCAATCTGTTCGCGCATCTGCAATCGCTTCCGCCGTCGACGTTTGAACGCCGCCGAACGGGCGATCTGCTGATGCGTCTGACCGGCGACATCACCATGCTGCGGGTCATGCTGGTCGGCTCGGTGGTCACCATCGGTCAGGCCGGCGTGACGATTCTCGCGCTGGTCGTGGTCATGATTCTGTTGAACCCGCTGCTGGCGGCCGTGGCGCTGGCGATCATTCCCTTCACCCTCCTCGCGGGCTGGCGGATTTCCCGGCAGATTCAGCGGGCCACGAAGAACCAGCGTGAAAAGGAGGGCGTTGTCGCCAACATCGCCCATGACGTACTCGGGGCCATGTCCATCATCCAGGCGTTCAATAGGGAAATCATCGAACAGAAACGCTTCTTCCGGCACGACCGCAGCACGGTTCGCGCGGGATTGAAGACCACGCGGCTGGAATCCAAACTCTTCCGGATGGTGGCACTGGCGTCCGCGGTTTCCACCTGCGCCATTTTGTACCTCGGCGTGGACTCGGTATTGCGCGGGCGGATGACGGCCGGCGAGTTGCTGGTGTTCGTCGCCTATCTTCGCTCCATCGGCAAGCCCGTGCGGCAGGTCGTGAAAGTCGCGGGGCAGGTGGCCAAGGCCACCACCTGCGCGGAGCGCATCGCTGAGATTCAGGCCGTGGAGCCCGCGGTCCGCGACACGACCGGCAGCCGTACATTGACCGAGGTCAAGGGGGAGCTTGCGTTCGAAAACGTCCGTTTTGAATACGACGAGGGCCGCCCGGCGTTGAACGACGTTTCGCTTCAAGTCGGGGCGGGCGAGCGTGTGGCCATCGTGGGTCATTCCGGCGCGGGCAAGACCACGCTGGCGAAGTTAGTGCTTCGTTTTTATGACCCGCGGGAAGGGACCATCCGCGTCGACGGCATCAAGCTGCAGGACCTGACGCTGGCGTCGTTGCGCCGGCACATCGGCTGGGTTCATCAGGACACCATTCTGTTCGGCATGACCATCGCGGAGAACATCGCGCTGGGGTTCCACGAGGCGCCGGAATCAGCCATTCGCGACGCGGCCCGCCGGGTCCATGCCGACGAGTTCATCGCCGGGCTGCCCGCGGGCTACGACACCGTTCTGGGGCAATCGGGGGCGACGCTTTCCGGCGGGCAACGGCAACGCATCGCCCTGGCGCGTGCGTTCCTGCACCACCCTTCGATTCTGCTTCTGGACGAACCGGCCACCGGACTGGACGCGCGATCGCGGCGGATCGTCGAGGAGGCGTGGCTTTCGCCTGAAAACACCGCGACCACGCTGGTGATCTGCCACCGGCTGCGGGACATGGAACGGTTTCATCGCATTCTGGTGCTCCACGAAGGACGGATTCGCGAAGAAGGCACACATGCGGAATTGCTGCAACGCGGCGGCGAGTACGCATCGCTTCACGCGTCGGCGATGGGAACGGCGGCGGACGAATCGCGGGAGAAAATCGCATGTTAGCGTGCGGCGTTCCACTGCCGACGGAGCCCGCGCTCTCCGCGCTGCCCGCGTGTATGGATTCAACGGCCGTGCTGGAGGCGGCCCGCGACCGTTTGCATCGCGTGGACCCCGCGGAGCGCGAGTGCTGGCGGGAGGCACGACTGATCGAGGCGCTCTATCACCCGGGGCGTTACGCCCGCATGGTCTACGCCCTGCTGCGGAACCCCGCCACGCCGACCGACCGCGCCTGGCCGGAGGAACAACTCCTCGCGTTGTTCACTCCGTTGCGCGCAACGATGTCCCGTCGGGGCGACGTGCTGCGCATCGCCGGGCACGACGTGGAAGCCTACTGCTTCCCGAACGATCGCCGGCTTCGCGGGCTGCGCACGTTCGCCCGCCGCGATCGCGTGCTGGAGACCTGGCGATCGTGGTCCGGCGGATCCGGGGAACAAGTGGATGAAGACACGCTGCAGCGGAAACTGGTGCGTTATGTGCCCGAACAGAAATGCGTGGTGCGCGTTCGTGCCGAATGGTCATCGACGACCGGAGGTGCGGTCGTCACACGGCGGGTCGCGGTGCGATCCAGTCCCACGGCCGGTTGCCAGCGTCTGGAACGGCGTCACCGTCAGGTTTGCGGGCGCGTCGGGGGCGGTGCGTCGGGGTTCGTCGTGCCCGGCGTCGTGGGGTTCAACCCGCGGCGCGGGCTGCTCGCGTTGGAGTGGCTGCGCGGTGACACGCTGGTCGAGGCATTGCGTCGCGGGGACGAGTTCGAGGTAATGACGCGGGTGGTTCGGGCCCTGCGCGAATTCCACGGAATGACCATCCCCGATCTTGCCGAGCTGACCGGCGTGGGTCTGGTCAACAGCGTTGCGGACGCGCTCACCGACCTGACCGCGACGTGTCCGGATCTGCATGAACCGCTGTCCATCCTTGCGGAAGGGCTGCCGCGGGGATTGGCGGGCATGGAATCCGGCCCCCCCGTCACCCTGCACAACGATCTTCATGGGAACCAGGTGACGGTCAAGAAAAACCGCGTGGCGATTCTGGACCTGGAACGTCTGGCCGTCGGCGCCGCCGACATCGACGTCGCCAATCTGGCCACACAACTCCACATGCTCGGCGTACGTCCCGATCACGATGTGGACGCCGTGACCGCCGACCGATGGCGCGGAGCCCTGCTCGCCTGCTGGAAAGACGCATCGCGATGCGAATGGAACCCCGCCCGGTTCCATCTGCTGGCCGCCCGCTCGCGGCTGGAACTGGCCCGCGGCATTCTGCGGCATCTGCGCCCCTGGTGGCAGCCGTTCGTCGCGGAATGCGTGACCCGGGCGGTCGACGATCTGATTCGCGCGGCCAGCCGCGAGGAGGTCGCATGAACGCCGCCTCCCTTCCGGTTCGGATTCAGGATCGCAACTGCGACCTGCTGAACGGCGGTTCCGTGGCCGGTTTGTTCCGTTCGCTGATGCCGTCGATCTGCGCGGGCGGCGCCGCGGATGACGTACGCGTCGAACGGTGTTGGCCGGTGGGAGCGCCGGTCGCTTCGGGATTCGCGCTGGAATGGACATTCGCGGCGCGGGGGCGACGTCACGCGGTATACGGCGAATGGGGTGCGATGCGCAAACACCGACGGTCGCGTGCGTCCGATCCCACGGCAAGTACGGAACCGACGCTGACCGCGGACGGGCTGCGCGGCCTGGAGATGCGGGTCCCGGGCGCGGACCTTGTCCTGCGCTCACCCGACCGGGACGCATTCCTGCCGCAGATGTCGGTTTGTCTGGATCGGCATCGAATGTCCGATCGTCTGGTGGCGTTCGGGCTGCGTCCCCGGGCGGGTGCCGGCGAACGACACTCGCTGCGTTGCCGCCTGGGCGGCTATCGGCCCGGGCGCCGGGCCACGGTGCGGTTCGGGAACGGGGAAGCGACCGGACAAAACGTTCATCTTTGCGGGAAGACGTTTCGCGATGATCGAGGCCGGCGGCTCATTCAACTTCACCTGCGGGTCAGCGAGGAGCTGCGCCGGCGCTGCGGCGGCCGGGTCCGCGTGCCCGCGCCGGTGGGATTCGACGACGAATTGAACATGGCCCTGTTCGTGTGGATGCCGGGGGCGCGGGCGGAAACGGTGGGGCACGCAACCGACGCCGTGTCGCGGGCGGCCGTCGAGGCGCTGGTCATCGTACACGAGTTGCCCCACGGGGACTTCGACGCCTTCGGCCCGCGGGACGAGTATGCCGTCGTGGACCGCTGGCGGCGAGTCATCGGGCGCCTGATTCCCCCGGTCGCCGGGGAAGCCGATGACTTGGCCGCCCGCCTCGAGGCGGCGTCGGCCCGAACCTCCGACAAGGAGCCGGCCGCCATCCACCGCGACTTTTATGAAAAGCAGCTGATCCTGTCGCCCCGGTGCGTCACCGTTCTGGACCTGGACACCATGGCCCGCGGTGACGTGTGCGTGGACATCGGAAACTACCTCGCCCACCTCCTGCTGCGCGAACTGGCCTCACGCGGCGATGCGTGCGCGTTTCCCGCGTTGGCGGAGGGGTTTGTAAGCGAATACGAAGGGCAGCGCGGCCGGTTGAATCGCCACCACCTGGCATTCTACATGGCCAGCTCGCTGTTTCGCCTGGGGGCGGTGCACGCGCTGCGCTCGCGGACGTCCGGTTACCGCCCGCTGTTGTGGAGAATGGCCCGGCATCTGTTGGATCACGAGACGTTTGAAAGCCGGCGGATGCCGGACCTGACGCCCGGCTGTGGACTCGCCGGCGGCGTTACGAAGTGAAAGCGAGGGATGAACCATGCGCGTCCTGCGGCGCCGCGCTCGCGGCTTTACGTTGATCGAGTTGCTGGTGGTGATCGGCATCATCGCCCTGCTGGTGTCGATCCTGGTTCCATCACTCAAGCGGGCGCGAGTGCAGGCCCGTGACATCCAGTGTCGCGCCCACCTGCACGCGATCTACCTGGCGTCGACGACGTATTTGAGCGTGTACGACCGGTTTCCGGATCTGAACAATGAACTCGATGACGGGGCATGGCAATACAATTACCTGATCTACGACGGTCGGGATTTCGACTCCAACTTCGGTCCGTTGATTTCTCTGGGCAAGAACCTCGAAAAGCTGGAGACGCTGTACTGCCCGCGGCAGACCGACCCCTACCATAGTTTCGCCACGCCTGAAAATCCCTGGCCGGTCGTGCCGTTGCTGGACACGCGTGCCAGCTACGGCCGGCGCTACAACCTGACGGGTAAATCGCTGTCGCAACTCCGCGGGAACCCCGCGTTGTTCACCGACGTGTTTCATCTGCCCAAGCTGATCCGCAGCGGCCATCGCAACGGCATCAACGCCGCCTATCTCGGCGGCGACGTCCGCTGGGTTCCCGACACCGGATTCCTGACCGACAACGAGTTGACCCATCCGTTCCAACCCGAGGACAACGATTTGCTCGAGGACATGTGGGACAAGATCAATCGAGGCGCCCGATGAAAACTGTGTTCGATTTGCTTCTCTCCAAAGCGCGAACTCCGGCCGGCGTCGCGGTCCTGTCCATCGCGACGCTGAGCGCCCTGGTGATTGTATTTCGCCCCCGCGAGGAAATCACCAAGCAGTCCGACCCCGAGGAGCGCCTCTTCGTCAAGGTCAAGCGTGCCGTCAGCGGGCAGAAGATCAAGCTCGACAACGATCAGGACGAATACCTGATTTACGCCGGAATCCGCGCCCCGGTGGGCGGCGAACCCTTCGACGAGGAAGCCACGCGGCGAAACGGGGAGCTGGTCGGCGATCAGCAGAAGGTTCGGCTGCGGTTCGACGAGGAGCATCGCGACGCCGACGGGCGGTTGTTGGCCTATGTATTTGTCGAGGACGATTTCGTCAACGAAACCCTCGTCCGCGAGGGGCTTGCCTACGTGCGTTCCACGACCTCGTCCCACCGATTCGCGGAGCGGCTCCTGTCCGCGCAGAAGGAGGCCCGCTCGGCCCGGCGGGGGATCTGGTCGCGTCGCCCGGGCGGAACCGAGCGATCGTACGCCGGCGATCCCCACCACGGAAATTTTCACCGCCGCACCTGCGAGGAGCTGCCCAAAATCCCCGCCGATCGCCTGGTCGAATTCCCCTCGGACCAGGCCGCGTTGGAAAAAGGCTTCGCCCCGTGCGCCAAGTGCAAGCCATGAATCCCGCGTCAACACACCCTGTTGGTGACGCGACCTGTCACCCGCCGACTTCCGGGCCGATGGGCGCCCTGACCGATCTGGTCAACGCCATCGTGTGGCCCGCCGGAACCGGCTTGACCGACACCCGCCTCGCACGGGTATGGGCGGGTCGGAACGGCCGATTGACGTTTGACCTTCAGCTGACGCTCCACGGACCGTCGGGCGCGAGCCGGCATTCGGTGCAGGGTGTGGTTTCCATATCCTCGCCCCCAAACCGCATCGTCAAGCAACCGATCCGTTTCGAGCACGGTTCGCTGCTGGGAATACTCCGGACCGACCCGGTCCGATTCGCCTGGCTGTCCACCCCCGATTGCGACCCGGAATTGCCGCCCGCCCGCCGCCTGTTTCGACCCCGCGGTCTCCACGACCTTCTCGCCGACGCCCGGTTCGCCAGGATTGCGCCGGCGGGGCAGGAACCGTCGCGAACCGGCTCGCCCGCGATGAATCTGGTCTCCTATCGCGTGGGTCGACGTTTCGTCGCCGCGATCCGCACCGACGATGACGGCGCCCGGCTCTTCGTCAAGGGTTTTCGCAGGATGCCCGGACCGACTTCCCTGCATCGTGCCGCCGAACTGGCCGCCATGCTCGCCACCCGCTCGTCCGGGGAAATCCGCGTGCCCCTCGTGCGCGGCGCCCTGCCGGAACTGGGGCTTCTCATTTCGGACGAGGTCTGGCCGGCGCCGTCTCCGGTTCATTACGCCGCCGCGGACGTCGCCCTTGCGGCGCGGGTGGCCGCGGCGATTCATTCGCTTCCGTGCGTCGGCGACGAACGCGTCCATCGCGCGGCCGACGAATGGGACACGGTCGATCGCTGGCACGACGTGCTCGGCGTTTTGTGTCCGCACGTCGCCACGCCATTGCAGGAGATTCGCGAACGCCTGCGCGATCAAACCCCGACGGCCGGTCGCGAAACCATGACCCTCATTCACCGCGATTTCCACCACGCCCAATTGCTGCGTAACGAGCGGGCGATCTGGCTGGTCGACTGGGACACGCTTTGTCTCGGACACCCCGAACAGGACATCGCAACCTACGCCGCCCATGCGGTTCTGGACGCGGCCCTCGGCTCGGTCTCCGGCGATGACGGCTTCATTCGCTTGAATGCGTTTCTCGATGCCCATCATAACGCGGGGGGGATGATCGACTCCCCCCGACTGGGCTGGTATCTTGCCGTCGCGCTGGCCCGGGTGGCGGCTATGCACACCGCCCGGGGTTTTCCGGACGGGGCATTGGCGCCGGTCTGGCAACTCGCCCTCGCCATATCCGACAACACCGGCCTATGGACGGAAACCACACGACGCAACCACGTTGACATCGCCCCGTCCCAGCCGTGCGCGCAGCCGAGCACGGGTGCGTTCCACCGGGACGCCATGGCGCTCGCGGCGCGCGAGCCGGGGGCCGCCTGACATGGTTCGCGGAATCGTCCTCGTGGTCCTGGACTGCGTTCGAGCCGATCACCTCTCGTGTTACGGCTACGGTCGCGAGACCACCCCCACCATCGACGCACTCGCCCGCCGCGGGCTGACTTGGGAACACGCCTACAGCACCTGTTCCTGGACGAAGCCCTCAGTCGCTTCGATCCTGACCGGGCTCTATCCCTCCCAGCACGGCGTCCTGCGCGGTCCCAAACGCCTTCGCGGACGTACCGGCTGTGTGACCGACGCATTGCCCGGCGACTGCCCGCACGTGGCCGGGGAGTTTGCCCGGACGGGCCGGCAATGCGCGGCGTTCCTTAACAACGTGCAGCTCGAGAACTACACCGGGTTCAACCGCGGCTTCTCGACGTACGTCGCCGATTGCCGGGGCGCCGATCGCCAGTTGAAGGCGTTGGACGATTGGCTCGCGACGGGACACGCGGACGATCGGTTCTTCGCATACCTGCACCTGATGGAGGCCCATTGGCCCTACAAGCCGCGGCGGCGCCACGTCGCCCTCTTCGGCGGCGATCGCAACACGAGCGCGTTCGCCGCGTACAGCGCGCGTGATTTCAGCAGGTTGCGCCGCGCCCTCGCCCGCGGAGAAGTCACGCTTTCGGCGGGTGAACGTGAAGACCTGATCCGCATGTACGACGCGGCCGTACGCCGATTGGACGGCAAAATCAAGCTGCTCCTGCGGATTCTGGAAAACCGCGGCGTCCGCGACACGACCGCGGTCGTGATTACCGCCGACCACGGCGAGGAGTTGTTCGACCACGGCGGCATCGGTCACGGGCATTCGCTGCACGTCGAAACCACCCATGTTCCGCTGATCGTATCAAACCCCATCGAACCAGCCTGCGGGCGCCGGGCCGAACCGGTCAGTCTCGTCGATCTTCCGCACACCCTCCTTCGCCTTGGCGGTGTCGGGACCGTGTTTCCGGGGCGCGATGTCATTTCCGCGGGCACGTCGGCGTCAGCCGCGTATGGCGAACTCAGCATCGGACGGCGCTGCCTGCGGGCCATTCGCGTGGGCGATCGGCGCCTGCACCGCGAATCAACATTTCCACGTGACCACGACCTTTCGCCGCTTGAATTCCTGCGCGGCGCGTACCGCGGTGACACGAGCGGGCACGAAACCGTGCGTCTCTACGACCTGGCCGCGGACCCCGGCGAGCGCAAGGACCTGGCCGGCGATCCGGCGGAGGCGTCGGTCATTGAGTGCATGACGAAAGAAATGGAAGCCGCCGCCGGTCCCCGGGCGGGCGCGGTCCAATCAGCGGCGCGGCGCGAAGTCGACGCGGACGAAGTTCTGGTGGATCGTTTACGCGCGCTGGGGTACATCGAATAACGGACGGCGTTGCGTCGGAGCCGATGTCACTCGCCGGCATCGCCCGCGCGTCGCCGAAATCGTTCGAGCCGATAGCGTATGGCGTCGCGCGAGATGCCCAGAATCCGCGCCGCCCGGCTCAGATTGTGCGACGAGTGCTTCACCGCCGCCTCAATGATCTGGTACTCGAGCTCCTCGAGCGTGGGGCTGTTTTCCGAAAAATCCAGCCGGATGGTCGTCGCGTCCGGCATTTCCACCGCCACGCGGGTCAATCCCTCGGCCGGTTGCAGATTCAGGTGCACGGGCAGGATCAACGCCCCGTCGGCGAACAACGCCGCGCGCTCGATGGTGTGCGAAAGTTCGCGCACGTTTCCCGGCCAGTCGTACGCCCGGACGGCCTGCAAGGCATCGGAACTGAAATCTTCCGCCAGCGATCCCATCCGCACCGCGTGCAGCCGCAGAAAATGCCGGGCGAGCACCTCCACGTCGCTCCCGCGGTCTCGCAACGGCGCGAGCGCCAGCGTCACCACGCGCAAGCGATGATACAGGTCCTCACGAAACTCGCCGGCGTCGATTGCGTCTTCCAGTTTCCGATTCGTTGCCGCGACCAGGTGCACGTCCACCTTGCGGTCCATCGATGCCCCCACCGCGCGGATCATCCGGTGGTCGATCGCGGTCAACAGCTTGGCCTGCAGCGCCGGAGACATGTGCCCGATCTCGTCCAAGAACAGCGTCCCCCGGTCGGCCAGCTCGAACACGCCCCGCTTGTCCGTTCGCGCGTCGGTGAACGCCCCCTTGACGTGACCGAACAATTCCGATTCGGCGATATTCTCGGCAATGGCCGTGCAGTTGACGTGCACGAAAGCGGCCTCCCGCCGAGGACCGCTGTGGTGAATGGCCCGGGCCACCAGGTCCTTGCCCGTGCCGGTTTCCCCCGTGATCAGCACGCAGGGCGGCTCGCGCGAAGCCATCGCCGGAATCTTGCCGATGCGGACGATCAGTGCCCGCACGTCGCGCATCGCCGGCGAGCTGCCGATGATGTTGTCCACCGCGCCGGCGGCATGTTCGCGCTCCCGTCGGAAACTCAACTCAATCGTTTCCGACTGGTGCCGCAGCACCCGATCGATGGCCACGCACAGCTCGTGAAGGTCCAGCGGCTTGGTCAGGAAATCCGCGGCGCCGGCCTTCATCGCCGCCACCGCGACGCTTACCTCGCCGTGCGCCGTGACCACCACGAAATCGATCGTGGGGTGCGTCCCGCGGACGCGGCGCAGCACCTCCAGACCGTTGATGCCGGGCAACCGGTAATCGGTGAGGACTACGTGCGGACGAAGTACCGGCACGACCTCGAGGGCCTCCTCGCCGGAACCGGCCAGCATCGCCTCGTGACCGGCCAACTGCACCGCGTCGCGGAGGTTGCGGGCGAGGATGGGTTCATCCTCGATGATCAGAATGACGGCCAAACTCCACCTCCGCCGCACGAAACGATCCCGTCGCCCATTCAATTCTCGCGAACCCGATGGTATCGTCAAGCGGAGGACCCCGCGTCGAAACGTGGGAAAGACACCGTGGACCGCGTTCCGCGGCAACCCGGCGTTGCGGACTCGCGACACTTGCCGACACTGCACTTCGGCTCCGAACGGCATGGCATTCCCCCGGTGCACGACCCCGGCACTGGAGTGCATAGAATGGGAAGGGAGCATCGGTGACCAAGACGCCGCCGCGAAACTCCGGAAACGAAAGGGCCCGCTGGCAATGGTATCATTACTACTTCGTACTCGCGTCCGTGGATCTGCTGGTCATCGCCGCGAGCTTGTGGCTGACCCATCGCACCACCCGGTCGTACGAGATCGCCCTGATCAAGCTCGCCAACACCCATACCCGTCAACGATGGGTGGCCCACCTCCGCCTCCGCGTCATGCAACTCAACGCCCCGGGCAATGACGTCTTCGAAACCCGCCGCATCGCCTGGGAAAAGGCCCGCTTCGACGAGCGGCTGATCGCCCTGAACACGGAAATGCGGCGGGAGCGGAACCTGGAGATCGACCTGTCCAGCTTCCGCGGACACCTGGAGCATATGATCGAACAGGAGCGACGCATTTTCACCCTTCTCGAAACATCGCCCCCCGGCGACCCGTCGCGGGACGGAGCCGCGACCATCGAGGATGCCTCCCGCGCCATGGCCGCGATGGACCGCCATCAGACCGATGCCATCACCGCGCTCACCGAACTGGAGCAGGAGTTTCTCATGCGCGTGGAAAGCCTTTTGAAGGACCACGGCGCTCGCGTCCTCAGCCACGGGGCCTTCGAACGCGTCTTCATCGCCATCGTCGGGTTGATCCTCATCGGCATGCTCTGGTACGGACGCAAACTTCAACAGCTTCACGAACAGATGACCCTCGCTCATCAGCAGGCCGCCGCCGAAAGCCTCGCCCGCCTGGCCGCCGTCGGCGAAGTTTGCACGGCCGTCGCCCACGGCATTCGCAACCCGCTCGCGGCCATTTCCAGCTCCGCGCAACTGGGTCTGGTCGACCACCGGGGCAATGAATCCATACGCTCGCGGCTCGACGACATAGTGTCGGAATGCCGCCGGCTGGATCATCGGGTGACGCGCCTGCTCGGGTTCGCCTCCAACGCGTCCGTCGCGCACGAAACGCTCGATCTCCGCTGCGTCGTGGACCAGGCCGTCGCCGAAATCCGCAATCGCCTCGAGGAACGCCGGATCGAGACACGCATCTCCTTCGCAACCGAACCGTTCGTCCGGGGCGACCGGGAGCGGATGGTCCAGTGCTTCATCGAACTGCTTTCCAACGCGGCCGAATTCTCGCCCCAACCGGGCGTCGTCACCGTCGAGTGCGTCCCCTGCCCCGATCGTCCCGAGTTCGTCAATGTGCTGATCGCGGACGCGGGCCCGGGCATTCCCCCGCACATCGCCGATCGGGTGTTCGACCTTTTCTTCACCACCCGATCCGGTGGCACCGGAATCGGACTCGCCTCCGTCAAGCAGACCGTGCAATCCCACGGCGGCCAGGTGCGGATCATCAACGCGTCCACGAGCGGCGCCCGCGTGCAGCTATCCCTGCCCACCGTCGACGAGAACACAGCCCGCAGTTGAACCGCGAATCGCGCCGACGGCATGAATCCCATGAACCTTTCCCCAAATCCGCCTACGAGGTTGTGTTGATATTTATTCCAGCGACTCCGACGCCCGCGCCGATTCCTTGAGTGTGGGACGGTCCAGGGACGAACGGTGCCTTCGATTCACGGAGGAACGCGGCGATGCGACGACACGAGATTTCGGACGAGCAAGGGGACCAGATCAAGGACCTGCTTCCCGGCCAAGCCGGCGATCCGGGCTGAACGGCCGAGGACAATCGCGGCTTCATCAATGCGATGCTCTGGATCGCCAAGACGGGGGCGCCATGGCGCGAATTGCCGGAACGACTCGGGGAGTGGAACTTGGTCTTCCAGCGATTCAATCGATGGTCCAAACGCGGAAACTGGGGAAGCCTCTTCCATATTTGGCAAAACCCAGACCTCGAATGTCTGATGCTCGACTCCACGGCCAGGCGGAGGTCGCAAGCGGGCTCGGGACAAGCAACCGGGGCTGGGCGAGTTGCTGAGAAGGGTGGTGGACCCGACGACCCGGGGGGATCCCGAGTCGCCGTTGCGGTGGACCTGCAAGAGCACGCGTAACTTGGCGGACGAATTGCGGCGTCAGGGCTTCCAGGTGGGACCTCGAACGGTGGCGAAAGAACTCGCGGAACAAGGGTTCAGTTTGCAGGCCAATCGCAAGACGCGCGAGGGCGGATCCCATCCGGACCGTGATGTGCAGTTCGCTCATATCAATGAAGAGGTCTTGCGATTTCAGCGTCGGAGTCAGCCGGCCGTGTCGGTGGACACGAAAAAGAAGGAACTGCTGGGCGATTTCAAGAACGCCGGTCGGGAGTGGCGGCGTCGCGGGCGGCCGGAAGAGGTCCGCGTGCATGACTTCCCGGACCCCAAGATGAAGAAAGCGATTCCGTATGGCGTCTATGATCTGACGCGCAACGAAGGCTGGGTGAGCGTGGGCATCGATCACGATACGGCGCGATTCGCGGCGGCGAGCATCAAGCGATGGTGGCGGAAGATGGGCCGCCAGCGTTACCCCCAGGCGAAGGAGTTGCTGATCACCGCGGATGGCGGCGGCAGTAACAGCAGTCGGACGCATCTGTGGAAGGTGGCCCTGCAGGAACTGGCCGACGATCTGGGGCTGCGTCTGACGATCTGCCACCTTCCGCCAGGCACGAGCAAGTGGAACAAGATCGAACACCGCATGTTCTGCCACATCACGCAGAACTGGCGTGGCCGTCTCCTGACCCGCTACGCCATTCGCGAAGGAATCATAGGACCCTGATGGCGTGCCGCAGATGATTTCCCTTGTTGGTGACCAGCCGGCCGCGCTCGTACACGGCCTCGGCCACCCTGATTCGCCTGTCCAGGGGGCACGGTAAGCAAAAGGCGAAACGGCGAAAGGCGAAAACAGGAGAGCGTCCGCAGATTGCACGGATTGACGCAGATGGGGAAAGGCGAATTACGCGAAGGCGCGGAGAAAGCCGAGGCGGAAGGGGAGGGAGGCCGCGACTTGGAATTCTGGTGGACGCATGCGCGGACGGAAGTTACGCGCGATTCGATCGTCACATTCCCACCCATCGCCGCGCAATGAGTGGGCCACGCGGCCAAAACTTTGTACGGACCAGCATTTTCATGGACAAAAACGGTAAATCTCTCCTCCATTCGCAACAGTCGTTCGCCCGGAACCGATGTACACGCACCCCTCGTTGTCAATACTTGCAGAGTTGCTGCCAAAACCACTTGCGCCCATAGTTCCATTAAGACTGGTCCGCAGTATTTCCGTATACGTCAACCCATCGTCGCGCAATACCAATAATTGGCCAAACATATTCCCCTGGTCAACTGCGTATAGATAAGTAGTCCCACTCTTCGTCACCACTGCCGAAATTGATGTAAATTCGGCGAATTGCCCAGACGCAGGAATATATTCCCACGGCACGCTATAGGTCTCACCCTCATCAATGACTGCGGTAACTCGCCCGTTGTGGCCACCTGCGTAGATTCGATCACCCACTACGGCAGGACGACCAAAAAAGTTCCGGACTCCAGAGTTGCTTGGAACCGACCAGATCGGTTTGCCATTCGTCGCATCGATCGCCCAAATGACGTCTGCACCATCGTTCGCAAAAGTCGCCACGTATATCCGCGAAGCATCGCTGCTCAGCACACCTGTCCCCATCCAATTGAATCCCACCGGCCCCCCTGTCCAAAGTAGTTCAAAAGATCCGTCACCATTATCAGCCAAGGCCACGGCGCCATTGCTGGTCTGATTGCCGAAAAACGCGATGACTTGGCGGCCGTCATCACCTAGCCAAATTGGGCCCAGTCTCGAGCCGGCCACCTGCGGAGCAGTCGCCAAAAAAGTCCATAACACTTGATTCGTGCCCGCGTCTATCGCGTGAATGGCTCTCTGCGAAGTATCAGTCACGTAAAGCGTATGCGTTCCGCTTGGACTGTTTCGATTGAGACTGACAATCGGAGCATCGCCTAAACTGCCAAATGCCGGGCTACTGATTTCGCTGATTACCCCAAGAGTTATTCTGTCCAAAATCGTGACATGCGTTCCAGTTGGACTCAAACTCGTCGTATACAACGCGTCGGCGCCGATCGTAACGCCCGAGCTTAGCAACCCGAAATTCGGACTCTGCGCGAGTACCTGCCCAGACCCACCATCGATCCGATAAACAAAGGATCCCCCGAGTTCTCTGCTTTTGAAGTAAATGTCGCCGCTGGCCGCGATGGCGATCCCTCCGCGCGACACGGATGCAATTTCGCCGCGGCGCCATGATAGAGTCGTTGCGGGCCCAGGCGCAATGAGAGACCCCGTTTTTCGGTTGTTGCCCCGAAATTGCGGCCACGGCCCCAAGTCTAGGTCGCCAAAGTATGGGCTTACGACAATGATACCGGCGTCGGTGATGCCGTTCGGGATGATTGGAAGCCCATATACGGTCTCCAAGAAAGCTTGAGTCCCTCCATTTGCGCGGATCGCAATGTTTATCGCTTCAATCGTTGAGGGCACTACAATCGAGAACGAAAAGAAACCTTGGGAATCGGTAAGTCCCGATCCTTTTACGGAAAGCACGGTCACCTCGGCTTCGGGCAGCGGAGTCCCGTCTTCACGTTGACAATATCCTTCAACAGTCGTGGTCGATGTTTCGCTCACGACCGTAAAAACCCTTGTCGCGGCTGCGCCCTCGTTCGTGGCCGTGACAAAGGCCGTTCCATCTCCTACGGCGGTGACCAAGCCATTCTCGTTCGGCGTGGCAACGGAGGGATTGCTCGTCCGGTAGGTCGTGAACGCTGATCCGGGCGTCACATCTATCTCTCCGCCGAAAAGCAGTGATGCCGTTACCTCCAACTGGGTTCCTTGCCCGGGTTCCAACACGGACGCACCTTCGGTGATCGCAATGCTCTGCGGCAACGCTGGCGGCGTTTCGGTGACAGAAATGCCTTCGGCCTGAATAGTCTCTCCCTGGGTGAGGCGAAACGGCTGACTTACGGCGTAGTAGGTAGTTCCATCGATGGCTTTTGACCCCACAATGCGGACGAAATCGTCGCTCAGAAAGTCAGGCAGAGATCCCGGTCCACTTTCTCCAAATGCATCTAGGGCTGCGATATTCGTGACGCGAAAGCTCCCGCCTGGATTAACCGATCCCGCCTGCCCGTTGACGGCGATGTTCCATGATTGGTCTAGACCGACTCTGGCAGAAGATGTTTCACTGGATTGGGGGCAACATGGAAATGGAACTACAGTAGCACTACCGTTTACCACGCTACCAAGAGGTATTCCCTTGAACCTGACCCGCACGTTAGCAAAAGCATCGGCGGTAAAGACAGACGTTACCGCCCCAAAACTGACTGTTTTTTCGACTCCCCCTGATCCACATTGGTTTGGATCCGTTTCGCAAGCGTAATAGTGCACCTGGCCAAAGATTGTTGTGTCCCCTTGTGGCTGAGCGGATATTGTCACGCGATGAGGCCCATTGCCGCCATAGGCCGTTACCCAGGGACCAAAGAAGAGAGGTGGCGCATACACCTTGAAGCCACCAGCCTCTCTTGTTTCGTCAAGCGGTGGCGTACTCGTGTTACAGGTACAGCAGTTTCCGGTGACGGAGTATGGAGGACAATTACAGCCCCACCCCGCCTTGTCGATCCCGTCGCCGGGGTCGGTCTCGATGCAAGACCCATCTGCGGTAACGTGGCCGCCGGCGACGATTTCGAATTGCATGGTGTCGTGGTCGAACGACAGGAAGTTTGCGATGGCCCCGGCGGGCAGGCCGGACATGTTGGGGTAGGTTACCTTGACCGGCGGATTGAACGTCGTGCCGGCCGGTTGCAACGTCCAAGCGAACGGAGGGGCGGCGCCGTCGGGCATGGGCATGGGCACGTCGTCGTGATGAACCTGATTCAGGGCGAGCGTAACGCATGGCCCGCCGAATTCGGCGTTGCAGCCGGGATCGCCGGTACACAACGGGTCGTCGGGATCGACGCAATGTCCCGAAAGGAGCGTGACGCGCGTGCCGGCCTTGACGGTCATCTCCAGGCCATCCACGCCCGCCACGGTCAGGACCGCGTCCTGTGTGCCACGGTAGGGCACGCGATTGGCGGGATCGAGCCGGGGAATCAGGATCGGCGACGGCAGCGCGTTGGCGGCGTTGGGCACGAGCACCGGTTCGTAATGCAGGAACGGGAACAAACAGGGGTCGGGAAGCGGTGAACCGCCGGCGTCGATGCAGGGTGAAATCGCCTCCCCTCCGACAGCGGTCGCGTATCGGCCGTCCACCACGAGGTCCGCAGCGCCGGCGGCCGGAACATCTTCGAATGCGAATTGACCGTTCGCGTCGGTCGACGTGAACAATCCCTGGTCGGCAACGACGAGCGTACACCTGGCCCCCGCGATGGGTTGACTGGCGTTGTCGAGCACGAGCCCGGTGAAACGCGTCGGCCGGGTCGCGTCACGAACGAGGCCGAAGGCGATGAACGTGGCCGGTCCGGTGGGGTTGTTGGGGAAGCTTGCCTCGACGGCGTTGTTGCCGGGGTCGGGTCCGAGCGTGAAATTCACGTCGGCGTGGCCGCTGGTGTCGGTGTTAACGGTGATGCTGTCCTGCCCATTCACCTTGCCGCCGCCCTGGGTGACGGTGAACGTGACGGCCATGTTCTTGACGGGGTTGCAACCGTCGCTGACCCAGGCTTCCAATGGTTCGGGGGCCGGTGCGCCGACCTCGGCCCGCTGATTGTTGCCGGAGCCGATGTTGATCTGCCCGGCCGGGGCCGGAGTGGCCGAGGCGCAGAACACGACCGTGCCCACGATGCTGGCCGAGGTGACCTCGACGCGGTTGTTGCCCATGCCCGCGTCGCTGCCCAGCCGCCATCGGGCGCCGGCCAGGCCCGCGTCGTCGGTGTGCACTTGAAGCATCATGCTGCCGTCGCCCGCGCCGTCGGCCGTCAAGCGGCCGTCGCTGCGCGTGACGTGAAAGCTGACGACTTTGTTGGCGAAGGGGGCGCCGTCGCCGCGGAGTACTTGCACCGTGATAGGCTCGGGAAGCAGGGAGTGGATGGGCATGGGCTGTTGGCCGTTGCCGGAAACGATCGTCATTTGGGGGGCGTTTTCGGGGATCGGCGTCTGTGTCACGGTGATTTGCTTTGGCGAGCTTTGGTTTTGCAGGGCGTCGCGCGCGACGGCGGTGATGATCGTGGGGCCGTCCGGGGCCAATGGTACGCCGGTGAGGAAGAATGTCCCGTTCGTTCCAATGCCGGGATTGACGGCGGCGGAAACGCCGTTGACGGTCACGGTCAGGCCCATGAACCCGCTAAGCGTGTCGCCCACGCGCCCGGCAACATCAGTGGAATCGGTGGTGACGGTCGCGCCGTCGATCGGGAAGTCGATGAACAAGCTCGGCGGCTGTTGGTCGTGGGTGATTTGGAGGCCGGTGGGGGCGCTGGCCGTGCCGTCGGGAAGCAAGCCCGTGGCGTAAATCCAGTTGACGGTGTTGGGTATCAGGTTGTACGGGGTTGAGAATGCGCAATCGTCGAGATTGATCGTGGTCGTTGTGAGGCCGCCGGAGATTCGAACCGACTGCCAGCCGGCGGATGTGCCGTTTAGTGTGATTTGCGTTTGGTTCGTTGGGTCGTCCGGTACGTTCAGCGTGACGGCCGAGCGGATGATGTTTGGACCGCCGGCGGCGCAGACGAACCATTTCAGGTCTTCGAGGTCAAGCCGGCCGTCATGGTAGAAGTCAAGCGCTTCGCACTCGACGGGTTGTGGGCCCGGATTGATCCTGGAACATCGCTGAAACGCGGCCCAGTCAAGCAGGTCCACGTCCATGTCGCCGTCGCTGTCGCCGGGGACGATTGCACCTGATGCACGAATCGTGCCTGTGTTGCTTCAGTCGGAAATGGAGTTTTCGGCCGTGCGGGTTAGTGTGGTCCCGATCGGAGGAAAACGACATGAACAACGCGAAGCAACGGCGGCATTTCACAGGGCAGGAGAAGGTGGCGAT
>JABFSN010000182.1 GCA_013140575.1 Phycisphaerales bacterium | reverse complement strand
GCTCTACCTTCTGCACCGCCCCCACGATCTGTCCCACGACTCGCAGCGCCCCCCACTGTCCGGCCAGGTCCTTCTGCAACAGATTCGCGTACAGCAAAATTCCCCCCAGCGGGTTCCGCACCTCATGCGCCACCCCTGCGGCCATCTCTCCCAGCGCCGCAAGACGCTCCCGCCGCGCCAACTCCCGGTCCTTCTCGCGAACCTCCCCCCTCAGCCGTTTCACCTGCTGCGTCAACAGATCGTGCGACTGCTTTAATCGCTCGGTTACCGAGTTGTACGCGTCGATAATGCCGCCGAGCTCCCATTCCCGCGGTGTCAGACGTTCCGCGACGCCAGCGTCACCTGCGTGATCCCGGCTTACGGCCCCATTTGCCAAGCTCGCCCTCATCACCATTTCGCCCTCTTTGCGCCACAAACCGTCAATCTCGCCCTCTGTGCTGCCTTGCCTCCACGGACGACACCCGACAACTACACTTCCGGTTGCGTGTCCTGCCCGCCCGTCCCCATCTTTTCACCCATTCGCACTCTTCTCACCCGTCACGCATCACCGTCAATCCATTCCCGGCACGTCTTTCCACAACTGTCATGGACAAACACACGTGGGCCCGTTCATTCCCTATTCTTCTATCTGTGCCCATCTGTGTAATCTGTGGATATTCTTCTCCGGTTTCGCCTTTCGCCTTTCGACGTTTCGCCTTTCCCTTCACCCCTCCGCCCTCGACCCCATCGTTGTCTCAACCGACCGACCGCTCCTATACGCCGACAACGCCGCTTGCCCGTTGGCCGCATTCGAAATCGCCGCTTTCATCTGCTGCTTGCGGGCCGTCAGCAGTCTGGCGTCGTTTTCATCCGCCATCATGATTTCCTGCACGATCAGCCGCACGTCGCTCTGCAACTCTTCCGCCCGTGCGACGGCCTCTTTCGTCATCCGTTCGCGCGCCGCATCCAGTCGCTCGGTCGTGTTGCCCACACGATCGCTCACCATCCTCAGTTCGTCGGTCAGCCGTTGGCGGTCGGCCAACAGCGCCATCAGCCGCGCCGGATCTTCCAGCGTGACCAGTCTCCGTTGCGCGTGCGCCATCTGCCGCAATCGAACGCACACCTCACGTTGCGCTTCCAACTGCCCGACCAGTTCCGCGCCTTCATCGCTCGCCATCACGTTGCCTCCATGCTTCTCTTCGCCCTGCCTTCAAGCACATGGCTTCCGCGTTTGTCTTCGCGACCAGGTCGCGCAATCGGTCCCCTGCACCCCGCCTTCTGCTTCCTTTCACCACCCAATTCTCACCCTCCTCACAGCCTTCACACTCTTCACACTTTTCACAACATTCATCTTCTTCGCCTTCCCCTTTTCCCCTTTCGCCGTTCGCCTTCTCCTCCCCCTCCGTCCCAGCGCAGCCTTACCCTCTTCTCTCCGCGCCCTCCGCGCCTCCGCGGTGAATCCCCTCCCCATTTCGCCTTTCGCCTTTCGCCTTTCGACGTTTCGCCTTCCCCTCCGTCCCCATGTCCCTCCGTCCCTCCGTCCCTTCCTCATTCAAAACAGCCCCGTCCCCTTTACCCACTCGAAATACCGCCGCCAGTCCTCACGCGACTCCAAATTCACCCCGTCTTCAAACGCGTCGTCCGGCAGCGTCTCCACCAGATACTGGGCTCGCCGCAGCGCCGCCTCCGCTTCCGCCTCTTTGCCGGTAAACACGTGGCAATTCAGAATCTGCACGTACGCCGTCAGCGCCGTCGCGCTTCCCTTGTACACCCAGGCCGCCCGCTCGTAGTCTGCCAATGCCTGCTCGTATTCCCCCAGCTCAAAATGACTGTCCGCCCGGTACAACCGTGCATGCCGCAGATACAGTTCGTCCAACGTCGTCAGCGTCGACGCATCCCGCGATTCGTACGACGCCACCATCTCTCCAAACAGCGTCGCCGCGCGCCGCAGGCGCCGCCCCCTCTCCGCCCGCAGTTGATCCAGCTCTCCGCTGAACGTCGCCGTTTCGATTTCCGCTTGCAGCGACAGTCCGCTCTGCAAATAGCAGTCGCCCAGCAGGAACCGGGCCCGCGGAACGCGCGGACTGTCCGCATACCGGTCCATTGCCTCTTCCAGCACCGGAATCGCCCGTTCATGGGCGCCCGACCGATTCAAGAGGTTGCCCAGGAGAAACAACGCGTCCGCGTACTCCGGAGCCGCCGGCGTATACACCGGCGAGTCTTCCACGATCATCCGCAGCGTCTGCTCCGCCTGATCCGCGTACCCCCGCCCCATCGCCATGTAACACGTCGCCAGCGGTACCAGCGACCCGGCCCCATACGGCGTCTGTCCGAATCGACGGTAGTTCTCCTGATATGTCTCCACCGCATCCGGAAGCGCCCCGATTCGCTGCTGCGCGCTTCCGATCGCATGCAACGCCCGCGGCCCCAGCGACGACTCCGGATACCCGCTCATGAACCGCCGCATCGCCGCGACAGTCGCTTCTCCATCTCCGCTCTCTTCGATCCGCTCGGCCGCCTTCCACATCGCGACCCCCGCCCGGTCGTTGTCCATCATCTCCAGTTCGGCGATCCGGTAATACAACTCTCCGCTCTCCACCAGCAGCCCCCTCGCATCCTCCGCAACGTCCCCTTCCTCCCTCCGTCCCTCCGTCCCTTCGTCCCTTTTTTCTTCCGTGCCTCCGTG
>JABFSN010000256.1 GCA_013140575.1 Phycisphaerales bacterium | reverse complement strand
GCGCCGGGTGGCGGCGGACTGGGGCGAGGGGGCGTCGGACGCGCCGCTGCGCGAAGGGAACGGCGCGGCGGCCGCGGTCAACGATGCCACATGGCGGCACCGTTTTTTCAGCGGCGTCTTCTGGAGCACGATGGGGGGACAGTATTCCGGAACGACGAGCGGGAGCGCCGTGGTCGGCGGAATTGGATCGTACACGTGGGGATCGACGTCGCAGATGGTCGCGGACGTGCAGGGCTGGCTGGATTCGCCGGCGACGAATTTCGGATGGATCATGATCGGCGGCGAAGCCGCGACCGCGACGGTCAAACGTTTCAGCAGCCGCGAGGCTATTGATCCCGCGGAGCGGCCCACGTTGACCATTCGCCTGACGACGTGCGAGTGCGTGGTCGCGGATGAATGCGACGACGACACGGTCTGCACGTTTGATGCGTGCGGCGGCGGGTTTTGCGGGAATACGCCCATGCCGTACGGCGACGTGAACGGCGACGGCGCGGTGGACATTTTCGACATTCTGTGCGTGCTGGACGGGTTCGCGGGGAATTTCGACACCTGTGCCCTGGTCAATCTCGACTTGACCCCGTGCCCGGCCGGGGACGGCGTTATCGACATATTCGATATTCTGGCCGTGTTGGATGGGTTCGCCGGGGAGCAGGGGTGCTGCGGGCCGTGATGCGTTCGTTCACGGGTGGGCGTTTCGATTCGAGTAATGTACCGTCGTCTGCAATGCCACGGTCTTGATATCGCCCCGTGAACCCGTTCGTAGGGCGGGTTTCACCCGCCTCCGCGTGCCTTGAAGCGGTTGGGCGAACGGCGGGTAAAACCCGCCCTACCCATGGGGCCCGACGAGTGTTCCAATTGCCGCGGCATTGGAATTGGCTGACCTGCCACCCATTCGTTTCGTTCGTGATCGGATTTCGCGGATGCGGAGGGTTTTCGCGTTCTTGACCCCCGTGGGGCGAGTTCCTATCGTGGCCCGGCATGGGCGCGTCCACTGAAATCGGGTTGAACCTCGTCACCGGCGGCACCGGATTGCTGGGCAGCCATATCGTCGAGCAACTGCGGCGGCGCGGGCGGGCGGTGCGGGCGCTGGTTCGACCCGGTTCCGACACGTCGTGGCTGGAATCGCAACGCGTGGAAATCGTGCGCGGCGATCTGGACGATGCGGCGTCGTTGCGCCGCGCGTGTGACGGCGTGGAAGTCGTTTATCACGCGGCCGCGCGCGTGGGCGATTGGGGCCCGTGGTCGGATTTCGTGCGGGTGTCGATCGATGGCACCCGGAATGTGGTCGATGCGGCCGCCGCGGCGCGAGTGAAGCGATTGCTGCACATCAGCTCGATCAGCGCGTACGGCCATGTTGACGGCGCCGGATTGGTTCTCGACGAATCGGCCCCGCTGGGGCGGAACTTGGCGAAGTGGAGCTACTACAGCCGGGCGAAGGTGGAGGCCGAGGGTGTCGCGTGGGCGGCGCATCAGGCCGGGCGCGTCGCGGTCACGGTCATTCGCCCCAGTTGGTTGTACGGCCCGCGCGATCGGGCCACGCTTCAGCGAATGATCGCGGCCATCCGAGCCCGCAAGTCGAAACTCGTCGGCGATGGGACCAATCGGTTGAATCTGACGCACGCCGCCAACGTAGCCGAGGGGGCCGTTCTGGCGGCCGAATCGGACAAGGCCCGGGGCGAGGCGTACAACTGCTGCAGCGACGGCGTCATTACCCAGGCGGGCTATCTGAATGCTATAGCGGCCGCCATCGGCGAGCGGCCGGTGACCGCGTCGGTTCCCTACGGCGTGGTGAAAGGCCTCGCGTTCGGTCTGGAGGTGATGGGCCACGCGTTGCATTGGAAGAAGCCCCCGCTGGTGACGCGCTATTCGGCCTGGCTGATGGGCCGGCGATGCTTCTTCACATGTGACAAAATCGCCCGCGAACTGGGCTGGCGGCCGACCATTTCGTATGAAGAAGGCATCCCTGCGGCCGTGGAGTGGTACCTTCGCACGCACGAACGATTCGTTCCGACCGCGCCGTTGGCCGCCGCCCGGGTGTAGGACGACGACACGATTTGTTTTCCGATTCGGACGACCCGATCAGCACCCGCCGGGCGTGAGGCGGGGCGTACGGATCAACCGCCGCATCGAATCTCCAGCCGGTGTGGTTCGGTTTCGGCGCCGGACTCGCGTTCGGGGTTCTGATCAAATCGCCGTATTCCGCATTGACGGGTCATCTTCCGGGCCGATAGAATGCACGACATGGGTGACATGCGGGCACTGCGTTTCATCAAGAGAATAGAGTCCGACGGAACCATCCGTCTGGATGAGCTTCCGTTGCACCCGGGGGAGACGGTTGAGATCATCGTGCGGCCGTTCGACGACACACTGGCGGATCTCGTCGCATTGAGCGAGTCGGGTCTCGGCTTCTGGGACAACGACATCGACGATCAAGTTTGGAACGATGCCCTTTCAACAGCGTGACCTGCTTTTGCTCCCCGTTCCGTTCAGCGACCTGACCGCCCGCAAGATCCGCCCCGTCGTCGTGTTGTCCAACGACCACTACAACCGTTCCGACGCCGACATCCTGGTCGCCGGCGTAACTTCGAATCTCGCTCCCCGGCCATTTACCGTTGAAATGGATTCCGGGGATCTCGAGTACGGCACCCTCAAGCTCCGAAGTGCGGTGCGGGTGGACAAGATCTTCAGCATCGATCAGAGAATCGTGCTCAAGCAATTCGCCCGCGCGAATAAGGAGTTGTTCATGCGGATTCGCCAACAGATCGACGCGCTAATTGCCGAGGTGTCATGATCCGGCGAACGGATCGCGCGAAAAATGATGTCCCCCGTTCGCATCCGTCCGGGTACTCCTTCTGATTCGCGTCACGCCTCGTTTTAGCCTTCGAAGTCAGGTCGTGTCGAGAAATCAACCGGTGCGGGGGCTCGCGCCTTGAGGTAGAATTCGATCATGTCGAAACCACGCCAACGCGTTTCTTCGGGCTCGCCCTATGAACCGATCATCGGGATTTCGCGGGCCGTTCGTGCCGGAAACTTGATCGCGGTAAGTGGAACCGCGCCGCTGGGACCAGATGGCCGCACGGTCGGCGCGGGAGACCCCGCGGCCCAGGCACGGCGCTGCCTGGAAATCATCCGCGACGCCCTGGAGGCGCTGGGGGCGGGGCTGCGCCACGTCCATCGCACGCGCACGCTGTTGACCCGCATCGACGATTGGGAATCCGTGGCTCGCGTTCACGGGGATTTTTTCCGCGACATCCGCCCTGCGAACACGATCGTGCAAGTCTCGCGATTCATCGACCCGGAGTGGCTGGTCGAATTCGAGGCGGATGCGATGGTTGATGACTGATGGGAGCCAATACCGGGGCATCCTACTTTTTAGGAAGAATGTGATTCCGTGTTTCTTCGACAATCGAGTGCCAATCCCTGTCCATCGGGCGCAGGACGGGTCCACTTTCGTCGCGTTCGTTCACCCAGTGGTGGGGGTCCGTAGTGTCGGACACAACGGTTGAGGCGTTCAGTTCATCCGATCGGTAATGGACGCCGAGGGAGTGGGAGCGCTGGGCGGCGGCGATGACGAGGAGGCGGGCGACGGTGAGCATGTTTTGGGATTCCCAGCCGAGGACGTCGTCGAACGTCTTGTCGAGGACGTATTGACCCCAGAAGTCGATGATTTCGCGGGCCTCGGACAGGTGGGCGGCGTGGCGTTCGATGCCGGCGTTGCGCCACAGCAGGCTGCGCAGGCTGTTTAGAATGTCGGGCAGGTCCAGTTCCGTGCGTTGCGACGCGGGGATGACGCTGGACACGCGGCCGCGGGCGTTCGGTCCCGATGATAAACTCGCACCGGCGGTCGCGCCGGCGATGGCCCCGAATACAAGGCCTTCCAATAGCGAATTGCTGGCCAGTCGGTTGGCCCCGTGCAAACCGGTGCAGGCGGCCTCGCCGCAGGCCAGCAGATCGGGCACGTTGGTCCGCGCGTCGCCATCGGTGACCACGCCGCCGATCATGTAATGGGCCGCGGGCCGCACGGGGATCAGGTCGCGGGCCGGGTCGATCTGGAAATCGCGACACAAGCGGGTGATCCGCGGGAAGCGGGCCGCGAAGCGTTCGCCGCCGATGTGCCGCACGTCGAGGTAGACGCAGTTGGACCGCGTTTCGCGTATGCGGTTCACGATCGCACGGCTGACCACGTCGCGCGGGGCCAACTCCGCGTCGGCATGATACGACGGCATGAACCGCTCGCCGTGGCGATCCACCAAATACGCCCCCTCGCCGCGGACGGCCTCCGAAATCAACGCCCGGCTGGCGCCCGCGACGTATAACGTCGTGGGGTGAAACTGCATCATCTCCATGTCGGCCAGTCGCGCTCCGGCGCGCCAGGCGGCCGCGTAGCCGTCGCCCGTTGCGATGTCGGGATTGGTGGTTTCGCGGAACAACCGGCCGCAGCCGCCGGTGGCCAGAATGGTCTGTTTCGACCAGACGAGCTGGTGGCCGTATTTCGGGTGATAGGAAACCGCGCCCACGCAACGCCCCTCGACCGTCAGCAGGTCGATCAGGAAGCACGACTCGAACACGCGAATGGCGGTCAGCGTCCGCAGTTTGGCGGTCAGCGCTCGAGACAGTTCCCGGCCGGTCGCGTCGCCCTCGAAATGCAAAATCCGGGAGGCCGAGTGTCCGCCTTCGCGGCCGAGCGCGTACCCGTCGGCCGACCGATCGAGGCGCATGCCCCAATCGACCATTTCCGCGATGCGGGCCGGCCCGTCGCGGACGACGCGGTCGATGATCTCGCGTCGGCCCAATCCGCAGCCGACGCGGAAGGTGTCCTCGGCGTGGGATTCGACGGAATCGGCGTCGGTCATCACGCCGGCGATGCCGCCCTGGGCGTGCCGCGTGACCGAATCTTCGACCGTGCGTTTGCACATCAGGATGACGTTGTCGGTGTGCCGGGCGGCCTCGATCGCGGCGCGGGCGCCGGCCACCCCGCCGCCGATCACCAGCACGTCGGTCAGCACATGCCCGGTGCGGGCGGAATCGAAATTGGTGAGGTAGCGGCGCTGATCGAATGCGTTGCCCATTGCGGGCGCGATTCTACGCCGGGGTCGGGTGTTTGGCGAAGGGCCGTCGTTGTGCGGCGTGCGGGGTTTTCTTGGGTGGCACGGACAAGCGTACTCGCTTGTCCGTGTTTTCGGGCGCGCAACACCGCGCTCGGTCTGTACGACATCGCTCCGACACCACGGACAACGGCGTACCGTGTACGTGATTGGCGTGCAAAACCCGCGATCAGAGCCGTGGGCGCGAGCCCAGGGTCTTCTCCACGTGGGGCGCTCATCGCCGTCCGAACATCGGGCTTGCGCCCAGTGTTCTGAATGGCGATGCGGTACGCTAAGCACGTACCGGTACCGTTGTCCGTGCCGCCCGACCCGAAACATTGGCTGCGCCAACGCGGCACGGACAGCACAACGCGGGCGGCGTCAGGCGTCGATGAATTCGATGCCCACGAAATACTCGCCGTCGGACGGCGTGCAATGACGGACCACGCCGTCGCCGTGATAGGTGGCCTCGGGCTGGTGGATGGCGATGGGCACCTGTTGCCCGATCTCGATGGACCGTTCGCAATATACCCCGATGCCGTTTTCGTTCAGGTTGTGACAAGTGCCGAACACCTGCACTTCCGTGCCGGCCGCGTCGCGAATCCACAGTTGCAACTGACCGGGGAACGGCCAACGGGTGATGCGCCGCCGTTTATGCCCGTCCGCGTCCGCGCCGAATCGGTTTTCGACCAACTGATGAATAGCCTCGCGGTCCAGTTTGACGAATTCCTGAACGTTCATGCGTCTCCCCCTCGGTGAAAAGACCGGGCACCCGTGCCGCCGTTCAAACAGCGGACCACGGTCAGTATACGATCCGCCGCGGGCGGCGTCCGACGGAATCCCCGCCGACACCGGCAACGGCGGTTCAGCCGCGCGGTTTCGCGTCCGAAGTGCGGCCGGGACGCGGCCGCGCCACGGTGCAAGGCGCGCGAACGGTCCGCAAATCGTGCGAGAGATTTCGACGCCGAACGGGTCGGGCTACTTCGAATCCGGATAATAGCGCCGGGACATGTTCTCGATAAACTCCGCGTCGCCGGCCGACTCGCGTTCCGCAATCAGCGGGCGGGCGTCGCGTCCGAATGGGATGCGGACGAACGGCGGACGGGGCGCCGTGACCGCCGCGACGATGCCGTCGACGACCTCGGCCGGGTCCTGCCGATCGGGCAGCAGCCGGGCGGCGACGTCGGACCATGTTTTCGCCGACGCCGCGTAGGGCGAGGCGGGATCGGTCAGCCCGGCGTCGCGGACGGCCGATCGGGGTCCAAAATCCGTGGCGTACGAACCCGGCTCGATGACGATCACGCGAATATTGAACGGGCGAACCTCGTGGGACAGCGATTCGCTCATCGACTCCACCGCGAATTTGGTGGCGCTGTAGAAGCTCGATCGCGGAAACGCGACCCGGCCGGCCACGCTCGACAGATTGACGATCGTGCCGCGGCGCCGTTCGCGCATGCGCGGCAAAACGGCCTGCGTCACGCGGATCAACCCGAACACGTTGGTTTCGAACATGCGGCGGATTTCGTCGATATCGCCCTGTTCATGCGTGGCGAAATAACCGTATCCGGCGTTGTTCACCAACACGTCGATTCCGCCGAACCGGTCGACGGCCGAGCGGACGGCCGCGGCGATCTGGGCGCCGCGGGTGACGTCCAACGGCGCGGTCAGGAGACGATCGGGCGCGGCGGATTTCAGACCGGCCAATTGTTCGACGTTGCGGGCCGTCGCGGCCACGCGATGCCCCCCGTCGAGCAGCCGCTGGGCCAACAACCGCCCGAATCCGGTGGAACAGCCGGTGATGAACCAGACCTTGCTTTCCGATTCGAGCGGTGCAGTCATCCCATCCGCCATTTTATTTTGAGAATCCCGATAGCGCGTTCACCCGCGTCGATGAAATCGCGTGCCTCGGTGGAATTCTCGGCATATCGTACACGTAGGCAACGCATCTCGCTATGATGAAGTGAACCGGCAGCGAGGCTACGGCCTATTCGCCATGCACCCGCCGAGTGAAGTGATCGCCTATGAAGACGAAGAAAGAATTTGATTGCCTGAAAATGAAAGATGACGCACAGCGCCGCCGCGCCGCGGAGTTGTCGGGTTTGGCTCCGCAGGAACTTCTGGATTATTATCACCGCGTCCACGAGGAATTGTTTCGGCGGCAGAAACGACTCCGCCACGGCGAAGACGATCCAGCGCAATCGTTGAAAGGTCCCTGATTCACGATTTGCATCACACCGCGGGCGTGGCTATTCCGGAACGATCACGTCGGTCGGAAAGATGCCGAGTTGACCTTCAACGACGCGAACGTCGCAGATGGTGGCCGGTCCGGTTTCGGTGAAAAACGCGAGGCGGCGGCCGTCCTTCACGCCGAAGCGCACCTGGAAAAAAGCATTGGGCCCGAGGAAGAGACCCTCCGCGGGCCAGCCGTCGAATTCGTGCCCATCGGCGGCCCAGACCAGCGACCTGTTCGCCGCGTTGAACCGCACGATTTCGTCGTCCACGTCGTGCACATCCGTGGTCGTGCCGCCCCAGCCTTCGTCGACGAAAACGACGAACGGACCGGGATCGTCGGGTGTCGGTTGGGTCTCGCCTTCGGCGGCGTCATCCGGCGGGTCGGCATCGCCGGGGATTTCGTCGGACGAGGCGTCGTCGGGTATCACGGCGCCAGGCGCTTCGGCGTCGGCCGCGTCGGGTTCGAGCATGACGCCCGTGCTGCAACCGCAAAACGCCGCGAATGCCAACATCGATCCAATCCAGACGGCTGGTGACTGCATAGGCTGAAGCGCCCCCCAAGAATGCGGTCGTCACGGCATCGAACCCCAAACGCAGTTGGATTATAGTCCGGACGGGGGCTGATTCCAAGCCGCATTTCGCCCGGATCGGCGGGTTCATTCGGAATCAACGCCTGATAATCCTTGACAGAAGGCACGGCGTTTGATTATTTTGCGGGTGTGGTTCACGCGGCAGCTTCCGCCATCCCGTCCATTCATCGCCGCGTGTCAGGGGCGCAACCCCGTTCGTACGAGTCCAACTCAATCCATCGTCAGCACCACTCGGCAGCGCGCCACTCCGTCATCCGATGACGTCGAGCGGCGCGACGGGGCGGAACAACGATGCGAGGTTGGGCGGCGTCCGCGGCGCATCATGCGTTTTGAGAATCGATCCGGCGCGGTGCGCGACCAGCGCACGACCGCAGGCCGGCATGTAGTCGGTGACGGAACCGTCATTCGGGGATTCGCAGGGCAGTTTCTAAGGAGTCGTACATGCGCGAGGTCAGATGGTTGAGCTTCTCGGTGGGATGTGTTGGCGCAGTGGTGATGACGGGCGCGGCAGCGTTCGGGGGTGATCGGCCCAATCAGGAGGCGTCGGAAGCGGCGCAGGTTGAGGCCGCCATTCAACCCGTGATCGAAATGGAGATGGATGCGGCGCCGCAAAACGAACTGGCGGAGATTCCGGGGTATATGCGGACGCGGACCGACGCGGAACTGGCAGTCATTCGCGAGACGGAACTGAACCGCATCCGCACGTCGCCGGACCGGGTCAGCGTGTTCGTGCACATGAAGCCGTCGGCGGGCAAGACCTCGGCCGAGCGGAACAGCGTGCGGGGCTTCGCCGCCAACGTCGGCGGGCGCGTGCAGTACGAGTACGACGTGGCCATGCCCGACACGTTGAACCTGCGAAACGTTCCGCAGGCTGAGCTGGCCAGGCTGAAGGCGATGCCCGGCGTTGCGTCCGTCGAATTGGACGAGTACGTCGACAACGCGCTCTATCTGCACGACAGCACGCCGCTGGTTCGCGGATTGCAGAGCCAGATCACCGGGGCGGGGTTGACGGCCACCGGGGCGGGCGTGCGCATCTGCTTGGTGGATACGGGCATCGATTCAGATCATGT
>JABFSN010000167.1 GCA_013140575.1 Phycisphaerales bacterium | reverse complement strand
GGGGCGTACGCAACGCGAAGGAGCCAACGATGTTGAAGATCGACGAGACGACCCGGGCCAACCGGCAACTGACGCCGGGCACGGCCGTGGTCTCCATTGAAGACGGCGAGCCGGGCCGCATCGTGCGGGTCTGCACGCATCGGCGCAGCGGCGTCGGGGCATGGTCCTACGTGGTCAAGACTCAATACGGCCGCGAAATCTGGGAGGCGGGCGAGTTGTTCGTGCCCGCGCGCGATTGACTGATGTCCACAACGCCGCGTCGCGCCTGCCTGCGCAGGCCGGTGGACGCGGCAAGACCTCTTGGAAGGAGATTGGTGATGTACTGCGTATTCGATACCGAGTTCTATTGCGACGGGAGCGTTGAACCGTGCCTCGCGAAGTTCAACGCGCTGCTGGGCGACCTCAAGGTTCTGCTGGAGAAACATCCCGATGTGACCTGCACGGCGTTCGATACGGACGACTGGTCGCTTTCGGCCGACGACCTCCTGGAATCCCCAGAATCCGAAGCAGACCTCGATGGCGACGACGGCGAGGCCAGCGCTGGATAGGGCCGGCCGCGTCGCGCCGGCCCGCGTGGGTCGGTAAACGCTGCGGAAACGAGTAGACGGAGGCATGCCATGAGGAAAGACGAGGTGCAGATTGGCGGCACCTATTGCGCCAAGGTCAGCGGCCAGCTCGCGCGGGTGCGCATCGATGCGGCGAGCCGGCACGGGGGTTGGGACGGGACCAACGTCTCGACCCGCCGCAAGGTCCGCATCAAGAGCGCCCAGCGTCTGCGGCGCGAAGTTGGGGCGGCGGAGGCCGGAGCACCGACGGCGGCGGAAGTCGGCAACCCAACGGCGCCAGAGATCGGCGGACCGACGGCGGAGGCCCAATCCGAATCGGCCGACGACGCCGGGCCGCAATACGACCCCAATCAATGCGCGACGCCGGGGTGCGGCATGCACGTGGCCCTGACCCACATGGGCAAACCGCTGTGCCAGGCGTGCTGGGAAGCGCACTGCGCGAACGAAGGCGCCGACCAATCGGACGACGAAGGCTCGGATGCGGGCGTAGAGGGCGACGCGTGTTGCCCATCGGAGATTGAAACTACTGACAAGGAGAATGACATGCCGAAGAAGAATGCCACGAAGAGCAATTCCGCGAAGACGCGATCGAGCGAGAAGCCGAAGAGTGCCAAGAGCGAGCGCAGGCCGAAGGGCGATCCGAAGATCAAAACGGCGAGCGCCCGAAAGCCCAAGCGCGAACCCCAGCCCAAGCGAGTCAGCGCACTGGACGCCGCCGCTCAAGTCCTGAAGGCCGCCGGCAAGCCCATGCGGGCCCAAGACCTGGTCGCCGAGATGGCCGCCAAGGGCCTCTGGACCAGCCCCAACGGCAGAACGCCGGCGGCAACGCTTTATGCCGCGATGATGCGCGAGGCCAACAGCAAGGGCAAAGACTCGCGCTTCACCAAGACCGACCGCGGCCTGTTCGCGTTCAACGGATAGCTCGCCCCGCATCTCACGCCCTCCCCAAACGCCTCGGCAATGTCCGGGGCGTCTCTCCGGCAACAGTCTGAAGTCATCGATTACCGCAGTCGGCCGGAGCCGACGGCTTTACCCACGCCCGATCACGCCGGAGCCATTCTCACGTATTGTCTGTTGAACGCCTCGAGCGAGCCTTCGTCGTTCATCGCGTCGCCCACCCGGATGCGCGTGCGGGCCGACGGCGTCAATCCGAACTCTTGTTCCATCCGCAGCAGCTGGTCGGCCAGACGCGCCTCGACGATGGTCTGCGGGAACCGGCGGAAGCCGGTCACCACGCCGCGGTCATTCTTCGTCGGATAGACGCTGCCGTTCTGGTCCAGGAACTGCTGCATCTTTACCCACCGCGCCCACAGCGCGCAATAGCGCCCCAGCGAGTTGCCGTCGAAGCGCGTCAAGACGTTCATCGAATCCAACTGCCGGACCAGCACCCGCCACATCTTTTTGGCGTCTTCATTCAACCACGCGGGACACGGGGGCCGGCCGGGCGGCGGATGCGGCTCGCCGTCGCGGGTCTTGGCCAGCCAACTGTCGCGGGCCCGCAGGATGTTCGTCGGCGTGGGCGCCGGGCCGCGTCGTCCCATCAGATTGCCTCCGCCGCGTCTGTCTCGGATCGCGACGCGCACGCTCCAGACGCGATGCGTTCCGCCTTCCGACCCGTGAACTTCTCGTAGCGCAGCACGATCACGTCGCAATAGGGCGCGTCCATTTCCATCAGAAACGCCCGCCGCCCGGTCTGTTCGCACGCGATCAGCGTGCTTCCGGATCCGCCGAAGAGATCGAGGACGTTCTCGCCGGTTCGCGACGAAAACTGAATAGCCCTGGCCGCCAATTCCACCGGCTTCTCGGTCAAGTGGATCATTGACTGCGGGTTGACCTTCTTGACGTGCCACAGGTCTGTTGCGTTGTTCGGCCCGAAGAACTGGTGCGCCGCGCCTTCGCGCCAGGTATAGAAGCACCACTCGTGCGCGCCCATGAAATCCTTGCGCGTCAAAACAGGATGCTCCTTGTCCCAGATGATCGCCTGACTGAAATAGAGGCCGGCCTCTTTCAGTGCCGCGGGATAATTGGCGCAATTCGCATAGCCGCCCCAAATGTACGCCGCCCGCCCGGGCAGAAGCACGCGTCCGATCTGCCCGAACCA
>JABFSN010000141.1 GCA_013140575.1 Phycisphaerales bacterium | reverse complement strand
GTGGGGGCGGAAGTGGTGGCGCGGCTGGTGGAGAGGGCGTTTTACAGTCTGGAGGCGCCGATCCGACGGGTGACGGGGTATGACGTTCAGTTTCCGTATTTCGCGCGGGAGCGGGCGTTTCTTCCGAACCCGGACCGGATTAAGCACGCGGTGCGCGAGGTGTTGGCGGTGTAGAGACCGGGTGTCGTCGGGAAGAGTTCACCGCAGAGACGCGGAGGGCGCGGAGGGAAGATATCCACAGATTTCGCAGATTGACGCAGATTGAAGAGTGTGAAAGGAACCAAGGGGACGGAGGGGAAGACGCTAAAACGATGAAGCGTCGAGACGTCGAAAGCGATTTACCGCAGAGACGCGGAGGGCGCGGAGAAGAGGTTGACGCGCGACGCTGACCGGGGAGGCAAGCCGATAGGATCAGCCGACTTCACGGCGTTGGAAGAGGGCGACGGCGACGGAAAGAACGGAGATGACGATGAAGCCGGCGTAGGCGGTGGAGAGGGTGAGGTATTTGAGGGGGATGTCGATTTCGGCGGTGAGGGCGTCGCCGGCCCAGAAGACGTTGACGTTGGGGATGAGTCCGTAGGCGATGGCGGCGACGATGGACTTGTCGCGGTCCTGACAAAGCCAGTCGGTGACGAATCCGGCGCCGAGCACGACGGTGCAGACCATGAGGGTCATGATCTGGCTGAGGCGAGTGGAGGCGGCGAGGGCGACGGCCGCGAGAATGAGGATGGCCAGCAGGACGAGGAAGGCGGCGATGAGCAGTTGGCCGTCGGCGAAGGAGTGGCCGAACGGGGCGGGTCCCCATTCCCGATCGAAGCAGGCGGTGGCAAGCGTTCCGACGGTGAGCAGCGGGACGCCGATCAGCATAGCCGTCGAAACGAATTCCCTTCCGTAGAAATAGTTGACGGCGCCGGCCGCGAGGATGGCGATGAGGATGGCGCCGCCGCCGAGCAGGATGGCGGGCCAATCCCAAGGGTCGGCGCTCATTTGGAGGACGCGATGGTGCATGGCCAAAACGAAGACGAGGAACGAAATGTGAAAAGCCAGGAGTTGGGCGCCGACGAGTCCTAAGTATTTGCCAATTAAGAAGATAGGTCGACTGACGGGCTTGCTGATGATGGTGAGGACGGTTTTGTTTTCGATTTCGCGGGCGAGAATGCCGGCGGCGGAGAATGCGGACAAGAACAATCCGCTGAGGAGCATCGTAGAAAGGCCGAGGTCCATCAGAAGTTTGTCGTCGTCGCTGAGGGTGAAGGCGGCCAGGAAGATGTTGAGGATGAGCGCCAGCATGGTCGCGATCAGAAGCACGCCGTAGATGGGCTGGCGAATCGTTTCAAGAAAGGTGTTGCGTGCGATGCTCCAGAGCCGGTCGAACATGCGATTCGTGCCTGTTGATGGAGTCAGAAATCTCGCCGCCGACCGGCGAACCAGGTCGTCTGGCAGCGGTAAGGGGTTGATTGTAGACTCGCCGGGGTTCGCGGCAACGGTTCCCTGCAGATAAGACGAAGGGAACACGATGGCGGTTCGGTTGAAGAAGTCACAAAGGGACGAAGGGACAGAGGGACGTAGGGACGGATGGCGAAGGTGATTGAAGAAGTTCAGGGTTCGTTTGCCGGGGCGGAACGGCGCGGGAAGCTGGTTGGGCTGACCGGGCTGCTGATTCAACTGGGACTGTTCGTGGTGGTCCTGGTGGCGGCGGTGTGGTCGGGTGTCGAATCGGACGCAGTGCTGGCGTCGGCGCGGCATCTGGCCGGCGGGTTGCTGATCTGGCTGATTCTGGCGGTGGTGTTTGCCCAGCGGCAGCGAAGCCGGGTGGAAGACCTGGACACCGAGCAGTTGCGCCGAGCCCAGCAGAAGGGGCTGGCGACCAGCATTTTCGACGTCGGCGACGAGGCCATGCTGCTGCACCGACGGCGGTTGAACTGGACGATCCGGTTTCTGGTGCCGGTGTTTACGGTTCTGACGGCGGTTTATCTGATCGGGGGAACGTTTGCGTGGTGGCGGTGGCCGTTGGGGGCGGGGCTCGCCGACGACCATGCGTGGCGGCGCACCAAGGACCCGTTCGTCCTGATGCTGTTGATGGCGGGCGTTGGCGTGGTGTCGTTCGCGTATGCGCGCTACGTGGTGGGGATGTCGCGACACGCGCCGTGGCGTCTGCTGCGGGCGGGCGGAAGTTACCTGCTGGGGTGTTCGCTGACCGCGGTGGTGGTGGCGGCGGCGATGGCGATGGCGCGGGTCGAGACGACGCGGCTATGGGCGGAACCGGTGGCGGCGTACGCGATCCGCGTGGGGATGCTGCTGCTGGGCGTGGAGATTCTGCTGAATTTCATTCTGGATTTTTATCGGCCGCGGCGGACGGGGGAGGACATCCGTCCGGCGTTCGACAGCCGGGTGCTGGCGTTGCTGGGGGAGCCGGGTGGGGTGGTGCGGTCGATCGCGGAGACGATCAACTATCAGTTCGGTTTTGAGGTCAGCAGTACGTGGTTTTACAAGCTGGTGCAGCGTTCGGTGTTTCCGCTGGTGGTGTTGACGGCGGTGGTTTTGATGTTGCTGACCAGCGTGGTGGTGGTGGATGTCGATGAGCGGGCGTACATCGAGCGGTTCGGGCGGCAAGTGGCGTCGGCGGGCGGGGAGCCGCTGGGGCCGGGTTTGCATTTCAAGTGGTTCTGGCC
>JABFSN010000258.1 GCA_013140575.1 Phycisphaerales bacterium | reverse complement strand
GAGGATCTGTTGAACACGGTGTTCGAGTGGCTCGAACACCGCAGACCATTTGAAGTCGAACGCCATGCGTATCTGCGTTCCAAGGCGGCATAGACCAGTTTCCCTATTGTGGGGAGTTATTTAGGCGACGATGGCACTGAGGGCTTATATGTTCCGTTGGCCACCCAGATTTCGTCGCCGGCGTCAAGTTCGGCGTCTTCCAGCGCATCCTGGAGATCGGTGTATGCGGTCGACCAACCGTCGCCGTTGTGCGAACCAATGCTGCTGGCATCGACGTAAAACACGAATTGGTCGGCCACGGACGAATCGAGCGATGTATGGATTGTAAATGCCGCGATTAACAGGCTCGCCAAACTCTTGTTCCATGACATGTTTTCCACTCCTGGCGATTCGAATGCCTCCCACCGCCTTCTCGGAGACATCTCCGAGTCGTAATTGCGGTTAGTGACCGGTCGACCAGAGTAGCAAGTTGTTCATGGATGTCTAATTCGCCAACGCGAGAATTGTGTACGCGCAATGCAGGAAAGGCGTTAATCTGGCGATACAGGATGGGTGGGGTAAACTGCAGTGAATCTACCGCTTGCTACGCGGAGGCGGTTCATCGGCGTGGTAGTCGTAGAAGGTACGGAGTTGTTCGCGGAAGTAGCCGCCGCGGGTGACGCGGGCGGCGTTTAGGACGCAGCCGAGGATGCGGGCGTTCACGCGGTTGAGCATGGACGAGCTGCGAATGCCCATGCCGCGGGAGTTGGCCTTGGCGCGGCAGACGACGATGACCCCGTCGACCATGGTGGCCAGGTTGCCGGCGTCGCCGGCGACCAGCACGGGCGGAGCGTCGACGATCACGCGATCGTAGCGCTGCACGGCTTCGGCGATGACGCGGGCGGTTTGGGCGCTGCCGATTAGTTCGGCCGGATTCGGCGGAGTGGGACCGGTGGGGACGACGTCCAGACGTTCGATGCCGCTGGCGGAAATCGCGTCGGCAAGTGAAGCCTGCCCGACGAGCACGTTGCTGAGCCCGGTCTTGCCGTCGAGGCCGAACAGGCGCTGAAGGCCCGGCCGGCGGAAATTGGCGTCGATCAACAGCACGCGCTGGCCGCCCTGGGCGCACAGGATGGCGAGGTTGCAGGCCACCGTGGTCTTGCCGTCCTCGGGGCGCGGGCTGGTGACCAGGATGCTGCGCTGGCGGTCGGGCGTGGAGGCGAATTGCAGGTTGGTGCGCATGGAGCGGAAGACCTCGGCGAACATGGTCTGGGGCTGGTCGCGGACGGCGGTTTCGAGCGACTGGATGTTGACCTCCTCGTCGTCGGCGTCGGGGACGATGGCGAGCAGCGGCAAACGTAAATGGCGGACGATGTCCGACGGCGTGCGCAGCGAGGTGTCGGCGAATTCCAGCAACAACGGGATGCCGAGGGCGAACAGCAACGACAGGGCGATGCCCGCGGGAATCAGGTAGAGGCGTGGGAAGCTGCGCTCCGGCGGTTCAATGGCATCCTGGCGTTTTTCGACGCGAATGGCCGCCCGCTCGCGGATGATGCGATCGAGCTCGCCGATGTAGGTGGACATTTCCGTGCGTTTTTCCTTCAGCAGGGTGATTTCTTCCTCGAGGGAGCGGTATTGGGAAACGACGGCGTCCATGTCGGCCATTAATGCTTCGGAATCGGCCAGTTTTTCCTGCACCAGAAGGAGGGCCTGCTGGGCGGCGGCGTGGCGGGTTTCGACCTCGGCGACGCGGTAGCGCAGGACTTCGCCCAACTGCAACTGACGTTGTTTGGTCAGTTCGGTGTCGATGACGATGCGCTGTTGTTCGAGGCGGCGGACCATTTCGTGGTTGTCGCCGAAATCGTTGCGTTCGACTTGCAGTTGCTGGTTGACGGCGAACAACTGATTGGACAAGGCCGAGACAATGGGATGGGCCTCGACGAACTGGGTGTCTTCGGGGGAGAGCGCGGCGCCGCCCGCCTGGCGGTAGACGTCGACGAGGCTGGCGAGCTCGGTTTCGAATTGCTGGAGTTCGGCCACCTGGGCCTTGCCGGCGGCGTAGTCCTGGGCGACGACGTTGGTGCCGATGCTGACGTATCCCGGCGGCAGGCGTTGTTGCAGGGCGGCGAGCTGGGTCAGTTTGTCGCTGATGGCGCTGCTGAGCGATTCGAGGTCGTTCTGGTAGGCCGCCCGTTCGCGGCGGTATTCGCCGACGTTGAACTCCCGGGCCCGTTCGAGGTACTGCTCGACGAGCTTGTTGACGATGACGTGGGGGTCCTTGGGGCTGCGGGTGGCGACGGAGATGTTCAGCAGGTTGGTGCCGCGTTGGGGGGCGGCGTGGACCAGTTCCTCGAAATCGAGATACAGCCTCGACCCGTCGTGCTCCTTGTACCAGTCGGTGGCCTTCACTTCGAACGTCTTGAGCGTGTCGGAAAGGACGTTGGGGCTTTCCACGATCTGGGCCTGGGTCAGCACGAAGCGCTCGAAATCGCGCTGATCGGTGACGTCGTCGCGGAGGTTCATGGCCGCTCGCGGGCGATCCGAAATGCACTCCACCAGCGCTTCTCCCGGCCACAGCGGGAACCACTCGCGGGCGGCGAACCATCCCCCGACGACGAGTCCGCTGAACAGAATGAACAGCAGGACGATCAGGACCAAGCGGCGTCTGATAATGGTCAGAACGTCCTGAATGGTCACGATGGGCG
>JABFSN010000108.1 GCA_013140575.1 Phycisphaerales bacterium | reverse complement strand
GGTTGGAAGGTGGCCGGGGCGGGGGCGGAGTTGCCGGCGGCGGTATTGGCGCTGTTCGACCCGGAGGTGGAGGCGGACAAGATTGACCGGGTCCGGGAGGAACTGCGGCACCGGAGCGCAGACCTGTTGACCGGAGGAATGTCGGCGTCGTCAATCGCGGGACGATTGTCGGTGCCGGAGCCGCTGGTGCGGCAGGCGATGGAGTCCGTGGCGCGGGAAGATCCGGAGCTGCGCGTGTCGCGGCAGTCGGACGGGTTCTTGATCTATCGCGGGGCGGCCGGTCCGCGGGCGGAGAAGTCATCGATGAACGTGGTGGACCGCATACGGCAGTTGTTCTCGCGCGAGGGGCATGAGGCGGAGAAGATCAACGAGCTGGCGGAGCGGCGTGCGAAGCTGGCCGAACGGCGGGACCGGCTGTACGAGGACATCGGGCAATTGGAGACCAAGGAGGCGCAACTGCTGGAGCAGGGACGAACGGCGACGTCGCAGGTGGTGAAGCGGCGGCTGGCGGCGCAGATGCATCAATTGCGGAAGGACATCGTCCGGCAGAACACGACGGCGAACATGCTGAGCAAGCAGGTGGATATTATCAGCACGGATATCCATAACCTGACGCTCATTCAACAGGGGAACGCGGCCAAGCTGCCGACGACGGAAGAGTTGACCGAGAACGCGGTGCAGGCGGAGGAGATTCTGGAGGCGTTGCAGTCGGACGCGGACCTGGTGAGTTCGCTGGAGACGGGGATCGCCGGGGTTTCGATGAGCGACGATGAACTGGCGATTCTGAAAGAATTTGACGCGCCGCAAGTGGCGCCGCCATCGGCCGCGCCGGCGGCGCCGTCGAAGACACCGACGGCGCGGGCGACGGATTCGCGCCGTGCGGTCGCGGGCGTCGATGAACCGCCGAAGTCCGATGCGGCGGCGCGGAGCCGTGAGGCTGAGCGCGAGGCGAATTAGACGCGGCTGACCATGATGCAGTTGATTGAATGGTTGACCAATCGGAAGAGGCCGCTGTCCCAGTTGACGCGGTCGGAATTGCGCCGGAAGGAGCTACTGCTGGAGAAGGACCGGTCGCAGCTGTTGAATCGAATTAAGAAGCTGGCCGCGGACAAGCAGAGTGTTTTTGAGAAGGGTGCGGGGGAGAAAACGCCGGAGGTGCGGCGGGCGCTGGCACAAGAGTTTGAACTGAAGACGACCGAGCAATTGATGGTGTCGCGGCAGTTGAATATCCGCAGCAAGGAATTATTGACGGTCTCGCGGTTGCGGATGTTGCGGGAGAACGCGGACCGGGCACGTCAGACGGGCGGCACGCTGGGGATGGTGTCGGAAGGTGACATTCTGCGAATCGGCCGACTGATCGAGAGCGATGCAATCAAGACGGAGGCGTACCAGGAGCGGCTGGACGAGATGCTGGGGGTTGGAGCCGAGGTCGATCAGGGGGCGACGGGGTTGTCGGACGCGGGTCAGGCGGTGATTAACATCTGGGAGCGAATGGACACGGGGGTGATTCGGGATGGGGCCGAGGCGTTTGACGAGGCGGACCGGCGGGTTCGGGAGCGGCAGGCGCCGGCGGAGGGGTGAGGGGAAGCGTCGAAACGTCGAAACAGGGAGAAGAGAATCCACAGATTGCACAGATTAACGCAGATTGGGAAGGAGGGAGGGGGGCGTCGAGGGCAATGCGGCGAAACGGAAGGCTTGGCGGCATGTAGGGTAGGTTAGACGAAGCAAACGGTACGACGCGATGGGGAGACATTAGTCGGCCGGGTTGGATGGGGCGCATGGGATTATTCAAGTCATCGGAAGAGCGGCGGATTGAACGGGACATCAAGATCCGTCAGGGGATTCGGCGGATCGAGAAGGCGATCCGCGAGCAGGGGAGGTTTGCCGATGATTTCGTGCGTCATGCGCAAGAGGCGAAGAAGATCGGTGATACCCAACAGTATAAGTTCATCCGCAATTCGCTGAAGAAGACCGCGGCCATACGTAAACTGCTGGAACGACAGTTGTTGACGGTGAAGAACGCATTGCTGATCAAGCGGCAGGCCGAGGCGTCGGCGGATTTCGCCCAGGGGATGGGGTTGATGGCCGCGGAGATCGGGCGGCTGTTCGGCGAGACCGACCTGGTTAAGACGCAGGGGGAATGGGAAAGGGCGATGCTGCAGGCCGAGACGATGGAAGAGCGGATGGGGATGTTTTTGGATTCGGTGGAGGACATGGCGGCGCAGGGCGCGTCGATGAAGACGGACGGCGAGGCGGTCAGCGATGAAGAGATTGACCGGATGATCGACGCGGAGGCGGAAGCGGAGCATCGCCGGGAACTGGACAAGCTGTCGGGACTACGGGCGGAATTGGATGCATTGAAGAGGCAGGGGGAGAAGCAGAAGTGATTGGGGAAGGGACGAAAGGACGAAGGGACGGAGGGACGAAGGGGGGGCCGCTCGGAGCCCTGCCGACGAAGGTTGGAGCAGACGAGGGATGGAGAGTGTGGCGGGGGCGGGCGCTGGATCCGTTCGCGGAGATCGAGATGTTTTTTCAGGATCGGGGTCCGGTGCCAGAGACGTTTGCCCGGCTGCGACGACTACTGGACGCGGCGGGTATTGAGTTTGTCGTTATTGGCGCATTTGCGCTGGGCGCACACAAGTATCGGCGGGCGACGGAGGATGTGGACGTTTGTCTGCCGGCGGAGGGATTCGAAAAATTCAAGCGCGAACTGGTGGGGGCATCATACGAGCGGGTGGAGGGTCGATCGCGGCGGTTCCGGGATTCTGAAACACGCGTGACGATCTACGTACTGAATGCCGGCGATTTGGCCGGGCGAACCAGCCGGAATAAGGAAATACGGTTTCCATCGCCGGCGGAAGCCATGGAGATTGGCGGTATTCCCACGGTTTCGCTGGCGCGTCTCGTGGAGCTGAAGCTGGTGACGTGGCGGATGAGGGACTGGGCGGACGTCATAGCGTTGATTCGCGAGAATGAGCTGGATGAGGAATTCGCCGAACAGTTGAACCCGCTGGTTCGCATGGCGTATCTGGAATGTTACGACGAGATGATAGAGGAAGATCGATATAATCCGGAGATACACGACGCTCCGCGGTAATTGGCGGCAGAGTCGCCGGTGGTTTCGCGTGCGAATAGAGGAACGGCGGACGAGTCGGTCGTCTGACTGCGTGGATGGGGTTGGGTCGGACGTGGAACGGGCGGGCGGGGCGGTGATGGCGGTATCGTACGCGACGTTTGAGCGGCTGAAGGACAAGGGCGTCAGCGCGTACACGCGCGGGGAATACGCGGCCGCGAAGAGTTATCTGATCGAGGCGGCCGAGTGCATGTTGGAGTTGGCACAGTCGGCCGAGTCGCCGGAGGCGGCGCGGCAGCGGGAGGAACTGGCGGCCGGGTTGATAGATCTGGCGAAGGAATGCGAGGGGTCGCGTGGGCAACCGGGCGGGCCGCGGGCGGGAGCGCGGGAGAGGGAGAGCGGGGAGGAGACGCGCGATGCGTCGGACTGGATCGTTACGGAGAAGCCGGATATCGGGTTTGACGACATTGCGGGACTGGAGGACGTCAAACAGGAGATTCGGCTGAAGATGATTTATCCGCAGGCGCATCCGGAGCTGGCGAAGCGCTACGGGATCGCGGTGGGCGGAGGGGTTCTGTTGTACGGGCCGCCGGGGACGGGCAAGACGATGATTGCCAAGGCGGTGGCGAAGGAACTAGACGCGACGTTTTTCCTGATCAGCGCGGCGCAGATCTTGAGCAAGTGGGTGGGAGAGGCGGAGCAAAACGTGCGGAAGTTGTTCGATGCGGCCAAGGAGCGCACGCCGTCGGTGGTGTTCATGGACGAGGTGGAGGCGATGGTTCCGAAGCGGGGCGGCGACAGTTCGTCGGTGATGCAGCGGGTCGTGCCGCAGATTCTGCAGGAAATGGAGGGGTTTGATCGCACGGGGGACCGGGCGTTGTTGTTCATGGGGGCGACGAACAAGCCGTGGATGCTGGATGACGCGTTTTTGCGGCCGGGGCGGCTGGACACGAAGGTGTACATTGGATTGCCGGACGCGCCGGCGCGATACAAGTTGCTGGAGATCCACCTGGGGGACAGGCCGCTGGATGAAGACGTCGATCTGGGCGAATTGTGTGACATGCTGGAGGGGTATTCGGGTGCGGACATCAAGCAGATTGCGCATCGTGCGGCGGCGATTCCGTTTACGGATGCCATCGGGGGTCGTGAGGCGCGGCCGATCAACATGCAGGATATTTTGAGCGTGCTGGAGAGTACGCCGCCGTCGGTGAACAAGGAATCGCTGGGGCGATACGACTCGTTTGCGCGGACGGGGGGATGAAGGAAAGGCGAAAGAAATAGCATCAAGATCGGCGGTCGCGGACAAGCAAGGACGATGGCCGGTCGGGGAGCGAATGGGGCTCGTAGATGAAGACGGTGGAGCGAGATCCGAAACAGTTTTTTGAGAGGCCGGAGGCGGTCGCATTGGTGGTTGATCCGGCGGCCGTGTTCGGGCTTCTGAATCGGTCGCTACGTCTGCCGGGTGATCAGGTCGCATTGATTCGGGGTGAGCTGGGTGACCGGCGGGTGTGTTTGCCGGGCGGAACGGTGAGCGCGGACGACGTGAGCGGGCTGCTGTTGGTTCGGATCAAGCCGGTTGATGTACGATTGGACGAGGTGACGGTTTCGTCGGCGGATCATTTTCCGTGCGAGGCGAGCGTGGGATTTCGGGTGGTGCCGGTGGGCGAGACGGGCGAGTTGTCGTCGTTCGAGCAACGGATCATGGGTCGTCAAACCGGCGTGGACGTCGCGGGTGTTAGCGAACGATTCGAGGACGCAGTACGTGCGGGCCTGGCGGCGGCGGCGGAGGGGCGCGGCGTCGAGGCGTTGATTGAGCCGCGGCGGCGTGATGAGGTGATTGCCGACGTCGCAGGGCCGTTGCGCGCGGCGGCGTTTGCAGCGGGGGTGCGAATCGAGGGATCGATTGAGGTGCGGATCGATTCGCCGCTGTATCGGCAGTCGGTGCGGGCGCGGGCGGAATCGAAGCGCCTGCGCGACGAATTCGTGACACGCGAAAGGCTGGCCGAGGCCAGGGAATCGGCGCAACGACGTCGCGCGGAGCACCTGACGGGCTTGTTGGATCGGCTGCGGAATGAGACGGAGCGGTCGCCGGGGTTGGAGTTGTCCGAGTTGCTGCGGTCGTTCGCGGACACGGATCGGGCGGAATTGTACGGGGCGGTGCTGGGCACGTGCCATGGGCGGTCGCAGACGAAGTGGGTGGTGGTCGGTTCGGGCGACGAGATTCTGCATTTTGATCCGCGGTCGATGGGCGAGGCGGCGAAGCGGCGGACCATCGGCGCGGGGATCGGTCCAATTCGATCGGTGCAGTCGCAGGTCGATGCGGCCGGTTTCCGACGGTTGTTCGTGGGAGCGGCGACGGGCGTTCATGAGTTGGGCAGTGAAGGCGACGGCGACGTCCGGACCTATCGCGCGGCGGTGTGCGGTTCCGTTCGGGGTGGGTTCAACGCGGTCGCGCTGGTCGGCGACGTGATTCTGGCGACGCATTCCGAGTTAGGTCTGATGCGGTGGCGCCGCGATTCGGACGCGAGGGGCGCGGAGACTCGGCCGGAGGAGGCACGCGGAGTGGCGACGGTGCGCGGCGTTCAGGTGCGACACGGGGACGTGTTTTACGCGGTTGACGAGGAAGTTCGCCGCATCCGCGCCGACGATTTGGAGGGTGAGTCGACGCGATATACCGGGAGTGGAGCACCCATCACGTCGTTCACGGCAGTGGAGGATGGCGTTTACGCGGGCAACGCGAACGGCGAGGTGCTGCATTGGCCGGTGGGAACGCCGGATCGACCGTCGTTGATTGTGCAGAGTTGTCGGCGTGCGATCGAGTCCATCGTGTTTCAGGAATTCCCGGGTTTGCGGCGGTTATTGTATACGGACGCATCGGCCGGCGTTTCGGCGAAGGTTTTGGATGACAGGTTGACGTGCCGCTACGAGGCCGGGGGGCAGACCGTGCTGCGGGTCGAGGTTGCGTACGACCTGATCGCCGGAACAACCGAGATGCGCGATCGTTTAATCTGTTGGCTGCCCGGCGAGCCGGGCAAGCCGCATTCCGTGGCCGCCGTCGGCCGCGTGACGCATCACTCCATTCAAGACGTTTGTCTGATTCCGGGCGTATGATACGGTCGGCGGCGAGGTCCGAGCGGACGATGGAAGACCGGCTGGGGGCCGGGCCGCGGTCGGCGCTGGATGGCTGCGGGCTGGACGCAGGTCGCGACTGGAATGGCGACGTCCGGGAACTGGCGACAGGGCGCGGTTGGTTTCGAGTCGCTGAACTGGCCGCGACGTTTCTGGTGTTCGCCGGCGTGATGCATTTCCTGTATGCGGGAAAGGCAAACATCCCATTCGAGGACCGGGGGGCGCCGGGACACGATTCGTTCTATCACATCAAGATGGCGGCATTGATGCCGGACATCGGACTGCCGGACACGTTTCCGTGGCTGCGGACGACGGTATTCAACGAGACGTTCGTCAACCACCATTACGGTTTTCAATGGCTGATGTCGTTCGCCGTGCGGCTGTCGCACCGATGGACGGGCGACTATGCGGCCGGCGGGAGATGGTTCACGACGGTGTCATTCGGTCTGTCCATGGCGTTGTTTCATCTGCTGCTGATGGTACGTGGAATACAGCGACGCTGGTTGTGGATGGCATTGTGTCTGCTGTTGCCGTCGCAGTTCTACGGTCGCCATCTATTCGTTCGGGCGATCGACCCGTCGCTGGTCTGCATGTTGTTGTTGTGCTGGTGCATGTTCACGCGTCGATGGCTGGCGGGCGGAATCGTCGTTTGTTTGTCCATTCATGTCTATCTGGGTGCGGTGATTTATGCGCCACTGCTGGTGATCTGCGTCGTCGTGGCAGGCGCGCTGGTCACGTGCAGTGAGTTATGGACGACGCACGCGACGTGGCAGGACGGGCGGCTGCGGGAGATTCGTTCCGATCTGTGTCGAATAGCGGCCGCCACGTTTGCGGGATGGGTCGTCGGTTTGTGGACGCACCCGTATGGCGGGACGGCGGCGATCGAGTTTCTGAATTTGCAGGTATTTGGATCCGGCCTGTCACCGGACATTGAGGTGGGGCAGGAGTGGGAGAGTTATTCGCCGGCGTGGTTTTTCGTGGAAATGTCGGGCATCACGCTGACGGTGGCGGCCAGCGCGATTCTGCTGCGGCTGTGCGCAGGGCGGCGCGCGGGAGTTGGAGAGGTTGCAACGGTATTGATGCAATTAGTTTTCCTGATACTGACGATGAAGGCGAGGCGATTCATTGAATACTGGCCGCTATTTGCGACGTTGAGTTCGGCGTACCTGGCGGGTCCGCTGGTAGACCGGATTGGGGCCATGATCGTTGAATCGCGGACGATTCGGCGACACGCCGTTGTCGGCCTGTTGTGTGCATGGGGCGTGACCGGCTGTGTTCTTCTTGGCCGGCGCATGGCAGTTCATATTCCGATGGAATTCGTGCGCGAGTGGCGATGGTGGACGATGCTTGTCGGTGTTGCGGCGATTATTCCGATGGCGCGGGCGGGATCCGATTCAAGAGGCATCGCGTCGGTTATACGGACCGTGGCTGCGTGGGCCGGCGTTTGCGGTGCGACGGCGATTATCATCAGACAATTGGCGGGCCCTCGGACTATTGAGGCGGCCGAGTTGACGGTACCGTGGTGGGCGTTCGTTATTTCGGCGGGAGTTTTGGCATCATTTCGAGTCGCGGGTGGAATAACCGTGAGTGGCAGTGGTGTTTCGCACGACAAGCTATTCGTTTTGCGGCGTTGGGCCATGACGGTGGCATGCACCGTGTTGTTGATCGGCGTGACCGCGGTCCCGGCGGGAGCGTTATTGGGTCACATGCAGAGCGAGAGCAGGTGTCAGTATGATTTGCCGGCCATTCGAACGGTCATGGCGGTTCTGGAGGCGGATTCAGAACCGGGAGACGTCGTGTTTACCGATGACTGGGACATCTTCCCGGTCTATTTCTATCTGAATCACCGCAGCCACTATATCGTAGGATTGGATCCGAAGTTTTCGCATCAGAAAGACCCGGTATTGTGGGAACGCTATGTTCGGATTTCGCGGGGAGAGACACCCGTCACAAGAAGTGTGACGGTAATGGAAGACGGCAAGCCGATGGTGAAGCGGATTCACGTCCGGCTGGCCGACATCCGCGACCATTTTCATGCGAAGTACGTGATTGTGGATCGGGACCATCTGGCATTGGCGAAGAAACTGCTGGAGATGCCTGCGTTCGCGACGCGCTTGTATCCGGCGTCGGCAAGCGGCGATGATCGGCCAGCGTATCAGTTGTTCCGGATATTGCCGGAATCGAGCGGCGCCGGGAGGCCATCGCAACCGGCGACCGGCGCCGAGCCGGTGGGGGACGGCGGCGGCTAAAGGTTGAGGCTGGGAAACGCTCCCGAGCCATCGGCGCCGACGGGGACGAGGTATTGATCGGCGATCCACGGAGTGTCCTCGGCATCGATGGAATTGATCTCGCGCGCCGGGACGCCGACGACGGTGGACAGCGGTTTAACGTTCTGGGTCACCACGGCGCCGGCGCCGATCACGGCCTCGTATCCGACGCGGAGGTTTTGAATAACGGTAGAGCCGATGCCGATGAACGCACCAGCCTCGACGGTGACGCGGCCGGCCAGGCGCGCACCGGGGCAGACGTGCGTGGCGGTTCCAATCATGGATTCGTGATCGACAATGCAGCCGGTGTTTAGGATAACGGAGTCGCCGATTTGACAGTGGGCGCACACCAGGGCACCGGCGGCGACGACGACGTTTCGGCCGATGGATGCGTTGTGGGCGATGTTCGCGGACGGATGGATGGCGTTGAGAAGTTGCAGGTCGGCGGATTCGCAACGGTCGGCGAACTGGCGGCGGACGCCGTTGTCGCCGATGGCCACCACGGCGCCGTCGAGTCGATGATCGGCGATGATGTCGTGCAGTTGATCCATGTCGCCGAGGACGGGACGACCGTCGATGCGGCGGCCGCGCAGCGCGGCGCTGGAGTCGATGAATCCGACAACGTGGTGTTCGCCGGCGGCGAGAAGGATGTCGAGCACGACCCGTCCGTGACCACCGGCGCCGACGATGACGGTATTCATGGTGTGGCGTTCCTGTGCGTGCGGAAGGGGCACGTTCCCGGTCGGTTATCGGACAAATCGGATCGGAACTGAATAGGAACCGCGGCAGCTGCGGCAAACTCGACGGATTCGGAGTCGTCGGCGGTTTGACGCCGGCGGCATCGGAGGGTATCGGAGACCGGCGTGCGGCACGATTCCGGCGATTTTCGGGGGCGCGAAGGCGCCGCATCGGCGCCGGGACCGTCTGACGTGCCGAGCGGATCGCGAGCGAGTGCCCGAATTAAATCGCACCGGCATTTTGTGGCGGCGGTGGTTCTGTTGCTGGCGGTTGCGGCCGGCGTGCCGTTGGCGTCGCGGCAACTCCAGCTCGTTTTGGCCAAGCAGCCCATTGAATTACGAATACCGCTGCACCAATTGGATCGATCCCGGCTGGGTCCGTATGTGTTCCGGGATCAGATCGTGCTGGATGACAACATCGTCGACGCACTGGGAACCCGACAGTACATCTACTGGCGACTGGAGGACACGTCCTATCCGCCGGAGAGTCCAGATCCGCGGCGATTCGCGGATTTGTCGGTGACGTATTACACGGGGCAGCCAGATCCGGTGCCGCACACGCCGGATACCTGTCTGCTGGGGGCCGGTTACACGCATAACGATGTCGCGAATCTGACGATGGATGTGCCGGCACTGGGCGAGGCTCGGCGAGTTCCCATACGCGTTTTGACCTCGGTCAAGAGCGATCTGCGCGACCGCGAAGAGCGGACCATTGTCTACACGTTTCACTGCAATGGGCGATTCGCCTGCACGCGGGAGGGGGTGCGCCTGATCGTCAACAACTTGACGGATCGTTATGCGTATTACAGCAAGGTGGAGATTTCGTTTGGTTCGGATCAATGCCGGCCTAAATACCCGCCGCGCGAGCAGACCGTCGAGGCCGCCGAGAAACTGCTGACGCAGGCTTTGCCGGTGTTGGTGGACACGCATTGGCCTGATTGGAATGAGGCGAGCGGTCAGAGACGCAAAGAGTAAGGGCGTCCAAGGGTCGGCAGGAGTTCGGGCGAGATGCCCCATGATGGAGCAAGGCTGAGTCGATGGCCAGACAGTTGAACAAGAGAGTCGTGGGGGTGGTGACGGCGATCGGGTTTATGGTCGCGACGACCGTGGGTGTGGTGCTGGTGCGCAATCTGCGTCCGACCGACCACACGTACTACGTCAAGCAGGCGGAGGCGTGTGCCGCGCGGCAGGACTGGATACAGGCGAAGAATTTCTACGTGCGGGCGTACACGATTTCGAAGGATGCCCGTTTTCTGGTCGACGCGGGCCGGGTGCTGTTCGACGGCGGCGATGAACTGGCCGCCGAGCAGCAGTGGGGCTGGGCCCTGACCGTGGACCCGCAGTTGATCGGCGCTCACGAGCGCGTTCTGGAACTGCGACGCACGATCGCCGAGCTGTACAAGTCGCCGGCCGCGTGGACGACGCTGAAGCAGCGCGCGGTCGACTTGCTGAAGGTGGACCCCGACAACGCCGGTGGTCACTACGCCCTGGGTCTGTCGTCGCTGGAAGAAGCCCGCGTGGAGCTTGACGAACATCGGAAGGAGGAGTTGGAACGGGACGGCATCGCGGCGATTGAACGGGCGATGGAACTGGCCCCGGATTCGCTGACCTATGCGTTGGGTAAGGCGTCGTATGTGCGGCGCGCGGACCGCGCGGCGGAGGCGGAAGAGATACTGAAGCGCTTGCGGCAGGCGCTGACCATGCCCGGACCGGATGCGACCAGGGTTCGTTACGTCTACGGGCGGTTCCTCGCCGGGTTGCAACGGTACGACGAAGCGATTGATCTGTACGAAGAGGCGCGAACGATGGCCGGTAACGACCCGGCGATACAGGCGGATGTCGCGTCGGAATACGCTCAATTCTGGCTGATCCGCTGGTTGCCGATTGTGACCGACCCGAAACGGGCGGAGGAGGCATACGGGTATCAGGAGAAAGCGAGGGAATTGCTTGAACAAAGCAATGCGGCCGACGAAGAGAACATTCTGGCCTACTTGCTGCTCGCGGAACTGTACGCCACGCGCGGGGAGCATATCAAGGCGCTGGAGCTATGCGACCGGAGAATCAAGCGGGGCATCGCCCGGCAGGGCATACGCACGCTGATCCGCAAGTCGTCGTTTTACACCTTGCTATTGCGCGCGGCGGAAGAGTGTCTGTCGCACGCCCAGACGCTGGACCGGAACGGATCACAGTACGACGAGTGGATCACCCGTGCCGAGAAGTACGCCACCGATGCGTCCGCCGAATTCGCGGATCGCGGACCGGGTCTGCACATGCTGGGCAAGATCCGCCTGGCACAGGGGCGAGAATTGAGCGCCATTGCGGAATTCGAAAGGGCAAGAAAGGAGTTTGGAGGACCGGAGTGGAGGAATGACCGCATGCTGGGGGTGCTCCTGTTGCGCAACGGCCAACCAGGAGCGGCCCGGGAGGCCATGGAGCGGGCCGTCAGGGATCCGACGGCGGACTACGCGTGCTGGGGTTCGTACGCGGAGATTCTGTTGCGGGCGGGAGCGGCGCAAGAGGCACTGCGAGCGGCCGAACGGGCCCTGGCCCTGAATCCGGCGAGCCAGGATGCGTTGCGGCTGAAGGCAGCGGCGCTCAGTCAACTGGGCCAAAGTGAGATGGCCGAGGAAATTCGCGGACATCTTCCCGATGCGGCGCAAGACCGGCTGTTGGAAGCGCAGATACTGTATCGGGCGGGGCGTGCCGAGGAAGCGCTGGTCCTGGTCGAGAAGCTGATTGAAGCCGAGCCGAACGGGCCGGCGTACGTGCAATTGGCGGTCACGATTCTGGTGCAATTGAACCAGGGTGAGCGGGCGCGGAATCTGGTGACGCAAGCGCAACAGCGCCAGCCGGATGATCCGGATCTGAAGCTTCTGGCGCTGGACTTGGATCCGTCCCTGACCGGGGAGGCTCGATCGCAGGCGCAATTGGCGTGTCTGCGTTCCATTTCGTCGCCATTCCTGCGTCACTACCGGGTGGCGCTGTGGCATTTTCAGCGGGGCGAAAAGGACGCATACCAAGCGGAGTTGGATCGCGCGGAAGAGGTGTTGATGGACCCGCGCAGCGACGTAGACCGCGCCGATCGCCGTCGTTTGCTTCGCGACGTGATGGAGCGGCAGTTTGCCCACGCCATGGACCGCGGAGACCGGGCAAGAGCAGAGGCATACGTCGAGAAGGCGGTCAAGTTGAATATCGACGCCGCGGACGGGCAAACCTATCGGGCCCGTGTGCATATGGCCGACGGCGCCGCGGATCTGGCGTTGGTGGCATTGCAGTCGGCGTTGGAGAAGCAACCGAATAACGGAGTGGCGCTGGCGTGGGCGGGGCAATGCTGTCTGGCCATGAAGCCGCCACGGTGGCTGGCGGGGCGGGCCTATTTCGAGAGGGCGGTGAACGCCAATCCGGACAATGCCGTCGCGCATCGCGGCATGGCCGTCGTTGCCGGTCACAACGGCGATCGCGATCTGTTGGAAAAGCACCTGCACGAATGCGAGCGGCTGATTCCCGACGATCCGTGGGTGGCCGAGCAATCGCTGGCGCTGCGCGAGGATGGCGCACCGGCGGAGGGCATTACCCGGCGGTTGCAGATACGGGAACAAGCGCCGGAAAACGTCGAAAACCTGATTCGATTGGGACAGCTATACGCACGGACCGGAGCGGCGTCGCAGGCCGGGGAATGTTTCACTGCGGCATTGGCCGTTTCGCGGCAGGATCGCCGGGCGGTGATCGCCGCGGCCCAATTCTATCGAACCCAGGAGCAACCCGACCGGGCGGTCAAGCTGTTGGAGTCCAACGTCGAGTCGGCGGAAGGCGACGCGGAGACCGTCGAGGCGCTGTTGTTGCTCGCCGATCATTGGCATCTGGTCAAGCGATTCGATGAGGCGGAGGCCGCGTTACGCCGGGCGGCCGCGATCGAGGAGTCGTTGCCGGTGTGCGCCGCATTTGCGTCGTTCAAGTCCGACATCGGCGCATGGGACGATGCGTTTACGTGGTTCGACAAGGCCATCCGGTTGGCGGACGAGCAATCGCCGGTGCTGGCCGGGGAGTTCCGCCGCAGCCGCATCGAGGTCTATCTGCGGACGGGTGCGCACCGCGATGCGGCGCGGGGAATCGACGATTACGTCGCCCGCTATCCGGACGACGCGCAGAACGGGATTCTACTGGCAGCCGGCGCCGCGCTTCGCGGCGACGTGGACGCGGCGATCGCGCATCTGTCGAGCTTCCTGGAACGGCACCCGGACCACGCCCATGCCCTTTTTCAGCGGGCGAGCCTGTACAACGCGCTGGGGCGACGCGGGCCGGCTATTGAGGACCTGGAGAAGCTGAAAACGCTGCAACCGGCTTATCGGAATTTCGAGCCCCGGCTTATGCTCGCGGACGCGTACGCCCTGAACAACCAGTTGCCGCTGGCGTTCACCGAGTTGGAGTCGATCGTCCGCGACCATCCGGAGGCGGCCGCGGTCGCGTCGCATTTGATCAAACTGTATGGCGACCACGGTCAATACGACAACGCGCTGGCCATCGCCACGCGGATGGTAAACCTGCATCCCGACGATCCGCTATGGTTGAAACATCGGGGCGAGTTGCGACTAAGACTGAAAGATCGAAGCGCGGCGCTCGAGGATCTGTCGGCCGCGGCGATCAAGAGCGAAGCCGCGCCGTTCTATACCACCGCCCTGCTGGAATCGTGTGCGACAATCGGGCAGATTGACCGCGGATTGACGTTTTATGACCAGTCGATTCCCGTCGACAAGAAAACCCCGTTGGTCAAGCTGCGCTACGCCGAATTGCTGGCCCGGAAGGGCGACGCGGACGCCACGGTCCGCGCCCTGATCGAGGCATTGGACGCAAGTGCGTACGCCGATGTCAACGTCACGCGGGAATTGGGCGGCATTCTGTTGCTGGCGGCGAAGGACGAAGACGCGGCCGTCAAGATTCTGGAAGCCCCATCCGAAAACCCCAGGCTGCGCCGCGCCGGACGCCACCTCCTGGGCATGTTGTTCAGCCGCCTGCAACGCACGTCCGAGGCGCTTACCATCATGCAGGAACTGCTGGCGGGCGCGGAACAGCGGCCCGAGAAGCTGATGCTGCTGGCCACCATCGGCAATTTACACGAGGCCCAGGAAAACTGGGAGGGCGCGCGGGAGACGTACGAGGACCTGCTGCGAATCGACGAACAGAATGTCCTGGGGCTGAACAACCTGGCCTACGTGTTGAGCGACAAACTGGCCCGGCCGGCGGAAGCACTGCCCTACGCCCAACGAGCGGTGTTGGCCACGCGGAACCCGACGGTCCGCGACACGCTGGCGTGGGTGCACGTGCAACTGGGACAGTACCGCGACGCGGTCGCCCTATTCGTGCAGGTGTTGGGTGAATACCCGACGTTCATGCCCTGTCTGTATCATCTTTCGGAAACCTATCGCCGAATGGGCGAATTGAAGCAGGCCGATGAAGTCCTGAAGGGGGCCGAAGCGCTGGTCAACGAAAGTCAGGGGCAGGACTACGCGGAACAGGTTCGCGCCTGCCGGAAGGCGATCGATTCCGGCATTGGCGGCGTCCGCCCGTAACCCGCCATCATGGATGCGGCGTAATCGCGATCACCGTAATCTGTCCCTGCTCGGGGCCGTAACACCAAAACAGCCGGTAGGCACCGGGCGTTTTATCCTGAACGTATGCTTCGAACACTTTCTCACCCTTCTTGTACGGGTGTTCGATGGACGTGAATTCGTGCGTCTGTAGACCGGGGTGGCGCGGATTACATTCGAGAAAACTGAGGCACTTCACTACCTGTTTGAAGAGGCCCTCCTGCTTCGTCGCCTTTTTTGCGTTTCCCGTTTCGCGCGCCGTTTTGGTCTTGATCGCCGCTGCTTTCAATTCGTTGAACGTGCGTTCCGCGACGGGGGTCCAGACCAGCTTCAATCCGGTGACCATGTCCGGCACTCGCTGGATGCGATGTCACTCGTCGCCGTCGACCGTTCCGTCCGCGACTCGGCCGGCCTCGTCCAGCGAGGGCGGTTCAACGAACTCCCGCCGACGAGACTGAGCCAGTCCCGCCCGAACAAGCGAAAGAGCTTCGGAGTTCTTGTAGAGCCATGCTTCCCGCTCGGGGATGACCCGCGCGAGGCGGAACGTGATCACGTCGCCGTCGAATTCAACCAGAAACGTGCGGCCCGCAAATGCCGCCCCCAGCGAGATTCGGCCACGTTCGTCCGCTTGACGTGTTTCGCCGACTGATGCCACGCATCAAGTATAGCCCATAAATGGAAAATGGGCAATAGGGAATTATTGAATTCTTCGTCCTATAAAATAGACCATATTGTGTTAATTCATGATTTCATCGCCGCCTCACATGCCGCTGCTGCATACCCCGTCGTTGTCACAGTAAACGGTGCAGTTGTCATAGTAGGGTCTGCAACTCTCACAGTATGCTTCATGCTCCGTTATTATAGGACTTCACGATGCTTCGATCGCACTGTAAAACAAAAACCGGGCGGCGGTCGCTGGTGCGACCGGCCGCCCGGATGGTTCACGCCGGATGCACTTTCCGACCCGCTACGAATTCGAACCGTCGATCAAGATCGACCGATCGCGGAACCCGTCGATCAGCAGCCGGAAGGGATCGCCGATGGGGGCGATGAAAATTTGGGCGTCGATGATTCGGTGCACCGCCGGCAACGGACCCTCGCCGTCAACATCGACGTCGGCCTCGACATTCACCACCTGATCCATCACCAGATTGATCAGCGCGATGGCCGTGAAAATGTCCACCGGCGTGTCGATGGTCAGATCGTGCTGCCCGTCGAAATAGTCCGGCGGCAGGAACGCGGTCAGCAGGTTGACGGCCGTATTGGGCCGGCCGAACCGGGCCGCGTTCAACCGCGGCACGAAGTTCCGCGCCACCAGTTCGACGCCGTCGCGCGTTTGCGGCGTGTCGGATTCGAAATCGACTTCCTCGAACGACACCGACGAACCATCGTCCGCCCGGCGGTAGTACAGACGGATGTCCGTCGCCCGCCAGTCGTTCCCGTGGAACAGCGTCGGTCGGAAGGGCGACGTCGGCTCGCCGTCGTCCTGCACGCCGTTCGCATTCACGTCGTCGTAGAATGGATCGAAATCGGACTGATAGCGCTCGTTCGCCACTTCCGTTCCGAACACGCGGGTGAACGCCGCCGGCTCGACTTCCAAACCGACGATTTCGTCGGCGTGGATCAGAATGAAATCCGCGGCGTCGAAACCTCCGCCCAGCGCCGGGCGGTCGCCCAGCTCGCCGCTCGACGTGCCGTCGTCGGTCGAGCCGTCGTTTGTTGAACCGTCATCGGTCGTGTCATCCGGCATTTGATCGTCGGTGACGCCATCGTCCGTGGTGCCATCGTCCGTCGTTCCGTCGCCGGTGGTGCCATCGTCCGTCGTTCCGTCGTCGGTTGAATCGTCCGACGTCGAATCGTCGCCCGTGGTACCATCCCCGTCGTCGACGGCCTGCGACGGGTCCAGTCCATCTCCGTCGTCGGGCGTCGTATCGGTCTCCGCGTCACCATCGTCCGTTGATTGATCGTCGTCCGACGTTTGGTCATCGGTCGGCGGGGTCTCGTCGTCGGTGGGCGGGGTCACCTCGTCATCCGGCGGCGGCGGAACCGTGCCGCCGCTGCCGTCTTCCGGCTGCTGCTCGTTGAACGTGTCCTCAAAATCGTCCGGGCGCTCCGGCCGCGGACGGAAGAAATCGGTCGGGTCGTCCATTCCCGCGGGTCTGCCGGAATCTTCGTTAAACAGGGCGAAAACACCGGTATCCTGCGAATCGGGCAGGAACATCAGCAGATTGCGACCCAGCGAATTGTAGGTCGCCTGACCGGTCGCGCTGTCGTAGTCGACCCGCACCGGTTCGGAATTGCGACCCGGTTCCGTCGCCAATACCAGAATCTGTCCGTTCGGACCGCCCACGCCGGCCTCGGCCGGTGCCGGATCGGGACGGAACCCGCCGGTGATGACCGTTACGTGCGTGGCCGGGAAAAACGATCCCGTTTCGGACACGACCTCCGCGAACGAAACGCCGTCGACCGGCTGGAATATCTCCTCGTCGAACATGCTCAACCGCGCCGGCCCCCGGCGACCGTGCACGCGCCGCCCGGTCTCGCGAACGATCAGCTCGACGACGCCGCCTTCCTCGGTTCGCTGAGTGAAGCCCATGTAGAAGGCGCCGGTGCCGCTTGCGTTATAGGTGACCGACGCCACCTCGCCGCCCGGCGTGATCTCCGCGTCGACGGTGACGGCCGACGCATCGCCGTCGGTCTGCAACGGATCGCCGTCGGCCACCACGAAAAACGTGCTCGAGCCGGACCGGTTGAACGGCAGGTGAGCGCGGGCATCGCGGATTCTGGCCGCCAGCTCCTCGACGCTGCCCAGCCGGTCGCTGATGAACCCGTCGAAAAACCTGCCGAATTCCGGCGCCAGCGTGTCGCCCAGCACCTCGCCCAGCAATTGCCGCAGCGCGGTCTGCCGTTGTTCGATCACGGTCGGATCAGGCGAATTGAAACCCGCATCGGCCAGGCGCATGAAAATGCGATCGAGGCTGATCGCCAGGCCGCGGCCGTCCTGTGTTTCAAAAACGGCCAGCGGCGGTCCGAAGAAGTTCGGATCGTGCAGGAAATAGATCAACCGCGCGCCGAGCCCGTCGTCAATGCTCGTCAGCAATTCGTACAGATCGCCCAACGTGATGGAGCGGTTTTCCTGTTGCAGCAGGGCCATCTGCAGAATCAGATGGTCGTTCAGACCCGGCCGCATCGGCATGCCCCCGCCCTCCTCGCCGCCTTCGTCTTCGCCGTCCTCGTCGGCGGCCGTATGGTTGCGATCGGGCTCCGCCGTTTCGCTGACGTACAACACCGCGTTTTCGAACGCCGGGATCATCTGCGCGGGCGTCTCGTCGTCGTCCGTCGTTGCATCTTCCTCCGTCGTCGTGTCCGTTCCTTCATCCGCGTCGCCGTCGGTCACGCCGTCCGTTGGGGGCTGCCCGTCGACCGGTCCGCCGGGTCCGCCGATTCCCGGTCGCTCACCGCCCGGACCGCCGATACCCGGCCCGCCGTCCATCGGTCCGCCGGCCATTTCGTCGAATTCCTTGAAACCGTCGTCCGCGAAGAATTCCTCCGGCGTGGTCGCCAGCACACCCTCGACATCCGCCAGCGCCGACAGGTCCACGCCTCCCTGATGATCCACAATCGGGAAACCGGCCTGCAGAAACACCTTCGCCGCGGCCAACGCCAACGCCTCGGCGTCGGTCGCGAGGGCCGCGTCCAGGTTGCCCTCCACGATCAGCATGCCCACCTGCGCGCCGGCCGGTATCACCGCGTCGAACAGCGCCGCCAGATCCTCCGCCGACAACGCCGCGATCTCTTCCAGCGTCACCTCGTGCTCGATGCCGGATTCCTCGAACAAGTGCGTGTAGGCGTCGACGATCCGGCTCACCACCGCGGCCGGGCTGATGCCCAACGTTTGCGGATCGATGCCCCGCTCCTCAATCAACTCGCGCAGCTTGGCCAACACCATGGTGGTCAGCGGATCGACGCGCACGTCGGTCAATTCGCCCTCCGTGGTGCCCTCCTCCGCCGGGACGTTCACGCAGCTTTCAACGTCGCAAATCCCATCGCCGTCGAGATCGCCGCATACGGTAATGTCGGTGCCCACCGGCACGTCCTCGACCGTGAACGAACCGTCCTCGTTGACCGTGACCTCACCGATCGGCTCGCCGCTTTCGTCGACCAGCGTGTTGCCCTCGACGTCGTGAATCTCGACCGTGGCGTTTTCCGTATCGATGTCCGATGGCACGTCCTGACCGGCCGACGTCGCGTCCAGTGATTCCCGCGTCGTCTGCGCGTCGTACAACTTCCCACTGATCGTGCCGTCGAAACTGATCGCGTCCGTCAACAGTACGTTCTGACCCCCGCCACCCCCGGGAATCGCGGTCCCGCCGGTGCAGGCCGATCCGATCCATGCCAGTCCCAATGCCGCCGCGACGGCCGACAATCCCAACCAAGGTCCCACGCGTGTGGCTCTCATTCATTTATCTCCGCTGTCGATGACCGGTCTTTCGCAGCAAGGCGACCGCCGGCGCCCGCGCGGACGCCCTGCGAATGACAAAAAACGACGAGCTCAATTCCCGACCGTGCCTCGTGTTATCGACGTGAAAACCGGCGCAGTTTCATCAATTCACCTTTATTGGGATCGAAAACCGCATTCGATGGCAATCCGTCACTGATTCAAGGCCGCTTTTATTGGACGATTGAGCGCCGCCGTTAATTCACGGATGCGTGCGACTTTGCGCGTCGTGGCAACCGAACTACATTTGCTTGCGTATGAACTGACACAGGAGGCACCGTCCATTGCCCGTAGTGAACGGCTTCATTTTTGATTTGCTCCGCGGCATGGTCACCCGCGGCGCATCCGACTTGCATCTCGTGCCGGGTTATGCCCCGGTCTATCGCATCCACGGTTCCCTTCATCCCGTGGCCGATTCTCCGTTGGACGTAGCCGGGACGCGCGACATGATCGTCACCGCATTGCCGGAACCGCATCGCACACACGCCGCCGACCGGAAAAACATCGATTGTGCGGTGTCGCTCGACGACGCACGCGAACACCTGCGGTTCCGCGCCAACGTCTTCTACGCGCAAGGCCGCATGTGCGCCTGTTTCCGGCACATCCCCAACAAGATCCCCGATTTCGAATGGATGGGATTCCCGACCGCGCTGGCCGAACGGATTACGCAGACGCGCAACGGGCTGGTCATCATCACCGGCGTCACCGGGTCGGGCAAAACCACCACCCTCGCCGCCCTGATCAATCAGCTGATCCGGTCCGGACGCCACCGGGTCATCACCGTCGAACAACCCGTCGAATACGTGTTTGAGCCGGCCGCCGGTTCGGTCGTGACCCAGCGCGAAGTAGGCGTCGACGTGGAATCCTTTCATGACGGGCTTGTGTACGGGTTGCGGCAGGATCCCAACGTCGTCCTCGTCGGCGAAATCCGCGATCGGCAAACGGCACAAATGGCGCTCAGCGCGGCCGAAACGGGTCACTTGATTCTGTCGACGCTTCACACCCAGGACGCCAAGGGGGCGATCACGCGATTGGTCGATCTGTTCCCACACGACGCCCAGGACGACGTCCGTTCGCAATTAAGCCTTTCGCTTCGCTACGTCATCTGCCAGCACTTGTTGCCGCCGGCCAACGATGGTGACAAACGCGCATTGGCCGTTGAATCGTTGATCGTCAATCACGCGGTCCGGGCGGCCATCCGCTTCGGCAAGATTGAATCCATCGAAAACGCCATTCAAACCGGGCGCAAGGAGGGCATGACCACGCTGGACGAATCCATCGCCGCGCTGGCGTCGGCCGGACGCATCACCTGGGAGACCGCCCGGCACTACGCCAAGGACCCATCCGGCGTCGCCGACTACGCGGCGCCGGCGCGACCTCGTTGATTCGCGTTGGTATCGTAGCGCGGGTTCCACCGGCCGTTGCGATCTCGCCCGACGGGACCGCCACCCGGTGCAGGACCGGTCGTTGGGCGTGTCCACCCGCCCCATCAAAACCGTTCGTCGGGCGATGCCTCGTGCAGGATTTTGACGGCGCGTTTTTCCTTGTAACGGCCGACCGTGCAGGCGAACTTGGGCCGACCGGCGACCTTCAACAGCAGGTTGCCGTCGATGGGTTTGTCCGTTTGGATAATGTCGCCGGGCGACAGCGTCACCAGTTCCTGAACGTTGATGTCCGTTTCGGCGAGAATGGCAACCACGTCCACCTTGGTGCCCTGCAGCTGATGGGCGATATGGTCCTTTCTGGATTCCACCGTTGTGCGTCGCTTGTATGCCAGCCAACCCTGCGTCGCCAATTTGCTCATGACCGGCTCGATCACGGTAAAAGGGATGCAGAAGCTCATGGTCCCCGATCGCTGCCCGATTTTGATCTCGAACCCGATGACCACCACGACTTCGTTCGGGGCCACGATCTGCACCAAGTGTGGGTTGTTCTCCACCTCCGCCAACGAAAAGTCTATGTCGATCAGGTTGGACCACACCTCCGTCAGGCACGACAACGCCCGGTCGGTGATCCGCTTGACCAGCCGCAACTCGATCATCGTCAACGGCCGTTGGGGGATGAACGTCTCGGTGTTCGGCCCGCCGAGCAGCCGGTCAATGATCGGGTAGATGATCAGCGGGCTGATTTCCAGGCACATCTGCCCTTCCAGCGGTTCGGCCGTCAGCAGGTTGAAATTCGTCGGATTGGGTAGCGAATGGATGAACTCGCTGTAGGTCAACTGCTCGGCGGTGGCGACGCGGACTTCGATGATGGTTCGCAAAAAGCCGGACAGCGCCGCCCCGAAATTCCGGGCGAACCCCTCGTGGATGCTCTCCAGCACCCGCATCTGGTCCTTGCTGACCCGCTCCGGGCGCTTGAAATCGTAGGATTGCACGTCGCGCGGGCGCTCCGCCTCACGACGCGCAAACGTTGCGCTGGCCGCATGCTCCGTCCCCCCGGACTCCACGGCCGCCAGCAGGGCGTCCACTTCCGTTTGATCCAATACGTCGGCCATCAGCGCTCCCTCCGGTTCAGTCCGTGCACGCGCTTATCGGAAACCGTGACCGGTCAGCTTGAATAGACAGCACGATTCACGAACGCATGGTCCGGCGCCGCGTCATCCGTAACAGCATTACCGGAGACCGCCCACCATCGCCTCCCAATGTTCAAAAAAATCGGGAAACGTCTTGGACACGCAGTCGGCGCCGTTGATGGTCACGCCGTGACAGACCAGACCGGCCAATGCGAAGCACATGGCCATGCGGTGGTCGCCGTAGGTGTCGATCAGGCATGGCGTTAGACGTTCCGGCGGGTGAATGGTTAGTCCGTCGATTGCTTCCTCGACCTGGGCGCCCAGTTTGCGCAGTTCCGTCGCGACGCCCTCTATTCGGTCGGTCTCTTTAATCCGCAGATTGGCGACGTTTTCGATCGTGGTCGGTCCGTCGGCCCGCAACGCCAGAACCGCGACGGTCTGGACCATGTCGGGCATGTCGTTCAGATCGATTTCCAGCGCCTTTAGCGGCATGTCGCGCGGCGGGCCTTGAACTGTAATGCGGTCGTCGTGGCGCGACACGCGGCATCCCATCCGTTCCAGCACGTGCACGAAACCCACGTCGCCCTGCAGACTGTTGGCATTGAACCCCTCAACCGTCACCGACCCGCCGGCCATAGCGGCCGCGGCCAGGAAATAGGACGCATTCGACGCGTCCGGTTCGATCGCATAGTGCCGCGCGGCGTAATGCTGCGGCGCGGGCACGATGAACCGATAGGCGCCGCCGCGTTCGTCGGCGATGACCGCCACGTTGAACGCGTCCATGACGGCCGTGGTCATGGCCACATAGGGCCGACTGACCAAGGGTCCATTGATCTCGATCAGGACGTCGTCTTGCGCGGCCGGTGCGGCCAATAACAACGCCGAAATGAACTGGCTGGATACGGGTCTGTTGAATTGCACCGTGCCGCCGGTCAAACCGCGCGATCGGATCGTGACCGGCGGACACCCATCGACGCCCGTGTATTCGATCCCCGCGCCCAGCGCGGCAAGTGCATCGCACAACGGCCCGATGGGGCGTTCACGCATGCGCGCGACGCCGTCAAACGTGTACTCACCGCGCCCCAGCGCCGCCAGTGCGGCGCAGAATCGAATGGTCGTGCCCGAATTGCCGCAGTGGCAATCGGCGTCGATGGCCGGTATTTGCCCGCCGAACCCGGTGATTTCGATGCGCCCGCCGCGGACGTCGGTCGCGATGGAAAACCCCATCTGCCGCAGCGCCTCCATCATGCACCCGGTGTCGTCGGCGAATAGCGCGTTGGACAACACCGACGTACCACGGGCCAGCGCGGCAGCAACAAGCGCCCGGTTGGTCAGGCTTTTGGAACCCGGCACGCGGACAACGGCCGACAACGGCCCGGCTGCGTATGGCAGTTTTCGTTGTTTCACTGTCGTCAGATTATCCGGTCCGAAACACGGCTGACAACGCTGGTGCCGCGTACCCCACAACGGTACCTTGACCCGTCGATGAAAACGAACCGCCACACCATCGCGTTCGTTGCCATTCTGCTGACGGCGGCCGCGCTCCGTTTGATCGCCCTCGACGCCGTGCCGCCGGGCATCAACCACGACGAGGCCAGCAACGGCTACGACGGCTATTCGCTCCTGAAAACCGGCCGCGACCGCTGGGGTGTGCCGTTTCCGGTGGTTCTGGAAGCGTTCGGCCGGGCCGATTATCGCGGGGCGGTCTATGCCTATCTGACGATTCCCTTTCACGCCATCGCCGGACCGGAACGGCTGGTGTGGTCCACGCGCATGCCCGCGGCCGTCTTCGGCGTCATCACCGTCTGGGCGCTCCATGCCCTCGTCGCGCGGCTCGGCGACCGAACGACTGCTTTATGGGCCATGCTCATGTTGGCCGTCTCGCCCTGGCACGTGCAATTGTCGCGATTCGGACACGAATCATCCCTAACCCCGGCCTGCGCGGTCGTTGGACTGTTGTTCCTCGTCCGCGCCGTTCGCCCGCGTAGCCACAACCCTGCATTAGCAATCGACCCCGCCCAAACACTGGCGACCGACATCGCCCAACCGATCGCCGCCTCCGCGTCGAACAGGATCGTCTTGCGGACCGCTCCATGTGTGGGCGCGGGGGTTGTACTCGCCACCAGTCTTTACACCTACGGGTCCATGCGCGTCTTCACGCCGTCGATGGTATTCGCCGGACTGCTGATGTTCCGGCGGGACATCGCGGCGATGTGGCGGACCCGTGACCGGCGCCGCACGATGCTGACCGGCGTTGCGGCGTTCATGATGACGGCCGCTCCGCTGATTTACGTACACGTCACGCGATGGGATCAGGTCACCGCCCGCGCCCGGCAGGTGTCCGTTTTCCACAACGCGGATTCATTCGCGTCAGCCCTATTGACCGCCACCCGAAACTACGCAGCGCATTTTTCGCCGGTGTGGCTGATCACCCACGGCGACCCGTCCGTCATTCTATCGCCGCGTGCCCACGGGCAACTGGACCCGGTCGTGGTGATGTTCATGATCGTGGGCGTCGTGGTCGCAATCAGCCGGGTTCGAACCCAACGATGGTACGCCGTGCCGCTCGCGTGGCTGATCCTGCATCCGGTGACCGCGTCATTGACCATCGACGGACCGCACGCACTGCGATCCGCCTGCGGATTACCGGTCTTTCCGTGGCTGGCGGCGATCGGCTGCCAGGCAATCGTGTCCCCGTTCGTCACGTCGGGATCCAAACGACACGCTGTCAACGCGCTGTGCGCGGCGGGCATTCTCTTGGCCGCGGGCCGGAATCTATATCATTACTATTTCGAATGGGCACGCGATCCGGTGGTGACATCGCGTTATCAGGTCGATCTATGCAACGCGATGCGTGCCATTCGTCCCCTCGTCGCGGATTACGACCGCGTCTTCGTGTCCGACCAGGAAGACGCCCAGCGCCACTGGTTTTCAGGCGAATCCTACATCATCGCCCTGCTCCTGCTGCCCGTTGATCCCGCCGAGTTCCATCGATGGGGGAAATCCGTCGACTACGTCCGCCCCACCGACGGCTTCCACCGTGTGGAGTCGTTCGGCCCGTTCGTCATGACCACGCAATCGGACGTGTTCCACCGCATCCTCGGCCGAAACCTGCATCCCAGCGCGCTTGTCGTCGCCCGGCCCGGCGAAATCACGGGCGGCCGACTTCTCAGCACTGTCAATGACGATTCCGGCGCCGCCCGATTCAACATTATCTCCCTGCGTCCATAACCCGACCGATCGCGGCGGAGGGCGCCTGACTTGCGAGTCACCGGGGACGGGCGCCCACCCGCTCTCTGCGCGAAATTAACTTCAATTCACCCGTTCAAACTGCCGTAAATAGGGCTGTCAACGTGCGAAGGTTACACGGCGCGGTCGGGAAAGCCCGCGTTCAAGGTCGGTGCCCACGGTCACACGATCCCCCCGCACCCAACAAATTTTGGATTTGCATGCGAGCGGTTTCGTCTCGTATTCCATAGTGACAGTTAGGATTTTAGAGGAGTTCCTCCATGAGCAACGCGAAAACCACACAGGCCGCTTATCAGAACACGAATTCGTTTGGCTGCGCCCCGGGCACGTGCGTCCCGTTCGACTCCATCCAGGAGCCGGGCACGTACATCTGCAATTGGAGCGGCCACCTGGTCCGGATCCCCGAAGACGGCGTGACGCCGGGCCGCAGCCCGCTGATCAACATGATCGGTTGCGAGCCGCTGTTTGTGACCAAGATTTCGGAAAACCCGTTCGTGACCGTGACGAAGGCCCGCCTGATGGCGTCGAACTTCGATCTGCCGGTCAACTTCTAAGCGTCTGACCGCATTCGCACCACGCGTGCGAGTCGTTTGCGCTCGAGCCATTCAGGTGCCCGCATGCAATCCGACGGGCGGGAGGTGATTCACCTCCCGCCCGTTTTGTTTTGTACGCGCGGCCGACGCGCGCCGTGTCGAAAGGGGGTTTGACGATCCTCACCGCAACAGGACAAGCACCAGCATCGCCGGTTAGCAAACCGCCAGGAAGTCGATGGCCCAGTGATGATAGATCTTCACACCGGCAATGGTCGGGCGTCGCGTCCGAATCCGATAGACGTGAATTCCCAGCGATTCTTCAAGGGCGCACAGGTGGTCCCGCAAATCGTGGCTTTTCCGATGAAACCACCAATAGTGATAGAACCCGGACATGAAGATCAACCAACCGAACGCGAATCCCGTCTTTCCCAGCACACGGCCCAGCGCCTGCAACTGATTTAGCGTCAGCCCGCCGACGACGAAGCTCACCGACAGAAGCGCCGTGAAAAACGTCCAGCGGCTCTAGACGAGTTCCTGCTCCAATCGCGCGCAATGGTCGTATTCCCTCCACGTATCAGACGGATTCCGGGTGGATTCATTCATGGCAAGCTCTCCAGATTATTCCACGGACGGGATGATAACGCGGTTTCATGTCCGCGCCCAGCCGTGACGCCCACTGGCGTTCCACTCCCATTGCCGAAATGTCCGCCGGGATTCCGCGAAGAAATGTGGACGAACCGCCCGGTAGCACGGTTCTGTCAATTCCGCTCGTTGATCAACCGCCGCACTTCAAACAAATGATGATTGATGGTGGCCACGTGCTCGGTCCCCTGGGCCAGCTTCAACGCGTGTTTTAGCGACCGCGACGCCGAATCCAGGTCCCCCAATTTCGTCTCCAAGCGACCGAGCTCGGCCAGCAGCACCGCGTCGTCCGCGGACACGGCGTTCAACCGCCGCAGCGCCCAGACCGCCTGCGGCCAATCTTCCCGCTGGACGTTGAACGCGTAGATGTTGCCCAGAATTCGCCCCAGCAGACCCCGCGGACTGATCGCCGCGAAATGGGCCTCGGTCAATTGAAACTCCGGCCCGAACAAGCGCGTGGTCATTTCCGCGCAGAACGCCCGCGACACCTCGTGCCCGTTGTTGAACGGGTCGATCAGCAACTCCTCGTCGTCCCCGTCGTAACGCAGCAGAAAATGACCGGGCATGTCCATGCCCACGATCGGCCAACCCAGCGCGTCGGCCACGTCGATCCAGATCGTTCCCAGCGTAATGGGCACGCCGCGCCGCGTATCCAGCACCCGGTTCAGATACAGATTGTCCGGGTTGTGATAGTCGTCGAGATTGCCCTGCAGCCCCTCGCCGTCCACCAGCACCTGCCGTAATGCCGACACCCGGTCCGATGCCGTGCGCGGCGAACCCTCGTCCGCCCGTTTGGCCATCGCGTCCAGGCGCGCCAGGTACGCCGGCGGCGACACGTTGTCGTACGCATCCTCGGCCAGAAGCAGCGCCGCATGCGCCAAGCGGATCTCCGAATGAATCTGCCGGACGGCTTCGTCGAACGGATGCCGTAGTTGATGTTCGTCCATACCCTCCCCTTCGCTCATTCCTCCGGCCTCTGATACCATCGACCGATCGAATTCCCGAGTGTCGATTGCCTACGGCTTCCCGCCGGACACGACCCCAACGGTATCGGCCGCCTTCCCGGATTCGTCGTGTAACGCGGACAGGTCGCGACCGCGCGGCAGCCGCGTAATTCCGCCCGTTTCGCCCGTCTCGTTCCATTCCGTCAGCCGATCGGACACGCCGCGTCCTCGCGGCATCGCCCGATCCATCGGACGTCGCTCGGTCGGACTCGATCCGGTCGCCGGCTTCGAAACCGGCGACGGCCGGACGATCGCCTCTCCGCTTCCGGTCGCGCGCCGCGTATTCCCCTTCAACACGTCTGGTATGCTTTCGGACGAACGGGCGAGATTCTCCAATGTCACCGTCGGATGCGTCTGACCGATCCCCGGCGCCTGCGACAGCGTTCGCGACAGACGCGACTGCGCGTGCGACGCCTCCGCCACCCACTCCCGCAGCATCTCCGACGCCCGCTTGGTCTCCGACGTCATTTGCGCCAACCGCGTCTCCGCCTCCCGGCTGACTTCCGCGAAACGCGTGACGTCTTGATTGGCCTGCAGGCTCGTCCGGCTCAACCCCCCGAACACCTTCCGCACCGCGCGAACCACGCCGTCCAGCTGGCCCGCCTGCGACCGGGCCTCCTCGACGATTCGCGCCGGGTCGGACAGCATCCCGTTCAACTGGTGGGCGAATGCGTCGGCCTTGGTCTGCAACTGTTGCAGTTTGACGCGCAGCGCCTCGGCACGCTCCACCGACTCGTCGATGAACCGGGCGCTCGCCTCCAGCGCCTCGCACCGCTGCCCGACGGTCGCCAGCAACTCGGCGGCCGCCTGGCCGACCTCGTCGCCCCGCGTCGTGGACTCCGCAAGCGACCGCTCCACCGTCTCGCTCTTTTTGATCGCCGCCCCCAGCGCCTCGACCTGCTTCACCGTCCGTTGCGAACACGCATCCGCCCGGTCAATCATCGCCCGCTGGGATTCGATGCGCTCGTTCAACGTCAGCACCGACTGCTCGGCCGAACGCGTGGCATCCGCCACCCGCGCCACTTCGCCGCTGGCCGCATTGACCGCGCTGGACACCGAACGGATCGCCCCGTGCGACGCCTCGATCGTTTCCCGAACCGACGCCGACACCGATTCCGCGTGACCGATGCGGTCATCCAGTTCCCCGACGGCCGCCCCCACCGCGTCCACCATGGAACGCACCCGCTCAACAAGCTGTTCCGCCGCGCCGGTAGCCCCGCTCATGCGCTGCAGCGTCTCAGATCCGGCGCCGGTCTGCACGGTCATCCGTTCGCTCACGCCGGCCGCCCGGACCACCGCCTCGTTCACCTTCCCCATCACGTCGGCCGCCTGCGCCAGCGCCGGACCGTACGTCGCGATGGCGTCCTCCGCGGACGTCAGCAGTTTGCCGATGGCGTCCGCCGATTCGTTCGCCGTCGCGCTCGCCTTCTCCAATCGCTCGACCAACGGGTCGCCGATCTCCATCTGCTCGCCGGACCGCTCGACCAGCTCGCTCGCCGTGGCCACCAAACGGTCCAGCCGCTCGACGACATCCGCGGCGCCGGCGGCCTTCTGATTCATGCGCGCAGCCGCGTCGTCCACAATTCGCTCGCTCGTCCCAGCCGCCGTCACCACCGCGTGGTTCACCTGGGTCATTGCGTCCTCAGCACGCTCGATGACCTCGTTCACACGGTCCTGCGCGACGCGGATGCGTTCCGTGGACTCCCGGCACGTCTCCGTCACCGATTCGACGGCCTCGTCCGCCCGCCGGATCGTGTCCTCCGAACGGTCGATGGCCTCGGATAGGTCGGTCGCCTGTTGCCGCGCGCCGCCCATGTGGTCCGCCAGCGTGGAAATCGTCTCCTCCGCCTCCCGCTGAACCGCCCGCACCGATTCGATGGTCCCCGCCGTCGTTTCGCACCGTTCCGTCAATTGCCGGGCACGCTCCTGCGCCGTCGTCGTAACCGTCCAGACGTCCTGAATCAGCCGTTCGATCTTCTCGGTCGTCTTCGACGAACCCTCCAGACACTCCCGCACACCGGCCGCCGCCTGATCTCCGCGAACGAACGACTCCGTCAGCGCCGACACCGTGGCCGATGCCCTTGCCTCACCTTCGAGCAGCTGCGAGACGACGCCTTGCGCCTCCCGCGTCGCCTTGAACAACACCTCCACACACTCCTGCACGCCGGCCGCCGCTTGATCCCCGCGAACGCCCAACTCCGTCATCGCCGACACCGTGCCGGTCACCCTCGCCTCGCGGTCGATCAGTTGTGACAGAATCTCCTGCGCCTCGCGCGTCGATTCGGCCACCATCCGCACCGATTCTCGCGACGCCTGTAGCTGCGAGCCCAACGCGGTCAACTTCCCGTCCGCCGCCTCCTCGAACTGCCGGACGTATTCCTCCACCAGGCGCGTCATCCGCTTCTGAACGTCCGCCTCCGCTCGTTCGATCGCCGACCGGACCCGCGTCTCAATCGCCCCAACGTCCATCTTCTCGATCCGCTCATCCAACGCCGCCGAAAACGCGTCCAGCCGTCCCCTCGCGAACCCATCGAGCTCCCGTTCGAACGCCTCCCCCCGCGTTTTCTGCTGCGCCGACAACGACTCCGACAGTTTTCCCGCCGATTTGACCAGCCGGTCCAGTCCTTGGCGTTCGGATTCCCCGCGCGTCACCCCCTCCAGCAATGCGGACGCCTTCTGCTGCGACATCCGTCCCACTTCGCTCAACTGCGAAACGATCTCCGTCAGCCCGATCTGCACGTCGTCCGCCCGCCCGCACGTCTCCCCCAAACCCGACACACGTTCGTCAATGGCCCGTTGATGATCCTCCGCGACCTGCAGATCGGCCGCCATTCGACCCGTGACTTCCTCGGTCCGGCGCGTCGCTTGTTCCAGCGCGCGAATCGTCGACGGGCTGCGTTCCAACGCCGCTTCCAACCGCTCCGTCAGCCGTCGCACGGCGTCGGTCTCAATCCTCGATGCCACCGCCGACTCCACCGCCCGCGAAACGCCGGCCGCGATGCGCTCCACGTCCGATGTCCGCTCGGTGTCCCGCCTGTATCCGACGTCGCCGGTTTGCCCGGTCTCGCTTCGATTTGTCCCGGCCATTTCCGAACTCCCTTCAATACCGACTTCGTGCGCAACGGCTCCGTCATCCGTTGTTCGGGCTACCGGCCTTACGATCGTCCTCGGCTGCGTACGACCGCCTTCCACCGCCGTCAAACTCCCCGCCACGGTGCCGCGCCTGGGTGATGCGGGTTCCACCAGGCGCCGCAAAATCCTCTCCCGCGGCGTCCGCCTCACCATGTTCAACAGCCGCGCCGGCAATGCCTTCGCTTTTCGCTGCTCGCCTTTCGCCGTTTCCCTCGCCACCCCGGTTGATTCGGCCTTGCATTCTTCGACATCGCGCCACTCGACGATGTCGCGGCTTACCGCCTTCACCGCGGTCATCGTTGTTCGGCACAACTCGTTGATCCGTCGCGGATTACCGCCCGCTCGGATCGCGATCTCCGTCAACGCCTCATCCGTAAATGGCAGCGCGTCCGCCCCGCACGCCACCATCCACCGCGATTCGACATATCCCTTGGCCTCGCGTACGCCCATTGGATTCACTCGAATGGCCGCCGCGGTTCGTTCGCGCCACGCTTCGACGCCGTCCACGACCTTCAAAAGCGTCGGATCCCCCACCAACACGATCTGCAACCCCGACGCCTCCCCGCCCGCCGTTGCCCCGACCGATGCCGCCTCCGTCAACTCGCGAACCGACTCCGCCGACAGATGTTGCGCGTCGTCGAGGATCGCCACCGCCCGACGACCCCCGGTTGCCTTAACCGCCGCCTCAATCGATCCGGTCAACTCCCCCGCATTCCGACCGGCCGGATCGACTCCCAACGCCCGGCCGATGCGAAACAGAATCCCGCCGCGATCGTCCGGTCGACACCGGACCCACCCCACGCGGTCCACCGGGTCCACCGACCGCGCCAGGCACTGTGCGACGAGCGTTTTGCCCGTGCCCGCGTCGCCCGTCAGGATGTGGAGCCGCTCGCCGCCGGCCACCGCCATTCGCAGCGCACCCAGACACAACATGTGCCCGCGCGACTCATAAAAAAGCCGCGGATCGGTGCCGTCACCAAATGGCGCCGGGTTCAGCATCGCCGCCTCCTGATTACACGGTTTGATTGCCAAGAACCCGTTCCCCGTACCCATGGCGCATCCGCACGCGCAACCCAACGGCTCGCGCGGGCTGGCGATGGATTATCGGCACGTCTAAATGGCGACTGAAACTATCGGGCGTTGACCGCTAACTTGATTCGCCGCAATGGTTTAGCGTCCTGATGCCCCATGATCGGAAATGACCGTCCACACCGTCCTGCGTCAGTAACTCGCGTCCGTCGTGATGCGCCGGATTACCCGCGGTCTGACCGCCGGAACCGACAACGCCAGTACTGATATCCCCCATCCGCGCGTCATGGCATCCTGCACCGTTGCCGTGTCTTCGACGCATCACATCAGACTGTCGCTATTCCAGATACCCCAAATCCGCCAGCCGTTCGGTCAGAACCTGCTGCTCGCGCTCCGAATACACATCGCCCCCGGCAGCGACCGCCGTCGCCCGCTCCGCGGATTCATGCTCGAATTGAATCGGCCGATCGAACAGGTCGGTCATGACCCGGCCCTCCAAATCGTCCGGGATCCGCAAGCCCAGCATGGCCAGCATCGTCGGCGTCGCGTCGATGATCCGCTCGCGCCGCGTCACGCCGCGGACGACGCCGTCGCCCGCCATCGCGAACATGCCGTCCAGCCGATGCGTCCCCTCGATCTTCCGCGGACCGAACCACCGCACCGGTCGCGAACCGCGGATCTTCCGCACGACGGCCAACCCATCGATGGGCGCCAACAACAAATCCGGCATCCACTCGCGCCCCACGCGCGAACAACCGTACAGCTCTTCCGGCTTGAACGCATGTGTGAACGCCTTGATCGGCCGACCCGCCGCATCCGAAATGCCGGCGGATAGAAACCGTCCCCGCAATTCGTCGCGCAGCGATTCATAGTCGGCCTGATCGACGATCCCCGTCGGCTGCCGCCCCTTCAGATTCAAATACAAAAACCCGTACATCCCCGCGTGCATCACGCACGCCCGCGTCCGGCCGAAATCCACCGCCAGTTCGCCGTCGATTTGCTGATGCGTCGCGAACTTCCCCTTCTTGCGGCCGAACGCTCGCCGAAAAATGCCCGCCGCCCGCGTCCGCGACTGCGCCCCGCCCGTCTCCAGATGCAGATACCCCCACTCTTTCAACATCAGATTCGGCTGAATCTTCCCTTCCAGACTGCCGTGCCCGTGGTCCGACATGATGAACACATGCGCCCGGTTCGATTCGGCGTATTCGAACAGCCCGCCCAGCGCCACGTCCAATTCGTTGAAACAGTCGGCCACCATCGCCGCCCGCCGCGGATCATCGTCGCGCCATCGCGGATCGAGATATTTCCACGTCTTGTGCTGCAGATTGTCCACCAGCTTGAACACGATCATCAGCGCGTCCCAGCCGTACCGGTCCCCGCAGAAACGCGTCACCTCCACGCCGTTGTGAAAACTGTCGCAAATGCGTTTCAGATTGTCCGCGAACGCCCGCGCCCCGCGCCACGTCGTCCGCTTCCACGTCGTCTTAAACGTATAGCCCGGCCACCGCGTCAGAATGTCGTCTTTCAATCCCGGCGGGTGCGTGAACTCGACGTCCGTGCCCGGCGTCTCGAAACCGGTAATCAAGAACCCATTCACCGGCCGCGGCGGATACGTCATCGGCACGTTGATCACCCCGACACGCAACCCCTTGTCGCCCAACATCCGCCAGATGTTCCGCACGTGCCCCACGGACTGCACGCTGTTGAAACTCAACCGGTCGGTGTGCGGATCGTATCGCTCAAAATCGATCACCCCGTGCGTCCCCGGCGTCTTGCCGGTCATGAACGTCGTCCACGCCGCCGGCGTGATCGGCGGTCGCGTCGATTCCAGCGCCCCGCACACCCCCCGCTCCACGAACGCCCGCAGATTCGGCATCCGCCCCGCGTCCATCATTGGCGTCAAAATATCGAACGTCGCCCCGTCCAGCCCAATGATTAGCACCCGCTCCGCCAGCGCCGGTAAATCCCGCCGCAGCCCGGCGGGGATCGGTTCGTTCACGGATTCAGTTTCTCGCTGGATCATCGAAATCTTGCGGGCGCTCCGGCGCGGTCAGGTGCTCGAGTCGCGGCGCCGATTTCAGAACCCCGGACGCAAGTCCGCGGCCGAAACGGAACCGGGTCGCGGCCGTTCTGCTTTCCGCCGTCTTTCTCGTGCGGCCCGCGACGTCGCGACGACGCGAATCTTAGACGCGTTTCGCCGCGTTGCCAACGCAGGCCCGCGCGACTATATACGCCCTGCCCGCCGTCACGGGACGTATCATTCGATTTGGGAAGGAACCGCCGTGCGCATCATTCGCGAACCCCACGTCTACCTCGTCGGCCGTCAGACCACCAACGACGCCGAAATCGATCGCTTCCTGTCCGACCACGACATCGACGGCTGGTCCACCGACACCGACGTCGCCGGTCAGAAGCTGTCCGAAATCGCCGGCCGCGTCTGTTACATGAGCTTCGCCAAGCCCCGCCCCGGCGGCAACGCCGCCTACCTCGACCGCATCATCGGCGTCAAGCACGGCAGCGTGCTCGAACACTGCGTCTGGAATTTCATCATCACCGGCGTGTCCCGATCATTCACCCACGAACTGGTCCGCCATCGCGCCGGCTTCGGTTACTCACAATTATCACAACGGTACGTCGACGAATCGACTGCCGATTTCGTCGAACCCGATTGCATCGCCAACGACGCCGCGCTGCACGACATCTGGTGCGGAGCCATGGAAAACGCCCGCGCCGCCTACATCAAACTCCTCGACGGCCTCGACAGACAATTCACCCACATCGAGGACAAAACCCTCCGCCGCAAAATGTCCCGCCAGGCCGCCCGGTCCGTTCTGCCCAACGCCACCGAAACCAAAATCTTCGTCACCGCAAACGCCCGATCGCTCCGCCATTTCATCGAAATGCGCTGCAACGAGCACGCCGAAACCGAAATCCGCGTGGTCGCCGCCAAAATCCTCGGCATCCTCCAACGCGAAGCCCCCAACCTCTTCGGTGACTACACCTTCATTCCCCTCCCCGACGGCACCCGCGCCGCCGATACACCCAACAACAAGGTGTGAAGTTGCGACGCCGACGCAACAGCGAGGCCAATCCACTCGAATCGCTGTACACTCTTTTCCTCGTCGCGCCTCGATGGGCCGGGCCGGTGGTCGCGATCCTGGCGTTTGCCCTGGGGACGGCGGTGAATCGGCTTTTGGGCGCCCTGTTCGGAGGCGGCGTCCTGTTCGCCTGGCTCATGTCGATGACCGCGAGGCACGCCCGCCGTGCCAATTTGGATCGGCAGTCGGGCGTCGCCTCGATTCGACGGATGTCCTGGCGCGAATTCGAGTCGCTGATGGCCGAAGCCTATCGACGGCAGGGATTCACGGTCGAAGAACGTGGCGGCGGCGGTGCCGACGGAGGCGTCGACATATTATTGCGCCGCAACGGCGAGACCGTCGTGGTTCAGTGCAAACATTGGAAGGCGTGGAAGGTCGGTGTACGAACGGTGCGGGAAGTGTACGGAGTCATGACGGCAATTGGCGCCACACGCGCCGTGATTGCCGCCTGCGGTGCGTTCACGGGTGACGCCGTTCGGTTCGCCACCGGTCGACCCATCGAACTCCTTGACGGCGAATCCGTCTGGAGACTTGTGCAGAGTGTTCGATCGGGCGATTCGACGCCTGAGATCGGGAATGCGTAGGCTGTCGACGTCGCCCCATCCTGTCCGATTTGCAACGCGGTCTCAGCGGCGTCGGTTCCCGCGCTACCCATGCACGGCGGCGAAGTGTTACGCCACGCTCGCGAAATCAAACGTCGGGACGGACAGCTTCTTGCCCCCGTTCATTCCGTGTTCGGCCAGTTCGTCGAGCCGCTCGAGCACGGGTCCGGGGTAGTAGCGTTCGCCGCACTTGGTGCAGACGCCGATGGGGACGTGATAAAAAACGTACAATCGAGCTGCGCGGCGCAGATCGACCGTGACCCGGCGCTCGCGCACTCGGCCGCCGCACGATTCGCACGAATCAAACTTCATCATCGACCCTCGAACACCGTGATGATGCGCAGCCCGCCGGATTCCGTCAGGCGGCAGATCAACGTCGCGACTCGTCCGTCGACTGCCCCGCCGCGAACGACATATTTCCGCCGTCCGACCCCGTGGCGTTGCGTGCCCACAACCTTGCCGGAATAGATCGCGGCCTTGACGTCTCGAATGGTGAATCCATCCTGCTCCATTTCGTCTTTCGCATGACCGGTCAGTTCGTATTGTCCGAGTGCGACCTTCCGTCGAAAGTCCTCCATTCGCGATGGCATTCGCCCACCTCTCGTCGAACGGAACCGCATCGAATCAAGATACGATTCGATGATCGCTACGACCCTAATCTTCGTTGCCAAGGAATCCTATCACCGTCCCCACCGTTTGGGCAATGCCAATATTGCGCACGCGCCGGTTCGAACTCGACGAGCATGTCGATTCCGCCGGCGCGGGCATCGCTTCTCGCACCCCGTCTCGCGGGGATCCCCTCCCGCCGGCCATCGCCTGACAACGCCCCGCGGGCCGATATAATGGCCATCGAACCGCGATGCCGATTCACGGCGGCGGTTCAAGAACGCCGAAACTGTTTCTCGAAACTCCCGGAGGGTGACCGAATGCCGCCGACCAGCGAACTGAAATCGAAAGCGTCTTCGTCCCACGCCGACCTCGGCCATGCCCCGCACCTGGTGACCGACCTTCCCGGCCCGCGGGCCAGGGCGTGGATCGAACGCGACCAGGCCGTCACATCGCCCTCCAACACCCGCGATTTCCCCCTCGTCGCCCGCCGCGCCCTGGGCTGCGTCGTCGAGGACGTCGACGGCAACCGCTTCCTCGATTTCGCGGCCGGCATCGCCGTCTGCGCCACCGGGCATTGCCACCCAACCGTGGTCGATGCCATCAAGCGCCAGGCCGACAACCTGATCCACATCTGCGGCAGCGATTTCTATTACGAACCCATGGTCCTCCTGTCCGAAAAATTGGCCGCCATCGCCCCCGGCAGCGATCCCAAACGCGTCCTGCTGACCAACAGCGGCGCCGAGGTCATCGAGGCCGCCATCAAACTGTCACGCTTCCACACCGACCGCAAGGGATTGATCGCCTTCCACGGCGCCTTCCACGGCCGGACGATGGGGGCGTTATCGTTGACCAGTTCGAAAGTGCGTCAGAAGCAGGGTTTCGGCCCGCTGATTCCCATGGTCGCGCACGCCGAATACGGAAACATCGCGTCCGTGGAGAACATCTTCAAACGCCAAACCGCGCCCGACGAGGTGGCCGCCATCTTCGTCGAACCCATGCAAGGCGAGGGCGGGTACATCGTCCCGCCGGCCCCGTTCCTCGTTGACCTCCGCGCCCTGTGCGACAAACACGGCATCCTCCTCGTCGCCGACGAAATCCAATCGGGCATGGGCCGCACCGGCAAGTGGTTCGCCTGCGAGCATTTCGGCGTCGTCCCCGACCTGGTCTGCGTCGCCAAGGGCGTGGCCAGCGGCATGCCCATCGGCGCCCTCGTCGCCCCCGCCCGCATCATGAATTGGCCGCCCGGCGCGCAAGGCAGCACCTTCGGCGGCAATCCGGTGTCCTGCGCCGCGGCCCTTGCCACCATTGAATTGATCGAATCGCAATACATGCGCAACGCCGCCCAGTTGGGCGAAACGCTGCAACGCAAGCTGAATGAAATCGCCACGCGGCACCCGTCCATCGGCCAGACCCGCGGCCTGGGCCTCATGGTCGGCGCCACCGCCCTCGACAAGTCCGGCCGCCCGTCGACCGCTCTGCGGAACACCATCGTTCAGGAGGCGTTCAAACGCGGTTTGATCCTGCTGGGCTGCGGCGAGCACGGCATCCGCTTCGCCCCACCCCTCTGCGTCAACGCCGACGAACTCGACCGCGGCCTGGCCCTCTTCGAACAAGCCGTCGCGGCCGCGACGTAGGACATTGAATCTCATCGCCGGTCGAACATGGACTCGACGGAGGTCGCGGCTTCTCGCAATGCCGCAACCCTATAGCTGCTTCATCACCTCATCCGGAATATCCAGATTGGTCGCGACGCTCTCCACGTCGTCCTGGTCTTCCAGCATTTCGACCAATTTGATGATCTTGCGGGCGTTTTCCGCGTCCAGCGAAACGTAGTTGCCCGCGACCGTGGTGATGTCGGCCGACTTGACCGCGATGCCCGCCGATTCGATGGCGGAGCGGACGGCCATGAAGACGTCCTGCGTGCAGGTGACTTCGTGCTCGGTGTCGTACGACTTGACGTCTTCGGCCCCGGCCTCCAGCGCCACCTCCATCAGTCGTTCCTCCGACACGCCCTCCGTCCCGACGATAACGACCCCCTTGGTCGAAAACATCCACGCCACGCAGTTCGACGCCCCCAGGTTTCCCCCGCCGCGTTCGAAAATCTTCTTGATCTCTCCCGCCGTCCGGTTGCGGTTGTCCGTCAGTGCCCTGGCCATGATGGCCACGCCGCCCGCTCCGTAGCCCTCGTACACGATCTCTTCATAACTCTCGCCGGCCAGCTCCCCCGTGCCCTTCTTGATCGCCTTCTCGATGGTGTCCTTGGGCATGTTGGCGCCCTTGGCCTTGTCCACCGCGAGCCGTAGACGCGGGTTGTCTTCGGGGTTGCCGCTGGACTTGGCGGCCATGGTGATGTCGCGGGCCAGCTTGCTCCAGTTCTTGCCCCGCCGCGCGTCGAGCTTGGCCTTCTTGTGCTTGATCGTCGACCATTTGGAATGACCGGACATCGCGGAACCCCTCCCATACCCAAACACTTACGGACCGGGACGTGTTTTGTCTTTCGACAATTCGCCTGCCAACGGCAGGCATGAATGTAGCCCTGCGTTTCAACGCGGGGTACCGACCCCCCGTCACACCAAGTCCCGAAGGGACGGCTGAAATGCCGCCTTGCACGTCCGCCGATTTCTCGGGACTATCGAAATCACCGCCGGCCGGTTAAACGTCGAAAACCGATCATGGACAGTCGCGGCTTTGAATCAACCGATCGATGACTCGCGGTGCTCTCCACTTTGCCGCAGTGGTGCCACTTGATGACACTTAGTTCGTACTCGGCGCCCTAACACAGACTCCGCCCCATGAATCCTCACGTCGGCGGCGTGCGATCGCTCCCTTCGCTATCCCCTGCCGGCGCGGCCAACGGCGCCGTCTCCGGCTCCCGCCCCGCCGACCGGGCGTCCAGCTTCGACTGCACCCGACCCAGCAATCGCTTCAAATCCGGCCGATCCGCGTTCGACTTGTCCTGAATCAACTCCACCGCCAGACGCCATTGGCGATCGGCCTCGTCGGCCATCCCCGATCGCCAGAGCGCATCGCCGAGGTGGTCGTACACCACCGGATCGTGCCCGCCATTGCTGTTCACCGCCCGTTTCAGCCACAACCGGGCGTCGTCGAAACGCCCCTTCTTGTAGAACAACCAGCCGAAACTGTCGATGTACGCCCCGTTGTCCGGGGCACGCGACAACGCGAATCGAATCATCCGCTCGGCCTCTTCGATCCGCAATCCCGCGTCGGTCAGGCTGTACCCCAGGTCGTTGTTGGACTGCACGTCCGACGGGGCCAGCGCGTGGGCCCGCTCCAGCGCCTCAATGGCGTCGGCCGCACTGCCGCGGCTCTGGTGGCACTGCGACAGCAACTGGAGAAAAACGAATCGCACCCGCTCCTCCGGCGTCTCCTCGATCCACATGCGCAGCTTTTGAGCGGCTTCATCGAACCGCTGCGCGAACATCAGCGCGATTGCGATCCGCCGGCGGAATTCATGCACCTCGCCCGACGCGACCGCCTCCTGCGATTGCTCCGCCGCCCGCAGCCGTTCGTTCAGCATCTGCAGCACGTCGGAAAACCGCCGGGCGTCCTGCAGGATCGCCGTCCGCATGTCGAACACCCAGTCGTCACGTTCCTTCTCGGCCGCGTAATTGTCCAGCAGCTCCAACGCATCGTCGTGCTTGCCCGCGACGGTCAACGCGTGAACCAGTTGCCGCATCAGTATCTCATCCAGCGGATCGGTCTCCATCGCGTCCAGCAGCAACTGCCCCGCCCCATCGAAATGTTCCGCGGCCAACAACCGCGTCCGCAGTTCCTCGCGGACCGCCCGGTCCTGCGTGTCACGCGCGTAAACCTCCGCCGCCACCTCCACCGCGTCGCCGAATCGCTTCGCCGACGCATAGGCGTCGATCAGCCACGCCGTGACGTTCGCATCGGTCTCGTCTTCCGCGTGCCAGCGCCGCAGCAGGGCGATCTGCTCGTCATGCCGTTCCGCCCGCTCCAATGCCATCACCGCCCGCGCCCGGCATTGCCCGTGCTCCTCGGCATCCATGTCCTTGCGTTCCAGTTGCTTTGTCGCCCACGCGTAGGCCTCGTCGAACGAATGGTCCAGCATCAGGTTTCGCCACAGCCGTTCATTCCACGCCTTCCGCCGCGGATGACGCTCCAGCAAACGCTCAATCACCTTCACCGCGTCCCGATACTCGAACGACACCTCATGCAGCCCCGCCGCCAGTTCCAGTGCCTCCGGATCATCCGCCGCAATCTCCAACGCCCGCTGGCACGCGACCAGCGCCTCGTCGATCCTCGACAGCCCCGCGTAGCTCTGCCCGATCCGCGTCCACGTCAGGCAATCCGCTCCGTGTTCATTCAGCGCCGCCCGCAGCGTCTCGCGGTATCGATCCCAGTTCGCCGGTGGGGAATTGCTCAATTCCACCAGCGCCGCGCAGCGCGCAATCCGGTGCGGCGACGCCGACAATCGCCGCAGTTCCGCCACCTGCGCCGCCGCCTGGGCCAGTCCGTCCGGATGCTTCTCCCGATCGTGCAGATACAGCGAAGTCAACGCCTCCCGCGACGCCTCGTGCAGCGGGTTCAATTCCAGAATGGCCTCGTGCTGCTGAATCGCCCGACGCTGCTCGCCGGCGAGTTCGTGCACCTCGGCCAACGCGGACATCGCCTCCACGTCCGATCGGTTCGCCCGCAACGCGTCGCGCAGATCCGCCTCGGCACGCGCGTAATCATCCAATCCGGCGTACGCCCGTCCGGCAATTTGCAG
>JABFSN010000013.1 GCA_013140575.1 Phycisphaerales bacterium | reverse complement strand
GGCACAACCCGCCTGACCAACCCACACCCGCCCGCCGCCGGGGTGGCATGCGCATCCTGCCCAGTACGTGTCTAGCGTCCCGCAGGGACGCGATGAACGTAGCCCAGCACTTCAGTGCTGGGTTAACGCCCCGTGTCCGATTCGATTAGTCCCGAAGGGACGGCTGAAGCGGATGGCGGCGTTTCAGCCGTCCGTTCGAACGAATCGTGATTCCTCGTTCGTTTCGCGTTCGCCTTTCTCGCTAGGACTGCTCTTCGCGTGTACCATGCACATCATGCCCCTGACCGTTCAGAAGTTCGGCGGCACGAGCGTCGCCAACGCCGAAAAAATCCACCGCGCCGCCCGCCGCGCCATCCGCGCCCACAAGGCCGGGCACCGCGTGGTCATCGTCGTCTCGGCCATGGGCGACACCACCGATCAGTTGCTCGCACTCGCCCACGAAGTCTCTTCCAACCCGCCCAAACGCGAGCTCGACGTGCTCCTGACCACCGGCGAACAGGTGTCCATCGCCCTTATGGCCATGGCCATCAACGACGCCGGATGCGAAGCCATCAGCTTGACCGCGGGCCAACTGGGACTGGTCACCGACAGCGTCCACACCCGCGCCCGCATCCGCCGCATCGAACGGCAACGTCTCGAACGTGAACTCGCCGCCGGCAAGATCGTCATCATCGCCGGTTTCCAGGGCATCGACGATTCCGGCGAAATCACCACGCTGGGTCGCGGCGCGTCCGACACCACCGCCGCCGCACTCGCCGCCGTCCTGCAAGCCGACGTCTGCGAAATCTACACCGACGTCGACGGCGTCTACACCGCCGATCCCCGGCTGGTCCCCGACGCCCGCAAGATCGACCGCATCAGCTACGATGAAATGCTCGAATTGGCGTCGGCCGGTGCAGGCGTGATGCACGGCCGGGCCATCGAATTCGCCATGCGCTTCAACGTGCCCATGCAGGTACGCAGCGCCCTAACGGATGCACCCGGTACCATGATCGTCGCACCCACCGAAGGAATGGAAGCCGTCGCCGTCCGCGGCGTGTCCCTGCGCGAAGACCTCGCCGTCGTCCGCCTGACCGGCGTCCCCAACGTCCCCGGCCTCGCCGCCACCGTCTTCGCCGCGCTCGCCGAAAAGAACATCATCGTCGACGACATCATCCAAAACCTCTATCAAAACGCCGAAAGCGCCATTCTCGGCTTCGTCGTCTCGTCGGAAGACGCCGCCATTGCCCGCGAATTGGCCGACCGTCTGGCCCGCGATCACGAAATGGGCGCCGTCGAATTCAGCGAAAAGGTTTCCAAGGTCAGCGCCGTCGGCGTGGGCATGCGCTCCCATTCCGGCGTCGCCGCCACCATGTTCCAGGCCCTGGCCCGCGAGGACATCAACATCCTGGCCATTTCCACCAGCGAAATCGTCATCGGATGCGTCGTCCCCCGGCAGGACGGCCCACGCGCATTGGCAGCCGTCCACGCCGCCTTCGGCCTCGGCGACGCCGTCAACGAAAACGCCGCGTCGATCTAGTGTTCCGTCGCAGCTAATGATTTCGGGTCGGGTGGCACGGACAACGGTACTCCGTTGTCCGTGTGCGATCGGTCGGGACGTCGAAATCGCAGTCCACGCCGAAAGTCGGAGACCACGGGCAAGCGAGTACGCTTGCCCGTGCCACCCCGAAGAAATAGGTGCGACGGAGCACTAAATAGAACCACGGAATAAGGAAACCGATTTCGGCAAGTCTCGCGAATCCTCGCCCGTAGGGCGCACGGTCTTAGCCAGGGGCTTCAGCCCCTGGATCGGATTCCCCATTTCTCTCCGCCCGGAGGGCGGACGAAACTCGGTTTCTCTTTTGTGTGTTCTTATTTAATGCCTGCCCCAGGATCGTCGTCCGCTCTTCACTCCCCCCTCCCCTGTACTCGGGGGGTGAACGCGACGGGGGAGGGAGCGTGAAGGGTGGGGTGAGCGGGTTCCTGGGGCAGGCTGTAAAGCGAACGGCGGGTGTTTACCGCCGTTCGCTTGACTGACGTCCCATCAAAATGCGCGTTACACCGTCACGGCGACGCGTGAACCGTCTCCACCGCGAACAGTCTCCCCGCGCCGTGGCAATTGACGCATTGCTCGTCAAACGTGCCAGGCAGTGTCATCATGTTCACGTGCGCCAGCGTGTCCGCGCCGTCGTGGCACGACGTGCACGCCACCATCCACGAACGCATGTCCGCCCGCGCCGGCGGGCTCTTCCACACGTCGTTCACGTGGCATTCGCGGCACTCGGCCGCCGCCCCGGGCATGGACGAAATCAACAGATGGCTGAAATCGGCGACGCCGCCATTGCCATTCAGTTCATAGCGTCCGCCGCCCGTCACTACGTCCAGATTGCGGGCGTTGTGCAGCTTGTGCACCATGATCCGCAGGTCCACGCTTTCCGCCGTGGCTCCGTCCTGCGTGCCGGCCGTGTGGCACGCCAGACAGGTCTCGACTCCCTCGCGTTGATTCCCGTGGAACGCCAGCACCCCGTGGCAGGCGTTGCAGCTCGCCGTCTCCACCGTGCCGGAATAGGGCACCAACGGCTCATCCGCGCCGAACGGGATGTCGAAATGATCGGACAGGATCGGTTCACGTTCGCCCGCGACCGGCGTAATGCGCCGTCCATAACCCGACACCGTATACGTCCCCGCGTCCAGCGGCGTGCCACCGGGCGAGTATTGCTGACCCCAGCCGCCGGCATATCCGAAGACCTGATCCGCCGGCGGATCGCCAATCGAATTGGCCTGCGCCGGATAGACGGCCGGCAGGGCGGTGGTCGCGACATACGTGTACGTTCCATCGACCGCGAAATTGTCGATCCAGTTGCCCACCGGCGCCGCCCGGTTGCCGTTACTCCACGGCCGCAGACCCGTGACGATCGTCTGATAGAGCGTCGTCGGACCGGCCACGATGAAATCGATCCGGTCGGCGATGGACCGATCGCCCGGCAGCAGTTGCACGGGATCCGTCGTGTTGTTCCGCAATTTGAACGTGATCCGCGGGAAATCGCCGGCCACAAAATAGGTCCCCCCGCCGCCGGTCATGCCCCCGATCGCGACGATGTCGACGGCCGGTTCCGTCCCCTCGTCGTCCGGCGACGTCGGATGCGTGTGGTCCGCCTTCACCTCGGCCGGTTCGTGGCAGCTCGCGCAGCTCGTGTCGTCAATGAACGCGTGCGTCACGCCCCCCGGGGCCACCCGATAGGCCGGGTCTTCCAGGTCGGCCACGGTCAGTTCGCCGAACGACGCATGCGATTGGTTCAGCACCAGGCCGGCCCGCGGCGACAGCGGATTGAAATCGAGGTCTTCGTGACACCCCGTGCAGTTCGCCCGCGTCACCCGGTCATAGACGGCCTCGCCCTGCGCCGCGTCCCCGTGGCACGCGTCACAATCCAGGACACCGGCCGGAATGGGCGGGAACCCCACATCGGAAAAATCGAGCACTGCATTTCCGAATCCGATCAATGCGTACCGATAGGGATCGACCCCGTCGGCCGTCGCCGCAACGCTGGGCAGATCAATCCCGCGGTGAATGTGGTGAACCATGTCCGCGAATTCGATGGTCGCGCCCGCGGTCGTCGGCGGATTCGTGATCCGGTCTTCCGCCCCGTTCGTGTGGCACACGACGCACCCCGTCGTGGAAAATCGCTGGTTCCCGTGCAGTTGCAGGTTGTTGTGGCAGTCGTTGCATTTCGTCCGCGTGACCACTTCGCGCGATTCCAACGCCGGCGGACTGAACACGTCCGTCGCCACCACGAAATCCATCGCCGCGTCACCGGCCTTGCGGACCGCGCCGAACACCCGGCGGGCCTCGATCAGCACCGTGTAGGTTCCTTCGGCCAGCGGCTGACCGGTCAATTCCCCGTCGCCGGCGTCGAACGCGGGCGAGTCGTTCACCGGCGCCAGATAGACCGACGGAAACGGCGTCGCGGCCGCATAGGTGTACGACCCGTCGGGGTTCTGCGTGAACCGCGCCAGATTGCTGTCGCCGCCGATCACCCGCTGGAAATTGCCCGACGGGCCTGAAACGTACAAGATCAGCCGGTTCAGATTGGCCTTCTTGATCGCCGCGCCGTTTTCGTCCTCGATCATGAAATCGACGGTGAACGCCCCGCCGGCCTGTACCGGATTCCCGCCGTTCACCTGCTGAATCTCCACCACCGTCGGACCGAACCCCGGCGGTGTGTAACGCAGTTCCGCACCCGCGATCGCGGCCCCGGTCAGTTGTGCCATGGTCACTTGCAAGATACCCACCGCGTACCCGGTATTGTGGATTCCAAAATCGCCGCTGTTGTCCACGTATTCCCAGTTCCAGATCGCGTCCTCGACGGTCTTTTTGAATCCCGGCGGGCTGTCGACCACGGCGTTAATGTTCCAATATGGGTAGCTGCCCAGGAACACGGCGCCGGACGCGGTAATCCGATTGAACACCATGTCCATCAGATCGCCCACCTCGTCCTGAATCCCCTCGACCACGCCGTCGCCATCATAGTCGCCATACGCAGTCCGGTTGATCGCGTCCAACGGACCGGTGTTGCCGTGGCACGCCGTCGAATTGCACGCATGGTCCACGTTTTCCACCCCGAAATCGGGATCGGCGGGATCGTGAACCCGCAGCGCGAACGAGTGCCCGCCGATTTTCCCGGCGCCGGGCTCGCCCGCGTCCGGACCGGGCGCCATGTGACAACTGACGCACATCGCCACCGTCGTGTGCGCCGAGTTCTGAATCGTGGCCCCGAAATCGACCGCGTTGATTCCCTCGAACATGACCCCGCCCAACGCGTAGTGCGGCGTCAGTCCCGCATCGGCCGGCACCGCGCGGCCATTGTGACACGTCATGCACGTGGCGTTGGACCCTTGATCGTGGAACGCGACGTCGCCCGGCAGCGTGACGTCGTCGTAGATGCGCAGCAGGTCCTCCTCGGGCATCGCCCCGTGGACGCCATGACAAACCGCACAGTCCAATACGCGGAACGCGCCGTTCTGCTGTGCGTCCGGTTTACCGGCCGCGAAATCGACGAACCCGTTCCCGCTGTGGCATTTCCGGCACGCCGCGCGGCTGGGCAACGCCCAGTCATAGTGGCTGAACGGATCGGCCGATTCGTCCGCGTGACCCGCGTGCGACCATTGACCGGCCTCGTCGCGGTGACATTCGCCGCACAATTGCGCCTGCCGCAGCGTGCCCCGCAAATACGGTTTGCCTTGCTGTTGATTGTGCTGATTGTGGCATGTGCCGCACCGGATATCGCCGTCGTCCAAATGGTGGATCATCTGGCTGGCGCTGTTCGGATCCGGGCCGTCGGAAACCCCCATGTCGGCCGGTACGCCCATCGGGTGCGAATTCCCACGCGTGGGGTCGGGCACCAGCGAACTATTCGCCAGACCCGAACCCGTATGACACGACTGGCACAGATTCGCCTGACCCGCCAACGCGGTCATGCCGCCCGGCGCGCCGTCCATGTCGTGACAACGCCCGCATTGATTGGGCAATCCCTCGACAATGTGCGGCCCCTCGAACGACGGCGGTTGCGCCGCCGCACCGGGTCCATCGGCCAGGAAATCATCAATCGTTCCCATGCCGAACGCCTCCACCGCGAGGGTCAGGTCGAATTCATCCACCCGCCCGTCGAGATTCAGGTCGTGACGCTCGTCGTAAACGTCCGACTGCATCGTCGCCACCATATCGAACGGATTGTCCGGCGCCTGCGGCCCGTGCAACGCCAGCGCCCGACGCGTGTCGCGCTGCCGGTCGCGTTCGGCGGCCGTCGCCGGTTGCTTCCCATCTTCCGTCCCCGGCGCCGGCGCCGCTGCACAGTTGATTTCATACACCTCGACGGCCGCGTTGTTCGTGCTCGCCACGTACGCCGTATCGCCGCGGATCATGACATCGCACGGCACCCGCAATTGACCGCCGCCCGTGCCGAATCCGATCGGCGGGCTCAACAGGTCCAGATCGTGCCCCTGCGCATCGAATACGCGGACCGTGCCCATCAAGGCATCGCTGACGTAGATATTGGAACACGAGTCGACCGCGACGCCCGCGCCCCGCGCCAGCCACGCCAATTCGGTGGTGTTCGTGAACGCGATGCGGTAGCCGAATTTGAACAACAACGCGCCCGTCGTATCAAACACCTGCACCCGGAAGTTGTCCGCGTCCGTCACCAGCACCCGGTTCAGGACCGTGTCGACCGCGATGGACAACGGCCATTCCACCTGCCCCGCCGCCGTGCCCTGCATGCCCCACGCCCGAACCACCGTCCACGTGCCGCCCACGTCGCCGAACACCAGAATCCGGTGTCCCGGCCCGTCGACCACGTACAATTCCCCGGCGTCCGGATCAACGGCCATGTCATTCGGGCCGACGAACGCGAACGGCGCGGGGTTTAGAACACCCAGCGCCGCGAACGCCGCGTCGTACAGACCGACCTTCCCGTCGGCCCGCGACACGAACACGTCGCCATCCAGAACGGCCACGCCGACCGGACCCTGCGGAATGGCGAATACGTTCACCACCACCCCACCCGCGTCGTATTCGACGACGCGGCCGCTGGGTTGATCGGTGACGTAGACGCCACCACTGGCCCTGGGCGCGATGCGTCCCGGATAGTTCAAGTCCTGCGTGAATGAATCAAGATGGGTCAAATCCGCCGACTGTCCCACCACGACCATCGAGATTGCCAGAATTGTGCCTAACATGACGGGTGTCCTCCGATCTGTGAGTGCAGGCTGCCACGCTCGTGCCTCCCCAGCCGCGACGCCGTGCCGCGCAAGGCCGGCGCTGGTTCCAAAAACTCCTAGCAAGTCGCGTTCCGTCGGGTATTGAAATTGGGAATTGAAGGCCGGTCGTCGTAACCAGGTTTTAAGCAATGCGTGATTTTGTTGAGGCGTCGAGGCCGGATCGCGTAGCGCCACGTCAACGCACGAGCTTGCTCGGCAACCGGGGATACCCGCAATCCCGGACGATTTCCGCCACCATACCCGCGGATTCGATCAGCGCATCGAGATCCAATCCCGTCGACATGCCATGATGATCCAACAGCCACACCAATTCTTCGGTGGCCACGTTGCCGCCCCCGCCTGGCTGATCCTTGGCCGCGCCGCGGAACGGCGTCCCCCCGATGCCCCCCACCGACGTGTCAAACAGACGCACCCCCGCTTCCAACGCCGCGAAGCAGTTGGCGATTCCCTGTCCATAGGAATCATGGAAATGAACGCCCACCCGATCCAATCCCACCTCGCGGCGAACCGCGTCCAGCACGGCTCGGACGCGACGGGGATGCGTGGTGCCCTTGGTGTCGGCCAACGCGACGTGAGCGCATCCCATTTCCACCAACCGCCGCGTCAGGCGAACCACCAGCCCGATATCCGAATCCGACCCGTCGATATCCTGAAAACACGCCGACAGGTGGGCCCGGACCTTCAACCCGTCGCGCAGCGCGGTGCGCGCAACTTCCGCCGACGCCCGCATGGACTCCTCCACCGACATGCGCGTGTTGAACTGCGAATACGCTTCCGAGGCGGACAGGATCAGCGCGGCCACGTTCAACCTCGATGGCGCGAACCGTTCGTAATGTTTGACGTTCGGCACCAGCGCCGCGAAATCCACTCCGTCGGGTCGCCGCAACCGCGTGCACAACGCATCCGTATCGGCCATCTGCGGAACGGCCCGCGGGCTGACGAACGCCCCCACCTCGACGAAATCCAATCCCGCGCCGAGCAACGCCGCGACCAGCGCAACGCGACGCTCCAGCGCCACGGGTTCGTCGGCCGGCAACGATTGCAGCCCGTCCCGGGTCACCATTTCGCAGATGCGGACGTCGGGCATGGTCAGCACTCCAAAACGCGGTATGGTAGTTATCGCGCGGGCGGAACCGAGCGTCAAACGAATCCCCGCCCATCCCCAACCGGAGAAACGACATGCCTGATTGCCTGTTGACCGACCGGCGCGGCGCCGTGCTCGTGGCCACGCTCAATCGCCCCGCCAAACGCAATGCGTTGTCCTGCGAACTACTAATCGCCCTGCGCGATCTGGTCCGATCGATGTTGGCCGACGCCGCCGTCGAGGCCATGGTCATCACCGGCGCCCCGCCCGCGTTCTCCTCGGGTCTCGATCTCGCCGAAATCGCAACGGCACATGGTGACCAACCGGCCGGAAACGCCTTCGCCGACGCCACGTACGACGCGCTCGATGCCATCTATCGATCGCCGAAACCGATCATCGCCGCCGTGAACGGCGTGTCCGCCGCCGGCGGCGCCGGATTGATGACCGTCTGCGATGTGGCCGTCGCCGCCCGTTCCGCCCAGATCGGCTATCCCGAAATCAAGCGTGGTCTGACGGCCGCCATCGTCATGCCCTTCCTGATCCGCCAGGTCGGCGAACGCCGCGCGAAGTGGTTGCTGCTCAGCGGCGAGATGATCGACGCCGATCACGCCCTGTCCATCGGCCTGATCGACGAGGTCGTCGGCGACGCGGCCGTCGTCGATCACGCTGTCGCCCTCGCCCGCCAACTGGCCTCCCTGCCGCCCTCCTCCTACGCCGACACCAAACGCATCCTGCACGAAATCCTGTCCCTGCCCGCGGGCGCCGACCTCGAACACTGCCGCGCCGTCCATTCCCAAATGCTCATCAGCGGCCACGGCCAACGCTTCCTGAAACAGTTCCTCGAAAAACGGTAGGACGACAATTCGCCCCGAATTCCGGGCCGCGGCGGCGCGGTCGGGTGGAACGGGCAACTGTACGTATGTGTTTAGCGTCCCTTGGGGACGCTGTGAATGTAGCCCAGCACTTCAGTGCTGGGATGACGGCGCCGCCAGGAGCCCATAGTCCCGAAGGGACGGCTGAAGCGCCATGCGGGATTTCAGCCGTCCCGTCGGGACTCGGTGCTATCGGGTCTCCGGCGTACCCCGCGTTGAACAGGATTTCGCATGAAGTTTTCAACTCACAGCCCTCCTGAGTGCCAGCCGGGCATGGTACAGGATCAGTTTGGCACCGATCCAACAACGAACGCGAGGAAGGGTTCGAACCCACG
>JABFSN010000210.1 GCA_013140575.1 Phycisphaerales bacterium | reverse complement strand
AATCGCCACCTTCTCCTGCCCTGTGAAATGCCGCCGTTGCTTCGCGTTGTTCATGTCGTTTTCCTCCGATCGGGACCACACTAACCCGCACGGCCGAAAACTCCATTTCCGACTGAAGCAACACAGGAGACCAGCATGGCCGCACCGATCGGCGCGGGGGCCGCCGCGCTCCTGATTGAAGGGCATCCGCCTTGGGGGCGAGCGACTGTTCGCTCGGCGCTGACGTCGGCGGGAGCGCAGTGGGGATGGCCGAATAGCGACGTGGAAACGGATTGATCGATGTACTTGCGGCGATTGAGTGGCCGCCGCCTGTAGCCTGCTGCAGCGGGCTGAGCGTTACCACCGAAAGCCCAGGCGCCTGCACGGGATCGGGCGAATCTTACATGGGTAACGGTACCAACTGCAACGGCACGACGACCTACACGGGGACGGCCAATCTGTCCATCCCGGACGGCGACGGATCAGCCAACGCGGCGACGCATTCGGTTGGTGTGCCGGATTCGTTCACCGTGGGCGATGTGATGGACCAGTTGAACATCACGCACGCGTGGGTGGGTGATGTGGTCGTGACGGTGCGGCACGGCACGACGAAGGTGACGGTGATGGACGTGCTGACGGGCGGGAACGTCGGCGGGACGGTGGAGGTGACCTTCAGCGAGGCGATGGGGGCGGGCGTGAGCACGGCGCGAAGCACAGCGTCTCCGGGGCGGGCAAGGGCACCATGGTCAACTACCTCATCCCGGTGGTGCCGGTTCACCTTGCCCGGATCGAGTTTTCAGGAACAGCAGCGAAGCGGCAGGGCAAGAATCGCTGGACCAACACGCCGACTCCATTTTTTGTCACGGACAACTTGAGAACTGTCGAATTAGCGATACGCTGATCGTGTTACGTGCAGTGGTATGTAAGACCTTCGAGGTTGCAAGACAGGAGCCAACTGATGATCGTTCGCATCGCGTTTGCCATCGCCGTTTTCGTGGGTGGGGTTACCGTGTTCGATTGCCTGGCGTCTGAACCCGATGATGCCACAAGAACCGTGTCCGATGACGAGTCCAAACGTCCGCATCCCAGCTCACATGAGCCACAGCGTCCAGTTGATTACGCATTTGATAAATTCGTCGGTGTCGTATATCCTCGGAGGGCCGTCGCCGTGGTCTCTGTGTACGGAGGAACGCTTTCAGAGGTCAAGGTCGATATTGGCGACCGGGTCCAACAGGGGGAGGTAATTGCCACCGTTGAAATACGCGATTTCTTGCACACATTGAAACTAGCACAAATGTCACTCGTCATTGCACAGACGGAACTAGCCAAATCAACAGCGGAGCTCGAACTTTCCCGCAGCCGAAGGCGGAAGCTTGAGAATAACTCTGACGCCTACAGTGCTCAGGAACTTGAAGACGTGCGATTTATTGAACAAATCGCTCTGTATCAGATGGAGGCCGCACAAGCGCTGGTTGCGGAACGGAACGTTCAAGTCGAATTCGCCCAAGAACGTATTCGGCAAGCCGATATCCGAGCACCGTTCACGGGCACCGTTGCGATGCGTTATCTCGATCAAGGCAGCATCGTGCTACCCACTACTCCGATCGTACGAATAATTACGGCCGATGATCTTTGGGTCCGACTGGCCATGCCCCAACATTGGTTTGTGGGAAAAGAGCAAGGCTCGGAAGTCACTTTTCGAACACAGGACAGCGGACTAATCGTCCGAAGCGAAATACGCGTTGTTTCTCCCGAAGTCGAGAGCACATCGGGCTTGGTGATCGCAGAAACCCAAATTTCGGGCCATCCGAGCATTAGTCCTGGAACGGTTCTCGATGTTCTCGACCCACGTCCTTGAATGGCTCAATAGCAGGCACGCCATACGCCATTGCATCGCAAGAGAATCGTGCGATTCGGAGACGCCATTACATTCGCCAGATTCTCTTGCTACTGGGACGGTAGGCAAGAGAATAGGCCATCCTATGTAGTCAGGTTTGGGAGCTGGTTCAAGAACTTCGGTAGCCAAATGAACGACGAGAAGCCTCAATCCAAGATGAAAACCCAGGAGCTTTTTCGGCAGGGAGCGCTGGATCATCATCGCGAGCAACGGCACGGCTCGGCAGACGTTCTTCATCTATCCGACAAGCCGCTCCGGCCGCTTTTCTTTGCCCTGTCGTTAACATTCTCCGCGGGCCTTGCCTATCTCGTCATGGGGCGGGTTGATCACTATGCCGAGGGGCCCGCCGTTGTCCAGATCAGTGATCGTACCGAGATTACGGCGGTCGTGGAGGGCGTTGTGCAAAGCATCCACGTAGTTCCAGGGCAGGCGGTTTGCGAAGGCCAACTCCTCGCGTCCTTCCGTTCGGACATCGATCTCGCTGAACTCGAACGCACTGACCTAGCTCTTAGCAAGGAACTGGTCGGCATGCTTCGAGATCCGTCAAATAACACCGTACGCAATGCCTTTGCGTCTCTTCACACCGAACGCCAATACATCCTTCGGCGGCTACGGAATCGCGCGATATTAGCGCCCCGCGGCGGAATAGTAAGTGACGTTAGTATTCGCCCCGGCCAAAGCGTTTCGCCTGGAGACGGCATCTTGGCTTTGGCTGGGTCGGTCTCGCAAGTCACTGTGCTCGTAGTACTTCCCGGACGCTACCGGCCACAGATAGAACGCGGCATGGAGATCCGCATAGAACTCGCAGGTTATCGCCATGCATACCAACGATTGAAGGTGGACTACCTAACAGATGAAATCATCGGGGACGCCGCGCTTCGCCGGTACTTACCAACGAAGGCGGCTGATACGATTGCCGTTTCAGAACCGGTCGTTCTTCTGCACGGAACGCTGCCGGGCGAAACCTTCCACGCTGACGGCGTCTCTTATAGATACTATCATGGAATGGTCGGCAAGGCGTCCACTCGTGTACGCTCCGAATCACTGTTGGTAACGCTGGTCCCTGCTTTCAAATATCTCTTCGAGGCATCGGATGACTAATACCGCGAATGCGCCTGACGCACCCGAGACCTTTGGCTTTCGCTCTCGCCGTAGGATTCCCGTTATTCAAGGTGTCGAGATTGCCGATTGTGGTGCGGCCTGCCTGGCGATCGTGCTTGCCTATTTTGGAAAGCACGTTGGGCTTGACCGTGTGAAAGAAATCACGGGAACCTCGCGCGACGGGATCGACGCCCTCACTTTGCTGAATACGGCGAAATGGTTCGGGCTCCGCGGCCGTGCCGTGCGGGTAGAGACCCACTCGTTGGAGGACCTTGCACCGGGAACCATCCTGCACTGGGAATTCAATCATTTCTTGGTGCTGGAAAGGGTCCAGCAATACTTCGTGTCGGTGGTCGACCCCGCACTCGGCCGACGCCGAATTCGCCGTGCTGACTTCAACAGGAGTTTCACAGGCGTTGCCTTGCAGCTCGCTCCATCGGCTGTATTTGCTACTGAGAAGCGCAAGGGCAATCTCCTCTGGAAATACGCAAGGCATGTCTTATCCCAATCGGGGTTGCTTGCAAGGCTGTTGTTGGTAACGATCTTTGCCCAAGCCATCGGACTGGCGGTCCCAATCTTGACCGGCGTGCTTGTAGATCGCATAGTCCCGGAAGCGAATTATGATCTGCTAGGCGTATTGGCTTCGGGGCTAGCGATCATGGTGGTTTTCGGCTTTCTCTCTTCGGTGCTTCGCGCCCATTTGCTCTTAACCCTGAGTACACTCTTGGAAGCCCGTTTGACGCTCGACTTCCTAGAGCACCTGGTCGCGCTGCCTTATTCGTTCTTTCAGCAGCGATCCGCCGGCGACCTCATCATGCGCCTCAACAGCAACTCGATTGTCCGAAGCACGCTGACGTCTGCGGCATTATCCACCATCCTCGACGGCATTTTTGTCTTGTCCTATCTCCTTTTGCTTCTACTCATGAGCGAGCCGATGGGGCTGTTGGTATTGGTGCTGGGAGTAATTCAAGTTGGTTTGTTTCTGCTGACTCGGCGAAGTTACCGAGATCTGCGAACGGAGGGCTTACGGGTTCAGGCAAAATCGCAGGGCTATCAAGTGGAAATGATGGCCGGCATGGAAACGCTCAAGGCAAGCGGAGCCGAGGGCGTAGCGGCCGCAAAGTGGACGCATCTATTTACGGATGTCTTGAACGTTTCTTTGAAGAGCGGACGGCTGGCGGCATTGGTGGAACCGTCATTGGAATTGATAAACAAGGCTTCCGGCCTGGGAGTTCTTCTATTTGGTGGTTACTTGGTAATGCAGGGCGAGCTAAGTCTTGGTACCATGCTTGCCCTAAACGCACTTGCGGCGAGTTTTCTGGCACCGGTGTCGTCACTCATTAACACGTCACTGCAGATACAGCTATTAACACCGTACATAGAACGCATACGAGACGTGATCGAATCACACCCCGAGCAGAAACAAGGCGAGGTAAAGCCAGCGCACCGACTAAAGGGCAAAGTCGCTTTGACAGACGTGTCTTTTCGATACAACCCGCTCTCTCCTCTTGTGGTTACGGGAGTGTCCCTAAGCGTACAGCCGGGACAGCATGTGGCTATCGTGGGGCCATCCGGGTCAGGCAAGTCAACCGTGGCCCGACTTCTGCTTGGCTTGTGCCGACCGGAGACCGGTCGCATCATGTTTGACGATGTTGATCTGACTACCCTGGATGTGTCAGGCATCCGGCAGCAGTGTGGCATCGTGATGCAACATCCCTATATCTTCGCGGGTTCCATCCGCGGAAACATCGATCTCATGAATCCACATTGCACGCTGGATGAAGTTGTCGACGCGGCGCGAAGGGCCCATTTGCATGATGAAATACGCGCAATGCCCATGGGATACGACACGATTCTATCAGATGGCGGAACATCCCTATCGGGTGGCCAAAGACAGCGCTTGGCCATCGCACGCGCGTTGGCCAACAGGCCTACGGTCTTGATCTTGGATGAGGCTACGAGCGCCCTTGACACGATTACAGAGCGAGCGATCCGGGCCGAGCTTGATGCGATGGAAAGCACGACGATCGTAATTGCCCAGAGAATGAGTACAATCGCAAACAGCGACCTGGTGTTAGTCATGGCGAAAGGCAGGATCGTGGAAACGGGGGATCATAGCAGTTTGATGAAAGCGGGGGGCGTGTATGCCGATCTCGTCCGCGCTCAATCGTACTGACACATGAATGGCTCACTTTGGGATGCTCAACCCTTTGCTGGGGGACATCTCATCGATGAAGAAGATGGCGTCGGCGATCTCGGGCCAACGCGAACGCATGGGTGAGTACGCAATGGGGCTGGCAACAAGGGGTCTGCTGAGCCAAACCCCAGATGGTATGCGCCGGAGATCCAGCAATCCATGAACCATACCGGTTTGATGGAATAAGTCTTCCAAGCTATCCCCAGGTGGAGTCGGCAGCTGACGTGGATCGTCCCACCAGAGGCCGTAGTGTCCATGATGGGCCAGTGCAATAATCGTAAACATGTCACTTCCCAAAGTCTGGTGAGCAACGTGCCCCATGGTTAGGGCCTTGTCGATGTGGAATGGGCCATCCTCGATTTGTCGTGTGTTGCGAATCGCGTGACCCGAGTGGCACCAAACGATCAACTTCTCACCGGGAAAGTAATCGCGAGCGAGGAAGACCAAGTTTCGGCCTTCCTGGATTCCAATGGGCGAGTCGTCTGAGCCACCTTTCGAAAGCGGTCGATTTCGCTCAAGTACATATTCCCTGAGATTCTCGAGTGCAACGGTCATGAAGCCTGCAATCCGCTTTTCTTCCGGACTCCCCGCCTGCTCCAGTCGGCTTTGAACGGCTAATATGAGTCCAGCGATTTGCTCCAGCTCTGGCGGTCTAACGGCCTTTCCTGGTCGAGTTGACTGAGACTGAAGCAATACCTTGATCGACTGCAGGGCTTGATTCTGAAGGGTGGTTGGCAGATCGGAATCGATACTTCGAACATAGACCGCAACGTCGTCGAATAGGCTGCTGGTTTCAGCAAGATACCATGAACACCCGGCAAAGAACATCGGTTGCCCGGTCGACTGCGTTCGATGCAGGTACTCAAATATCTCCTGACACTGACGGCTGCCGGTCCAAATGGGCAGAACGGCTTGGTTCACCGCCGATTGCCATCGCCCAAGATCCGCCAAAGACTTGCTCGCAATCGCGCAATCGTAGAAGCTAGATTCCCACACCATTACGTTAAACGCCAACTCCTCATGCAGGAATCGTGCCAGGCGCGACTTCGCCAAAAAGGACGAGCCATCCCCGTGGCTGGCCTCGCCCAAGATGACCACCCGAGCATCAGCGATTGAGTCTGCGAAATGACCAAGATCCGAAAAGTCGATGTTCTGCGGGTCGATTGATTTTATTGCGTTGGTATGCTGCCGAAGCCATGCGACTTTCTCGTCTCTGTCGGCGCCTTGAATCGTCGATGGCCGGAGAAAGATCGCAGAAACCAGAACGAAGCTCACTGCGGCAGCGCGTACTCCCGGCGTGCGGTTACGGTATTTCATGGCGACATTCCCCGTTGAGCACATCAGACGAGTTTGTGAGTTTCCGGATCGAGCAGCAAGTCGGCCAGGACCTCCAGAGGTTGATGGCCTCCGAGTTTGAGTTCGCCGTACATTCCCTTAGGGTTCACCTCCAGGAACACATACTCGCCACTCTGAACTTTTAGGAAATCAAGCATCCCGTATTGAAGTCCGAGCCGGCGCATCATTTCAAGGCACCGTACTTCAACGTCGCGGGGCAGTGAATGTATGGCAAAAGTGGTCAGGCTCTCATTGAACTGTGACTGGGCCTCGAGTAGCCGGAAGTCCAGAGTTTCCGCAGACGCATCCGACTCCTTCCACGAAATCTCTGCCGCCAGGACGTGCTTTCCAATCACGCCTACTCGGATGTCCGTGCGATCGACGACCGCTTCCTGGAGGACGATCGGATAGGGAGACGGTTGCAGGCGGGCAAGGTCATCCTCGGTAACAAAAGACGTATAAGTCTTGTACGCATCACCCTCATAGTAAAAGGAGTGCGGCGAGAACGCTTTACAAATTGATCGTTCATGGCTGGTTAAGAACTCACGCATCGCGGCCAGGTCACTTCCGACATAGGTGTCTGGGATTCTGAAACCAATGTCGCCCGCCAAAGCCAATTGCATGAGCTTGCTAGCGGCAAGTGAAGTCTCAAAAACCGGCAGGACACAAAAGCAACGTTTCTCCAGATAGGCTAGAAATGCGGTACAAAAATAAAGTACTTGAGTGTAGTAGTGATCTTCCGCCCCCGGCGCCTGTATCTCACGAAGTCGGGAGGGGTCCAACTTGTGAAGCGTATGTCGAGGCAGGGATTCTCTAAAATAAGCCGATCTGAGATTCTCCGTGGAAATCCGCAGCTCGTTACGCATGTAGGCGAAAATGCAATTGTCGGACTCGTCTGCCGCCTCAAAAGAAATGCCCGCCCCAATACGATCGAAATCCTGAAAGTCGATAAACTCATAATTGGCGGATCGCCTCTCCAGCACCTCCGCAATCGCGTTCGCACTGACGCAACTGGCCGATCCAAGTACGAGTATCTCCGGCTTCTTGATCACGGGGTATCACGACCTCTCAGCAACCACTCCAGGAGATGGTCGTAAACTGGCAGGCCCGTTTCATGAAAGAGACCGAGTTTGGGGGACGCGTGTGCGGCCAGGTACCACAAATCCCCGGATTCGGAATCGTGCAGAAGATCGATCAGGCCAAATCTAAGTCCTGTCGTACGAAAAAATTCATGGCACACCTCCTGAATAGGACTGGTGAGAGAGCATATGGAAGCGTTTAGGTTTTCTTGGGCAGCATGAAAACTGAAATCGGTGATTTGTGGGTCGCGACCCGGGTCGATCAACGATATCTCAATGGCGAAGAGCTTACTGCCCAGTATCAAGACAAGTATCCTATTACCGGAATCGGGGCGTAACGAAAAAGCGGCTGGACCGAATGCTTGATGCATCGCAAAGGTGCGATCAGCATGAATCCACCGCTCGACCGTGACAAACTGAGCATTGCGGACTTGAAATTGCACCGCGGTTAGAGGTCGGTAGTGAATCCTCTCGATTGGCCCGCGCGCATATAATGAGGACAGAACTTGTCCGACAACAGTCGGCGGAACCTTGAATCCGACGTCACGAGCCGTTGCCAACTGGTAGAGAGGCGAAGTTAGGCGCTGGCGTTCGATCACTTGCGGCAAGAACAAGAATCGCTCTGCCAGGAATCCACGTAATTGCACCGCCATCAACCACGACTCGGCCAACCCAAGAGTCCGCAGTATTGCGCTATCGTCGTACCCACCCTGAAAATGGGCTACCGGGTCTGAGCCAACCTGACCATCCTCAGCCCAAACGCTCAAGACCTCGTTTGTCGTCGTCCATCGCGCGTCGCGTGCATCGCGGAATCCGACAACGCTCCTGGCGCCGTTCATGGCTTGAAACCAGACGGGTGCCTCAGCCCGGGCTACGCGAAGCAAGTCGAGAGTGGCGAACGGAACCCCATGACTACCAAGCAGTTCTTCAACCGGTCCGGCTCTCTTGTTGGAGGAGTTCACTAACAGTAAAACTGATGGCTCGAAATATGTCACCGACATTCTGGCTGCCCACTCCCCCAGTCCATTAGACGCTCGGCATCATGTTTGAATAATGCCAATACCGCTCCTGGATTTCTTTGGGCAGCTCGATGGCGATCCAGAAGGCCAGAGGGTATCCAGCGCAGTGGACGGGCACCTTGTTCGCGAGGAGCAAGGAAAACGGAGCTACGCGTCGTAAGTCTTCGGGAAGAACCTGGTACAACTTCTTATTTGCCCGTTTCGGCATGGGTTGACGCCGGCTCCTTCCTAGCTATCCCCAAAACCCCCTCACCCTGCCGCCTCCGCCAGAGGGGGAGAAGGGACAATAGAAGCGCGGTCGTTTTTGGGATAGGCACTTAATCCTTCGCGCAATGGCCACCCCGGTATGAAAGCGGGAGGGGACTCTGGCCACAAAGACGTAGACCGCGCCTCTGCGGCCAGAATACCCAAGAATACCGACGCAGCCGTTTCTGCAACGGCGCATTTACTTCCTTAGAGCGTGTATAAGAAGGTCCATTTCACTGACAACTGAGACGTCTGGTCATTAAGTTTATCATTGCCAGATGGATCATGGATTCACTGGTTTCGGTCAGTTCTTCATAGTCCTTGCTGAGGCGGCGA
>JABFSN010000209.1 GCA_013140575.1 Phycisphaerales bacterium | reverse complement strand
ATATTATCGGAAGGGACAGAGGGACGAAGGGACAGAGGGACGAAGGGAAAGGCGAAATGGGGAGGGAATTCACCGCGGAGGCGCGGACGGCGCGGAGGGAAGAGGATCCACAGATTTCACAGATTGGCGCAGACTTGGAGAGGGAGAAGGGGGAGAAGGTGGAGAAAGTGAGAGGAGGGAGAAGGGCGTGAAGTGGAGCAGGGACCGAGGGACGCAGGCAGGGAGGGTGGTCGGTCGGGACGGGGGGGAATCGAGGCCGACGGGAGTCGAACCCGCAACCACCGGATCGACAGTGGCACTTTAGCCGACGACGTAGGCCGCAACCTTAATTTTGACGCTACCACGGGGGGTGTCGCATTGCAAGCATTGCGTGTGTTAGGTGGTTTTTCGGGTGAAAACGTATACGGTATACGTCTGGTGACAACCTATGACACCGGCGACCGCGCAGGAAGCGGCCCGGTGCGACCGCCGAATGGCGACGAACACCGGGCATTGGGGCGGATCGTTCCCGAAGATGTTGCCAATTGGCAACGTCGAATGTTGCCCATTGGGCAACGTCAAAAACGTCAACCAGTGGTTGACACAATGGACGGTGGGGCGGTTCTGAAAACCGGACCAATTGGTCCGAATGGACGGTCATCCGTCGTTGTCGGGTTTGACCTCGTGGACTTCGACGGCCCTCAAGCCGAACGCCCGAAGCAAGACCTTCAACGCCGCACGCAATCGCAAAATCGGATCGTCCCGCGACTCCGATTGCAGGTGGACGATGAACGTCGGCCGGTCGTTGGCACGCGGTCGGGTCATGGTCGGAATCAGGCCTACTTGTGCAACGTGCGAACGGCCCGTGCCAGACGCAGCTTCACCTCCATGCTGGCTTCCGACTCCGTCGGTCGTGCGGCCCGGATCGCACGTTCAAGACGCAGCTTCAGGTCGATCGTCCGCGATTGCGTCGGCGTCGGCCCAAACAGACGCCCCAAGACCGGATGCGTCCCGCTTCGCAGACGCCCGATAGACGCCATCGGCCGATGACCGGGAGATTGAAAGCGCCCCGATAGTTCATTGGTCAGTACCATTGTCCGTTGCTCCCCGATTGAAGTATGTCGCCTTGCCGGTGTTCGTGACCGACGGCGGTTGCACGCGCAGCCCCACGCGGCTGCACGGCGTCATGCCGAATTCGCGTTCCAGTTTTAACAGTTCATCGCTCAGCCGCGACGCGATTCGCACCTGGGGATACGCGACGTGATCCACCCGCCCGGTCCGCCGCGTGATCGTTGTCGTCATGCCGTTTTCGGCGATGAAGCGTGTGGCGTCCGTCCAACGCGCCCACAGGTCGCAGTAACGGGCGAACGCCAGACCGTCGGCCGTCGTCAACACACCCATCGCAGACAGCTTCGGTGCAAGATCATGCCACGTTGCCTTGGCGTGATCGTTCAACCATTCGGGCATCGGCGGGATGCCCGGTTCCGCGACCACGGTTTCATCGGTCCGCCGATTCGCCCGCGGTGATCCCCGGAACGCCAAAATAGCGCCCGGCAACGGCTTCGGACCGCGTCGGCCCATATGCGAATCCTCCAAAACGTGCGCAAACAAAACGGGGGTTGGCGAACGGTCTACGCTTGTTGCCTCCCCACGTTTTGATCCCCCCCTACCGGCCCCGTCCCTTCACAGCGGCCGATACAGCGTGCCAGATGGCCACAACAGCGGCCACGATCGCCGTTGACCAATGGTCGCTCGCGTCATCGGCTTGCGTGCCACGGTCACGCGACGCAACACCCGGTGCATACAAACGCGGACGGACCCAATCGAAGCCCGGCGGTCCAGCGTCTTGCGTCGGTTCATCATGCGGCATTCCGTCGCCGTCGGTCCCGGCAGATGAACGTCGGCGAGATCGCGTTCCGATCCTCGAGCGCCCGGCCGCACGCAATGCGTCGGTCAGGTCGCTTGTGTCCGGTCCCTGTCTGTCATTCCGTCCGTGTGCCTCAATCATTGGATATCCCCCGGCTCGCAATATCCGCCCACGTTCGATAGACGCGCTCCGGCATCGGCGGTCTTTTTGCGGGCGGGGTTTCCCGGTGCTTGCCTTGCCACTTCTCGACTTCCGTTTTCCATGCAACGTCGTCTTGCGCCCATGCCGTCTGCATCATTTCACGTCGCCGCTCGGATTGCTCCTCAAACGTCTGCCGCGATACCTCGGCGCGCGGTGCGGATGGGTCGCAGTGTCCAATAACTTCCCCACAGCACGTCAATGTCGCATTGTCGTAGTCGGGTTCGGGCAAATCCAATAGCTCGCGGTTTTCGGCCCGCAGTTGGTCGATAGACGCGACGGCCCGTTGTGCCATCGTCAAGCCTTGTGTCAGCTTGCCAACAGCGTGCAGACGTTCCCGTCGTCCGGCTTCACGTTGTCGCATCACGTCTTGCGTTGCAATCTCCCAATTCCGCAATTCGCCCCGCGACTTCGCCAGTGTCGCACCGATTTCATTACAACGTGCCGCCGTCGGCTCCAGCGCCTTGATTTGCGCTTGAATATCCGCCAATTGCGGTTCGTCCGACAGACCGATCGCACTCTTGATTCGGTTCAGTTCCCGCGTCATAAACCCCGCGACTCCGGTTTCCGTTTTCGTTGCCATTGAAAAGACCTCCATTATTCAATTGTCGGCGACGCGAACGTCACGCCGCCTCATGTTTGCCCAACAGCTTGTTTATCTCCGCACCCGTCAGCGTGCCGCGTCGGGACAACGCCCGTGCGACAGTTCCGACCGCGTGCCAATTCGACCGCAATAAATCGTCGGCCAGACGCACCCCGCGCTTGTACGTCGGATGTTCCGACCAGTCACACTGCCGCGGTGCCGCAGACAGCGCCTCTTGGATGAATCCAAAATCGGACTCCAATTCGTTGCGCCGCGGCATAAACGTCTTGAATGGTCCGTGCTCGTCGCGGTGCTCGGCCAGCAGACCGGCGACGCTGATTGCGACGTTGTGCGTCGGCTCAACAATCGGGCGCTCGAATAGCATCCGGCCGCCGCCCGCACTAACCGTCACCACCTCGACTTTGTGCTCCAACGCAATGCCGACAACACAGTGCCCGGCTTCGTGGATTGCGATTTGAAGTAGATCGGCGTAACTCATGGTGCGTCGTCCTGTTCCATCGCCGCCAACGTCTCGGCCAGCGCCCCGGCTTCCGCGTGTTCACGCGATTGATTGCCGCAGAATTCCCGAACGCCGCAGCGCTCCAGATAAAATTCTTGCCACGGTTCCGGCAGGTCGTTCGGGACAACGAACCCCTTCGGTGTCGTGGTGAACGCCGACGGCTGAACCGGCAGCGGCCCGACAGGTGGACGCCGGTTGCGGCCCCGCAGCATAGCCAGCAGTTCCGTCTTGTGGCGTCGCATCCGTTCGACCAGTTCCGGCGGGACGGCGTCAGCGGGCTTGAACCCGATCCGATCGCCAACAGCCCGGACCGTCACTCCGCGTCGTTGCAGGTCTTGCAGTAATTGCGTGACGGTGTTCATACCATTCCCTCCCGATCCGCGTCGCCCGCGTCATCCGCCAGCCGGTTCATTTCGTCGATGGACGGCTCGGCGTCGTCACCAAAAATCGCCGGTTGAACCCCGTCACCACCGTCACCGTCACCGAAACCATCATTCCCGGCCGCGCCAGCGGGGGTTTCGGTGACGGTGACACCGGTGACACCATCCGCGGCACGGGTTTCGGTGACGGGGTTCAGGTGGAATAACTCCGATGGTCGGCCGTCGCGCGCCCCATCATTTCGCCACGCTCCCAAACCGGCCAATGCCAGCCCGTTCAACGCCTCGCGCGCCGCGTCACCACGTCCCCGAAACCGGCGCGTCCCGTGCGTCAGTTCGCGGACCGTCACCGCGTCACCACGTCGCCGAATCCACTCCACCAACTGCCGCCGCTCCCGATCCTCGCCCGACTCGGCCAACGCTCCGTAGACTCGTTCCGCTTCGTTGGCGAACCAGTCGGCCAACGCACAGCCCCGGCGAATCGCGTCGGCCCCGATGGTCGCCGCGGTCGGATTGTCGGCCAGCGTGAAAATGAGCGCAAACCGTGGCGCGTAGGCTTCCAGCTTGGCCAGCGCCGCCGATTCGTTGTCGGATGCGGCGTCGATGATGCGCCGCGCGTGCAGGTCGAACCATTCGGCCCAAACCGGCTCCGCGTCGGATGCCAGCGGCACGCGCACCGGCTCCGGCGCGTGCTCGCCCTCACCCGGTTGCAGCTTCAGCATTGCACCGACAATCCGCTCGAACCCCGCAACAGTGTCAGCGCTCGGCACGCGATTCGACCACTTCTTGATTCGTTCCGGCGGCTTCGCCAACAGCAACCGCGCCGCCAGACCCGATTCAAAATGTTCGGCCGTCAGCGTGTTCGCCAGCGTGCCGGGTTGAATGGTGCCACAAACTGACGCCGCCGCCCGCGGAACATAGATCGTCCGGGGGTTGCCCGTCTTGCGGTCCACGATTAGCGTCCCCGCCCGCCATAGTTCCAGCCACCCCGCCGCGTCGGCCCCGCCCTTGGCCTTGTACTGATTGAACGACCGCACCCACCCGGCCAGTTCATCGCGCGCCACCAGCACGCCGCGCGAGTTATCCGACAGGATGGAAGCGAGCGCCTCAATGGTTGTGTCGGCCACCGTGAACCGGACGCACACCGGCGTTTCCGGTTTTTCAGGCGGCTCGCTCGCTTTACCTTTTTTGACCCATTCCGACTTTCGTTTTTCGTACCACAGCTTCGCGGTCTCGAATTCTTCAAGGGCGCTCTTGTATTCGTTCAGCGCCGCAATCTGCGCGGCGTGCAACGGTTTGACGGCCGCGTCCATCGCCGGGCTTTTCAGTGTCCCGCTCCGCGCCACCACGCACGCCCAAGTCACCGGCGGCTCGGTCCACGAACCCTTGAGCGCAATCACCCGCGCCGTCCCGATCGCCGACCCCAACACGCTCAACGTCGGCAGCGCCACCATCGCCGGATCGCACCCCAGCGCGTCGGCCGTCGCCGTGACGAACCGCTCGACGGGTTTCGGCAATAGTTCCGTCGGGAACGACGCCCACGGTCGCGGGGGTGTCGCAGTCATCGACGCGGCCGGGTCGTATCGTGCCACGCTCCCCGCGATTCCCGCGACTTCGGCTTCGGACAGCGGGGGAACGCACCGCTTGGCATTCTCGGCCAGGAGCGCCGCCCGGATGGTCTCCACGCTTGACCCGTGCCGCCGCATGGCACCGGCAATCTTCGTCAGCGTCGCGTTGCGGGAACCCTCTTGAATCGCGCCGTCGGTCGGACCATTGTCGGCTCTTGGTGCCGCCGCGCGGCCCTTTTGTGGGAGAAACTCAATCCACGCGTTCGGCAGTTCCGCCAGCGGGTAGCCGTCTGTTGGGTCGTGCTCAACTTCCCATGCGTATGCGCGGCCGCTCGGATGAATCGACGGTGGCGCAACGACGTAACCGCCCACGGCTTTAACGTCCACTCCGCTGTAACCGCGCACCTTATTCTTGCTTTCGATTTCGGCCCCTTGCGGGGCGCGGAAGAAAAAATATTGACCGCCCCCGCCGGTCATCGACATCACCGTCTCCGGCAGCGGCCCCAGCTTCGCGCACAAATCGGCAAATGATTCGTCGCCCCCGTGCCGCGGGTCTATATCAATAACGACAATCCCGCTCGCTCCCGTTGCAATTCCGATATTCGCGTCGGGCCAATTGTTCCACCACTCGCGTATGACCTTCTCATCCGCGCTTGCGCGATTCGGCCAGTCTTTTATCAGCGGTGTCTTGTCTCTCGCGCGCACCGGGAAAACACGGAACCCACGCGCGCCAAGACGCACGGCCGCGTCAACCATCGACACTTGCTCGGTAATTGACGCGCCCATCACAGAATCCCCCTCTTGCGCGCCTCTGTTTCCGCCGCTTGAATCTCGCGCTCCCGGCGTGCAGCGTTGCGCGTGCCGTTGTGCGGCACCGACGGTGACGGTTTGGTCGGCCGGTCGAAGTGCTCGGCGTCGGCATCGGCGACGGCCGCGAAGAACGTCTGCAGCGCGTCACGCAGGATGAACACCCGCCCCCCAGCCCGGACGCACGGCAGCTTGACGGTGGTGCCGTTCCTGGCGCGGACACCTTTGCGGCACCAACGCCAGACGCTCGACGTGTGCGGACGGCCCGGCGACGCCGCCGCGGCTTCGTTCAACGACAGGTAATCCGTTTCGGGCATGGAAAAAGACTCCGTTGTTGCGCTTGCTCGCAACTACACAGAGTCTTAGCTTCCATTTTCAGGACAGTGGGAGGACTGTCCGAACTATTTTCGCAATCGAATCTGACGAATCCGATAGATTTTTTTTGTTGAGCAGCCGTGCTTCCCGGCGACGTGCCCATCGACCTTGCCCACGCCCCATTCGGGGTTTGCCCGTTGGACCGCAATCAGGTCGGCCACGATATCTTGGCGCTCCCGCTCTCGTTCGGCCGGGTCGCCGTAGGTAGTGACGAATCCCTTGCTCCCACCGCCGACCACTTTGTCACCGATCTCCGCCACCGGCTCAACTTGCCGAACGTGCGCCGATCGCAGTATCTGACCGACTCGGCAACCGCATTGAAACCCGTCATTGAATCCACGGATGTAGCTCGGATCGTCCGACGTGCGGATGGTCTCAAACAGCGTTTGCAGTTCCGGTTGCAGACGCTCCATGTCCCGCCAGACGCGACGCCACACGTCCGGCTTGGCGTTCTGCGACGGGAACAGACCCGGCAGACGATCCAGAAACCCGTCGCCGCCCCCCATTAGCTCAATCCCCACGTTCGGAACCCGCCGCGTCACCGGAACCGCCCCATTCCCGCCCGTCCGCTTTGCCCGTGCGCGTGCCATCGTGTCACCCCACCAATGCCGCGACCGCGGCCGCCTTTGCGTGATCCCGTTCGGCGTAAACTTGCGTCACGTCGGCCCTCGCGTGACCCAGCAACACTTGTGCGGCCTCAAGCCCGTGCAGGCGTCGAATCTCCGTGGCGAACGCGTGCCGCAGTTGATTCGGCGACCAGTGCGGCACGCCCGCCCGTTCGCACGCCGCTTGAATCGCCTTGGCATAGCTTCGGGAATCCCAGCGGTCCCCCGGCGCTTTGCTCGGCCGTTTCTTGCGGTTGGTCCCCGGCCGGTTCCCGCAGCTTTCCGGCGTCGTCCGTGCCGCGTGAACCGCGTCGCGTCGCTCTTGCTCGGATCGTTGGGGCGTGAACACGAACGCCGTCGGCTCGGTCCGCAGCAACAACGGCCGTAGGATTTCCTGTCCCTTCGGTCCGACGTGAATGACCCGTTCGTGCCCGTGGTGTGCCGTCTTGTGCGTCATCGGCCGGTAGGTCCAGACGGCCCCGGACCGATCCACGTCGCACGGTCGCAACAAACATGCCTCTTGCGGTCGGCATCCGGTGTGCCGATGGAATTGCACCATCGCCCGCAGCGTCGGCGTCAGGTGCGGCAGCGTCGTGTTGACCACGTCATCGGAAACCGGCGGGATCGGGTCGGTTTCGCGGGCGTCGCAGCGCCCGCGTTTCAGCCCCTCAACGGCCGTCAACCCGTGCCAGACGGACGGCGGAACCAGCCCTTCGGTCACGCCCCACTTGAACACACGCTTCAGGCGTCCGGCTTGTTGATTGACGTATTTTCGCGCCCAGCCCGTGCGAATCATTTCCTCGCGCACGGTGTGCAGACAGGATGGGGCGAACGATCCGGCTTCGGTCCGGCCGTACAGCCGCAACAGCGGGCGTGCCGCCAGACGGAACATCAGCGGCTCTTTCGTCGTCGGCCCTTCGGTGCCGTAGTAACGGTCGGCGTAGTCCAGAAACCGGACGACAAGTTCCGTCACCGTGATTCGCTCCGACGCACGCCCGGCCGCGAACGATCGGCCGGCGCTCCATTCCGCAATCGTCCGGGCGTAGGCTTCGTGCGACTCCGGCGCATCGAACGCCCCCAGGTAGACGCGACGCCCGCGAATCTCGACGAACGCCACGTCGCCGCTCGGCTTGCGTTGCCTTCGATAGCTCGGGACCGGTTTGTGGTTTGGCATCGGAACGGCCTCCAAAATCGAAAACGTATACGGGATACGTTTTCAGCCTTGGTCACAGCCGCTCCGCCACTTTGACGGGTAATCGCAATTGCTTGCGAATTCAGCATTTACGTCATCGAGGCCGACGGGAGTCGAACCCGCAACCACCGGATCGACAGTCCGGTACTCTAACCAATTGAGCTACGGCCCCTCGATTACGACTGCACGTCCGACCGGGCGGGCATCCTTTCAGCCCACCGGGCGGGCAGTCCTTACAGCCGACCGGACCGTAGGGTGGATCGGCCGACGCGGTTTGTCAAGGCGGGGGGAATCACGATGGGCGAGGATTGGGGCTGGGGATGGAAGCGGCAAAGCGAGGCGACGGTGTGCTGATCAGACACGTGGCGGGCGCGAGCGTGGAGTTCCAAGGGGAGTCGCCTGACGAGGCCGCGGGGTCCGATTATGATGGGGCGGTGACACGCCCGGCGAGGCATGCAACTCAACGTCTGCCGAGGCGGTCCGGGCCGTGCCCGGCGAGGTGTTTGATGTTGATGGGACAATCCGTGACGGTGAACTGGGTTTTGGCGGCGTGGGTGTCGGCGGGGATGGTGTCGGGGTGGTGTCCGCCGGCGAGGGGGGATGCGGAGTCGGCGGTTCGGGCGGAGGCGATCGCCCGGCACGTGGGGGAGATCGTCCGGCGGGTGGATCGGGATCGGGCCGCGGTGTCGATCGTGGTGGCGGATCTTGCGGACGGCCGGTCGCTGGGGGCGGGTTATGCGACGACGCCGCTGATACCGGCGAGCATCCAGAAGCAACTGGTAATGGCGGCGGCGATCGATCAGTTGGGGCCGGGGTTTTCGTTTCGGACGGTGGTGGGGACGTATGGGCGGGACGTGGTGGTGGTCGGGGATGGCGATCCGGGATTGGGCGATCCGCGATTGTGTCAGGCGGCGGGCGAGGAACCGACGGCGGTGCTGAACCGGTGGGCGGATGCGTTGAAACGGTCGGGCGTGTCGGTGGTGGAGGGCGATCTGGTTGTTGACGAGTCGATTTTTGACGGACAATGGGTGCATCCGAGTTGGGAGCCGAATGATCTGCCGAAATGGTACGCGGCGCCGGTTGGGGGGCTGAACCTGGCGGACAATTGCATCGAGGTGACGGCGTTTCCGTCGGGCGGGCGGGTTGGTTGGGAGG
>JABFSN010000142.1 GCA_013140575.1 Phycisphaerales bacterium | reverse complement strand
GAAGCGCCGGGCCGGGCGACGAATCAACCCGCGGACCGTCGCGACGCGATGAATTATCCGCAGAGCCGTCGCCCGCGCGGGGGAGCGAATCCATCGTCAAATCGTTCAAGAGCCCCCGCCACGCGGCGGGGTCACGACCGTCCGGCATCGTGGCCGCGACGGTCCGTGAGCGCGCGTCCGCCGACCGCCAGCGAATCCCCCCGGCGATCGAATTCGCACTGAAGGCCGACAGGCCTACGACGAATGCAACGCGAGCGCGTGCCCCGCGGCGGGAAACGCCGTCATCGGCAAACAGGAATGGCATTGACGATCAACCCCAGTGGCCGGGCTCGCGACGGCCAGGAACGGAAATCGGTCGGTCCGAATAGTCTAGCCGATGACGTGGGGTGAAGCAAAGAAACTGCGTCGGACATGGAGACATGGGACATGGAGCGGTGGTGGGGCGACGAATAAACACCCGTTACCGGTGTGAACGGCCGTGCCGTTGAGGGCAGCGCGGCGAAGCCCACCGACGGCGGGTGTCGCCGTTTGTCAATTGAGACGAGCACCAGGGAGCCGGCCGAGTTGCCGACGAGACGGATTCTATCGGCAAGCAGCCGCAGCATCGACGCACATGACGTCCCATCGTTCGAGACAACAGAAGGGATCCGCGGCACACACCGTTTCGCAGCAGGATTGATTGCTGCAGCCCGGGGTCAAGCGTTCGGTCGTGCAGCTTTCGGTGTTGTTCAGGCAGGCGTTAAAAGTACCCTGGCAGATGGCCACCGCGTCCTCGACGCAGAGGTCGTCCCATTCCGATTCGCAGCAGAAGCGGTCGAAATCGCAGACTGCGCGGCAGCAGTCGCCGTCGCCGCAGCCGGGCGTGGCGTGCTCGGCCGTGCAACTGCTCGAGTCGACGCCGCAAACCGCGCCGCCCGGTTCGTCGCCGCACGTGATGATCAACGTGCCGTCGCCGTTCGCGCCGCTGAAGCCGCCGACGCGAATGATGAAAGCCTGGCCGGTTGTTACGTTCACGGTGACGAGCGATCCGGTCCCGAATTCGCAGTCGTCGTCGCTGCACGCCGTCGGCTGGCCGGTGGGGCATGCGTCACCCGCATAGACGGCGAGCGCGGTGTCAAAGGTGCTCGCGCAGGTGCTGACGGTGAGAATGCCGGTGCAGGAGGCCGCGTGCCGGAACCAGATATCGGCGCCGAGATTGGAAGTGCCGCAGGCGCCGGTCAGGGCCGGCCCGCTGTTGGTCGCGGCGCTGTTGTTGAACGAGTTCAACGCGTCGCTGGCGATTTCAGCGCCGGCGCATTCGTCATTGTTCATTTCAACCACCACCATCTGACAGTTGGCATCGCACGTTCCGGGCGTCGGTGGGTCGCACTGTTCGCCGGTTTCGGTCGTTCCGTTCCCGCATACGGGGACGTTTCCGCCGGGTGGAGGCGGCGGAGGCGGCGGGTCGGTGACCGGACAGCCGCTACGATCGACGGGCGTTCCGGCCGGCGTGTTCGCACAACGGTCGGTGTTGTCGGGCACCTTGTCGCCGTCGGCGTCGAGTTGATCCGGGGCGCAGCCGTCGTCGTCGACCTGGTTGTCAGCGGCCGTGTCGGGGCACTGGTCCGCGGCGTCATTGACCCCGTCGCCATCGGCGTCGGCCGTCGCGTCCGGGCAGCCGTTGGCATCCACGTCGGCGCCGTCCGGCGTGTCGGCGCAGTCGTCGCCGGCGTCCATGACGCCGTCGCCGTCGGAATCGCGCTGGTCGGCGGCGCAGCCCGCGGCATCGACGGCCGCGCCTGCGGACGTGTCCGGACAGGCATCGCCATCGTTGGCCACGCCGTCGCCGTCAATATCCGTCACCGGACGGGGCGGGCCTTCTTCCAGAATGAAGGTGGCCGTCACGGCGTTGACTTCCGTGATATCCACGACGAGCGGATTGTCGGTGGAATCGACGTCTCCCGACCACGATTCGAACGACCAATCGGTGTCCGGGTTGGCGGTGAGCGTCACCTGGCTTCCGTCAACGGATTGGTTGACCATGCCTTGACCCTCGATCGTGACCATGATCGGGGTTTCATCGGGCGGCGGATCGTTATCGTTTCCGTCGCCGGGGGGCGGGGTGCACCCCGTCATCACAAGGGCGACGGCCGTCAGAAATGAAAGTAAGCGGCCGCGAACGAAACGAAAGTACCCCGTTTGCATCGAATCACCCTCCCCGGATCGAGCCGGCACATGAAACGCGCGGATCGGACGGTAGAACGCCCGCCGGACGCCGTCACAGCCAAGTCTAGGCCGCACCAAGGGTGTAAACAAGCGTGAATAAAGACGTGTCGAGCTGGTGCGTGCGGATGCGAACCGCATGGTTCGATTCCCCGGGCCGATAAACAAGCGGACCGATCGGTGAACGCAGGCGGGGGGTCGCATCGCCGGTAGAGATTCCGCCCATCCCGCGAGTTTTATTGGACGGTTGAACGGCGTCACGGTCACCGGCGCTTGGCCCGACGCAGATCGCCCACGTTGCGCGTCGATCGGAAGGCGCACACCAGCGCGGTCCGTCGGTCAAACGAAACCCGGAGTGCGACACCATCTTCCGGTCGTGGGGCGGGACCAGTCCAGGATCCGCAGGAATTCACCGTCGCACGCTGGAACTAGCCGCCGCAGGCGCAGGGCGCCTCGCCCGCGAAGGCGTCCAGAACGGCGAGTATGTCAAAAACGTCGATGACGGCGTCGGGCGGACAGGCGACATCGAGCGCGGCCAGCGGACAGGTTGTAAATACGCCGATGAAGCCGTCCAGTTCGCACAAGATGTCGAAAATGTCAATCTGGCCGTCATTGTTCACGTCGCCGTCGATGATGTCCGCGCACGCGGAACATTCCGTGGGCGGGCCGTTGGGAACTTCGTGCATGTACGAGGAGCGCAGGTTGACGAGCGTGGTGTTAGACCGAACCTGCTGGCTGGCGGAAAAATGGTCGCGGCATTCCTTGCGGGAGTAGGACATCAGGTTTTTTGTGTTGGGCGCATAAGGGTCGCCATTGGGATCGGTCTCGCCGCCGACGTAGATGCAACCCGGAAACGAACCGACGTTGCCGGTGCCCAGCGTGGGATCGGCCGGGGTGTCGCACACCACGTCGCCGGCGACGCTGCAATTCGATCCATTCACGAGTTCATCGCCGAACGCGGACTCGTGCGTGTGGTACAGGTTGAAATAGTGCCCGACTTCGTGGGACAGCGTCGAATGGTTGGTCGGGGGCATGCAACTGTTACGCATGGCGATGGACTGCACGGAACTCGACGTGAACGCGGAGATGCCGCACAGCGAGCCGTTTTCGTAGGCCAGATTGGGGGTGAAATAGATGTTTATGGTATTGGGTACCCAGTTCATTGTGCGCATGACGTTGATTTCGGACAGTGTATCGACATCAAAATAGAATGCGTCGCTGTCGATGTAGTCGATGGGCTGGGACATGAAAAATTGGATTCCAGCGACGGAGAACATTTCATCCATGTCGCCCATGCCTTCGCAGATGCTGTCGGCCGGCAGCCCGCCGGTGCCGTCGGTCCGGCGGATGATGTGCATGGTGACCGCGACCCAAAACGGCTCGCCACGGGCGACCTGTGGAGCGGCCTGGTACAGGGGTTCGAGCCTGGCCAATTCGGCGGCCTCGACCGGGGTTATTTCGGTGCCGCAATCCGACACCTGACCCCGGGCGGGGGAAACCGACATCGCCGCGGCACAGCAGGCGGCGGCGTACCCGGTCATCGACTGAATCCGCATGGTTTGGTCCTTTTCGGTTTAAGAAGTCCCCAGTTTACGTTCGCGGCTCGCGCGGGAGCCAGTCTACCCTGCTTCGTCCATCCAATCAAGGTCGACTCGCCAACCGCCCCAATGATTGTGATTCATGCGTCCGCGATGTCACCGGGCGTCCATTCGATCAGCGTGGAACGGCGACGTGGTGCAAGCGTCAGCCGCCGCGTGGACGATGAAACGTGGGCGTGCGTTTGCTGATGGATCCGATCCGGACCGCGCATCGTCGACAGCCTCGAATTGCCGGTCCACCTGATTCACCCCCAACGATGCCCGCGCCCGGCCGCGCCGTTCGTGACGCTGGATTGACTGCAGGAGGAGGCGATCAACACCGGTTGGCCCGGCGGATGTCGGCCGCTATAGTGACCGCGGTGCGGTGCCCGTGAATCCGATTCGGAGCGTATCGATTTGTTGAATAGACCTCGTCTGGTCGCCGTTTTGTCGGTTTTCGTCGCGACGATGCCGTTCGGTTGTCCGCCGTATCGCGATACGCGCGTTCCCAACGACATCACCCGGCAGACCGATCCGGACACGCGCAACGACTACCTGCTGTACGTGCCGTCGTCGTACGACCGCGATCGGCAGTGGCCGTTGATCGTGCTGTGCCACGGCACCGTTCCGTGGGACACGGCGCTCCGTCAGATGCTCGACTGGGTCAAGTTGGCGGAGGAGCGGGGGTTTATCGTCATCGCCCCGGAATTGACCGGCACGTCCGCGTTTCCGGCGCCCCCGGCGGACGAACAGATTGCCCGGCAGGCGGATGACGAGGAGCGCATTCTGAGCGCCGTCCGCCACGTCCGCGGGGCGTATTCGATTTCACCCGACCGGGTTTTTCTGACCGGCTGGTCGGCCGGCAGCTTCGCCATCCTGTATACCGGGCTGCGAAACCCCGACGTCTTCCGGGCCATCACCGTGCAACAGGGGAATTTCGATCCCGTCCTGCTGGGCGACGTGGCCGACCGCATCGATCCGTACCAGGCGGTCAGCGTGATCGCGGGATCGGCCGACTTCCTGACCGGGGCCGACGCCCAGCGTTGCGTCGGCTGGCTCGAGGCGCACCGCGCGTTCGTCACCGAACTGCGCTTGCCGGGCGGCCACCGCGGCCACCCGGTGACGGCCGTCTCATTTTTCGAACGCGTGTTGCGGGAATTCCCGTGGTTGCACGTTCGGGCGTTCGGCGTCGAGGGGGGCGATGCGTTGGCCGTGCGGTTCAAGACTCGCGGTTCGTTCGAGCCAGTATCGTACCGCTGGCAATTCGGGGACGGCGAGGAATCGCCGGTGGCCGAACCGGTCCACGTCTTCCCGTCGCCGGGCACCTATCGCGTCACCCTGACGGCCGGTATCCGCCGTGGCAAGACCATCGAACGGTCGATCGATCTGGACGTTCCGCAACCACAGGCATTGGCCGCGGAGCGCACGACGTGGGACGATCCCTGATCAAGATTGAAACGCCAAGATAACGGAATCATGGGTCAGGGCGCTTCGGAATCTGCCGCAAAACAGGAACTCGGTGCTTTTCCGATGCCTCAAGCACGTCGATCGTGGTAGAATACTTGTTGCCGAAACTTCATCGCCGGTGCGGCCCGGGAAAAGGGCGACCGGGATTGGCCCGGGCAATACGCGCGTGCGGCGCGTAATACTGCCGCGGGCATGAAACCGGCGACATGTAGCGGAAAAGAGTGCTGTGATGCGATGGCGAACGCCTGGGACGGCAATAGTGATCGCGGTCGGGGTCCATTTCGTCCACGGCGGAATCGTCGCCCGGGCTCAGGCGCGCGACGAGCCCACTCCTGGCGGACGCGAGGCTCGTTCGGCCGGGGCCGGCACCCCGACGACGCAGGAAATCGCGGACTTCTGGAATGTGGTTTTTGACGGGCCGGACCCGTACGGCGTTCCGCCTTTGAATGCCATCCGGTTCAACCAGCGAACGCTGAACAACTGCACCATTTGGGATGTGCGTTTTGATTCGTATAAAGACCCGGAGACCGGCCTTCCCGTTCGTCTGGGCGGCATTTTCGCCGTGCCCAACAGCGTGCCGCCGCCCGGTCCGGGAGGCACTTTTCCGGGTCTGGTAGTGACGCACAGCGTGGGGACCGTGCCGCCGGCCGGTCCCGGTCCCGACGACGTCGCAAGCATGTCCACGTGGTTCGCCCTGAAAGGCTTTGCGGCGCTGGCCTTCTACATGCGCGGCTGGGGCACCAGCCCCATGTCGGTGACGGCCGATCTGTTCACCGACTATCTGGCCGACGAAAACGGCCAACCGCTGGACTATCGATTCACCGGGATGGCTGTCGACAATTTCCAGGCGGGCGAGTTCGTCGCGGCGCAGCCGGAAGTCTGGGATCCCGACCGCCTCACCATTGTCGGCCACAGTGGAGGAGGATTCGCGGCGTTGGCAGGCGGCGTTTTTTCGGACCGCTTCAAGATCATCTGCGCCTCCGCGCCGGCCGCCGCCTGGCCTGATTCCGGCGCCTGGTTGGACTATGTCTGGGGCAACGGGGGTTTCTTGAGCATTCAGACCTGGGTCAACGGCCAGCCGGACCCCGCCTACGCCCGGTCGCTGGTCGAACGATCGCTCACCTTCGTCAGCATGTACCACGTGATCGACAATCCCTTCCTGTCAGCATGGAACGCGGCCTGGGGTGTGAATGAAACGGCGATTTTCTTTTATGGGGGCCAGGCCGACACCGCGATTCCCCCGTGGGATGTGGCCGCGAACTTCGAACTGGCGGACCCTTCCAGCCCCGAATTGAAGGCGTTTCACTGGAGCCCCACCGGGGGACATGGCGGTCCGGAGTCGTGGAATCGCACCCAAGCCTGGGTGGCCGGACACTATCCCGGCGTAGTCGGAAACCCGCCCGTCGCGGCACTTTCCGTAACTTCGATCAACGGCGCGAGCGTGGGCTTTTCCTCGGCGGGCAACCAGGTCTGGGAGTACGACTGGAACTACAGCGGCGGGGGAATGACCACCAACAACGACAACATCGTTTCCTGGGATTATGACTTCGGTGATGGGACGACCATGAACTGGGGGCCGGGCGTTTCGCACACCTACGCCCTCGCGGGCAATTACGTGGCGAGTTTGACGATTACGGATGGAGCGGGCGTTTGCGATGGCGCTTCCGTGCCGGTCACTGTCACCCAGGGGTCGGGGAGCAATGCACAGCTGCAGGTGGTTGCGGACAACCCGGAGGTGGTCCCGGAGGGCCAGATCAACTCGTTTCTCGTTCGACTCACGGAGCATCCCGAAGGCAACGTGACCGTGTTGGCGGATCGCACGGGGGGCGACGCGAGTCTGTCGGTGAGCGGCGGGGCGGGTCTGGTCTTTACTCCGGGAAACTGGAACGCGTTCCAGATCGTCACGTTGACCGCGACGCCGGACGCCGACAGGACGTCCAACTCGGCCGTCTTTTCCGTGAGCGCCCCGATGATGACGACGGTCAACGTGAATGCCCGGGAGCGCGATGACGATGCGGAGTTCGTGGTCATGGTCGGCGACGTGGTGAGCGCCGCGGGAAACACGATTTCGGCGCCCGTGACGCTGGTCAATTCCGACGCTGCGCCGGTCGGCACGTTTTCCGTCTCCTTGAGCTTTGACGGAACGGTGTTGGTGGATCCCTCCGCCGTTCGAGGGCTCGACCTACCCGGGCCTGCGTGGTGGGAGTTCAGCGCCGAGGTGCCGGGGACCGGGCTTCAAGTGCTGGCGGGAAGCGAATTCGTCCAGCCGGACGACCCGGTGATCAATGGAATCGTCGCACAGGATTCGTTCGCGATTCCACCGGGCGCACCGCCGGGGGTGTATCGCATCGCCGTCGATGCCGCGTCGGTAAACGGGCAACCGGCCGCCGCCGTCGAGGACGGGTTCATTACCATTACGTCAACGGCAAGCGTTCCCGCCATCGCCAACGGGGGCCTGGCCGCGTTCGGGGTGCTGGTGATTCTATGGGTGGTGGTGGTTTCGGCGCGACGCGAACGGGGTAGGAACTCCTTCCCGCGCGAATGCTAATCCCGACCCATGGCCACTGAATTGGCGACGCCGGTGAAGCGCCGCGAGCCCAGCGCCGCGCGGGGCAGACCTTCGGGCCAGATGGCGATGGAAACGCCGGCGTTGTCCTCGGCCTCGTCCAGTTCGAACATCACCGCCACGAACCAGCGCGGGTATTTGCGGATGTAGGCGATGGTGAAATCGAGCGTGTCGCCGCGGTCAAGGTCGAAATCCTCGCGGACGGCGATGGTGTGCTTCTCGTCGATCTTGTAATTCACGCCGAATTCCAGCAGGTTGGAATCCTGCTCTTCGATGAACCGGTACGCCAGCAGGTAGCTGAATCGCGGCGAGCGTTCGACGGCCAGCGACAGATTGAAAATATCCACGTTGCCGTCGTTCATGTCGTAATTGACTTCGCTGCCCAATGCGGTGGCGTCGTTGACCCGCCAGATCAGCGACGAGTTGACGAAATTGCGGGCGATGCTGTTTTCCGGGCGCGAATACGAAACGAAACCGTTGGTGATGGCGTCGCCCGACGGATCGTTGAACAATCCCATTTCCACGTCCCAGGTGATCCAGTCCGCGATCCGGCGGGCGTCAGCCGGGCCGCGTTTGGTCTGCCAGCGCTGCTCGACGCCCACTTTCAGCCCGTCGAAATCGTCAATGCCCTCCACGGACGAATCGAACGCGTACACATCGTCCGCTTCGCGGTTCGCGTGCGATCCCCACGCGACTACTTCCGGCTTGATGACGTGCCGCAGACCGTGAATGTCCCACATTTCGCTTTCGACGTCCGGGTAGACGCGTGACAGGTACATGGCACTCCGCAGGCCGTAAATGGCGAATCCTCGAGACAATCCGCCGCCGGTCGGCGAATCGTCCCACGCCGTCCCCCGCAGGGCCACGAACGGCACCACGTTGACGTCGCCCCAATGCAACGGAAGCGTAATCTCCTGCCGGCTGTCGACGCGCGCGGTTGCCCCCGACGACGGCCCGTCCGAACCCTCCCGCAGCCATATGAAAAACTCTTTTTCCGCCGCCCGCCGTCGAACCACCCCGGCGCGATTCTCGCTGTACCAGGTGGCCACGTCGCCCAGCGGCTCGCCCACCAGGTGGAAACTGAAATCCGGCATCCGCTCCGTCTGCGTGTAAAAATCGTTCCATCGCGCCTGCGCGACAGCCGAAAACGCCCAGTTGTCTTGCTGCCGCTTCAGCGAAAAGAGCGTTTCCTGTTCCTTTTCCTCGTCGAATTCCCGTTCGTCGTATTCCTCGAGAAACGTCCGATCGCTGAAGTAGGACGCCTCGACGGTCAACTGCCAGTCGTCCGGCAGGTATTGCCGGTGACGCAGCGTCCCCCGGCCGCGGACGTCGTCGTCGCGCCGGTTGTCGCGGAAATCGCCCAGGTTATCGTCGCCGTGATCGTCAATCAGATAGCCGCGGAACAGCCCGAACGAATTGTCGGTCTCCCAGTCCATGTTCAGGCCGGCGGCCGGTCCGCGTTTCGAGAAATAGTCCAGCAGCAGGTCGGCGGTGTATCCCACCGGCGCTTCCAGGCTCAACAGATTGAACAGATCCCATTCGGTTTCCACCGACGCGCCGAAATCGCCGTCGGCGCCCACGCTGACTCCGCGGATCGCCGAATCGCCCCGGCTGACGTTTCCCCGCGCCCGTGGCCAATACAGCAACGGCGTGTTGTATAGGTGAAACGCCGCGTCACGGATGTCGAACGCCGCCCGGCTCAATCCCACGCGCTCGCCGGTCAACGCCCGCGGCGTGCGATCGACGATTTCGATTCGCCCGGCGCCGACGTGGTAGTGTGGCGTGTAGAATTCGCTGGTCGACAAACGGGCGTGGTCGGCGGAATAAGCGCGCGACGACAACTGCCGGATTTCCGCCGCGCGAATGTAAATGGGCAGGTTCCGATCCGGCAGCATGGCGAACATCACCGCGTCCAGTAGGATCGCCCGTTCGTTCGCCAGATCGTAATACAGCCGGTCGGCGCGCACGTTCCGCTCGCCGAACGTCATCCGCACATCACCCTCCAGATAGACGCCCTCGACCGAACCGCCCGCGGCGGCCGGGTCAAATGCGGTTTCGTCCCCCGGTCGCAGGAGCGGCATCCATGCGTCGGCGTCCTGATCGGTCGGCGCCAGAAACAGGACCGCGCTGTCGGCGCGCAGTTCCAACGTCCCCGCTACGGCATCGCCCGTGCCGCTTTCGCCGCGGAACAAATGCACCTGCCCCAGAATCGTGACCACTCGCCGACCGTCGTCCAATGTGGACAACTTCGCGTCCTGGCCGGAATAGACCAGTTCCGGCGGCGGCAGCGCCCCGCGATCTTCCCGCGGCAACGCGATGACCGTACGCGGCTCACCCGGGGCGCCGGCCACGCCGGCCCGCATGGCCTGTCGAACGCGGATAGCGTCCTGATAGACCGTGGTGTCGGCGGACGACGCAAACGCCTTCCGATCGGCCGACAGGGACAGTTCCCCCGTTCCGTTGACCGTCACGAACAGCACCGGACCTTCGGTCACGGTGCCGCCCGACTCCACGATCCGCGCATCGTGAAACAGGAACAACTCATAATGCCGATAGGGCCGGTTTTCGTGCTGTGCGTTTGAAATCCAGACGACGGCCTGCTCGGCGCTGATCAACCGGCCCCCGACGCGCATCTTGAAATCGCCGACGCCGTGAACGATTTGCTCGCCGTCGTCGGCCGCCCATGCGTACGCCAGTTGTGCGTCGATCGCCACGTCATGCGGGAGAATGTCCGGCGGAAGGAGCGGCGTCGACACCGGATCGGACAGCGGCACCGGCGGCTGCGCCGACGCCACGGCCGAGAATGCCAGCCCGGCGATCAAACAGACCATCCCGGTTGGCGTGCCGCCCCGTGGCACGGGCGTCTTACCCGTGTCCATCCGCACCGCAAGCCCATGCCACGACTGTCGCCACAGGCTGATCGACATCTCCGCCGGTTCCGGTTCGGATGCAGGAATCCGATTGATCGGTCAATTGGCATCGCGCCGCCGCGCCGTCGGCATCCGCGCCGAGCGCAGTATAGCGCGAGTCATCGGGGTGTCAAACAACGATTCGCCGATCCTTCGCGATGTGAAACCGAGACGTCGCCGAATCAAAACTCCGGTGGCGCTGCCGGAGCCCAATTACGGAAGCAATCACGGTTGTGCCGATTGCACGCCGGATTCTGAAAGCTACGTTTACCCGCCACGTCGCTGTGGTGCATCGCTCGTACGCGAGTCTCGGATCGGGTGGCACGGACAACGGTATACCGTTGACCGTGTGCGGCGTGCCTGCGGGTTGAAACCGAAGCAAAGCCCCGCGAATGCAACTACGGGCAAGCGAGTACGCTTGCCCGTGCCACCCGAAAAACCACTCGCGTCAACCCGCTAGCGCTTGTCGATCGGCACGTACGGTCGCGCCGGCGGACCGGTGTACACCTGCCGCGGGCGTCCGATGCGCGTGTCCGGCGACGTGATCATCTCCTTCCACTGCGCGATCCAGCCCGGCATCCGGCCGATGGCGAACATGACCGTGAACATGTCCGTGGGAATGCCCAGGGCGCGATACAGCACGCCGCTGTAGAAATCGACGTTGGGGTACAGGTTGCGCTCGATGAAATAGTCGTCGCTGCGGGCCGCCTCGGCCAATTCGGTGGCGATGTCCAACATGGGATCCTTGATCCCCAGCTTTTTCAGCACCCGGTCGCAGGCGTCGCGGATGATCTTCGCGCGCGGGTCAAAAATCTTGTACACGCGGTGGCCGAACCCCATCAGCCGGAAATTGGAATCCTTCTTCTTGGCCAGTTCGACGTATTTCTTGACGTCGCCGCCGTCCTGCTGAATGCGGCCCAGCATGTCCACCACGGCCTGGTTGGCGCCGCCGTGCAACGGGCCCCACAGCGCGCAACACGCCGCCGACACCGCGGCGTACAGATTGGCCTGGCTGCTCCCGACGAGCCGGACCGTGGACGTTGAACAGTTCTGTTCGTGATCGGCATGGAGAATCAACAACTGGTCGAGCGCCCTCGCCATCACCGGGTCCACGTTGGATTCCTCGCACGGAACGGCGAACAACATGTGCAGCAGGTTTTCGGCGTAGCTGCGGTGATTCTCGGGATAGATGAACGGTTGCCCGATCGACTTCTTGTACGAAAACGCCGCGATGGTCGGAATCTTGGCCAGCAATCGGCGGATGGTGATGTCGGAATGGGCCCGGTCCATGGCGTTGTACTGGTCCTGGTAAAACGCGGACATGCTCACCAACATGCTCGACAAAATGGCCATGGGGTGGGCCTTCAGCGGGAACCCCTGGTACACGTGTCGCAGATTCTCGTGAATCAGCGTGTGACGGGTGACGTCAACGATCCACGCGTCGTATTGGGCCCGCGTCGGCAAATCTCCGTAGATCAACAGGTACGCCGTCTCCATGAACGTACCGTGCTCGGCCAGGTCCTCGATGGCGTATCCCCGGTGCCGAAGAATGCCCACCTCGCCGTCCAGGAACGTGATCTCGCTAGCGCAGGCCCCGGTGTTGCCGTAACCGCTGTCCAGGGTGATCAGCCCGGTCTGGTCACGAAGACCACGGATGTCCAAGGCCTTCTCGCCCTCGGTTCCGATGATGACCGGGAGTTCGTAATCGCGACCGTCGTAATGCAGCGTAGCTTTATTGGCCATTCTCGAACGCTCCACTTTTCGCGTGGGGGCTTTCAGTGCGGTCATCACGTTACCTTTCCGGTCGCAAATAACAAGGCCCATGCCCGGCAACGGGCGGGATAGGTTGCGGCGCGTTAAAGTTGATCTCCATTGAACTATGTAGGCCCACAGACTCGGGAAACCGAACAGGATGTGTCATCATGGGCGGAGCGAAGGATCCCCTTAAGCGAAGCATCTCGATCCGGCGAAACCCTCCGGCCGCCTTCGGCGACCTCGGAATGACAGCCTGTCGTCGGTTCTCCTTTTGGGAGTTCCTATATAGGTCGGGTGTTTTCCAGTACGAGTTTGGCAGGCGTCGGGGCGGGCCGTCCGGCAGAACGACTGGGAGGATTGCAAGGTCTGGTAACTGTTTCGATTTCGGGAGGACGCGATGATTCGGAAAGGAGCGGTCGCGATACGCCCATCGGGTTCAGCGATCGAACTCAAACAACGATTCGGGGCGCACATGTCCGTCGCCGGCGGACTGGAAAATGCGTTCGCCGCCGGCGCGGACGTCGGCTGTGAATGCCTGCAGGTGTTCGTCAAAAACCAGCGGCAATGGTCGGCGCCCGCGTTAAAAGACGACCAGGTCGCTGCCTATCGTGAAGCGGCCGAACGCACCGGGCTTTCACCTGTTGTCGCCCACGCCAGTTACCTGATCAATCTGGCGTCACCGGACGAGGCCAACCGGTCGCGGGGCATCGCGGCCGTCGTGGACGAGTTGAAACGATGCGAACGATTGGGCATCGACGGCCTGGTGTTGCATCCGGGCGCGCACATGGGCGAGGGGGTCGACGCGGGCATTGGCCGGATCGCGGATGGGCTGAATCAAGCTCACCGCAAAACGCCCGGATTCACGACACGGGTGCTGCTGGAAACGACGGCCGGGCAGGGCAGCTCAATCGGTCACGAACTAGGGCACTTGTCGCGGATCATCGACGGAGTTGACGCACCGCGTCGGATCGGCGTGTGCATCGACACATGCCACGTCTTCGCGGCCGGTTATGACATCTCCGATGAAAAGGCGTATGCGTCGTTCATGGACGAACTGACATCATTGGCTCTCCTGGAACTCGTCGGATGCCTGCACGTCAACGATTCGAAAGGCGTCTGCGGCAGCCGTCTCGACCGCCACGATCACATCGGCAAAGGACGGATCGGCAAAAACGGCTTCGCACCCATCATCCGCGATCCACGATTGGCCCACGTCCCGCGCATCCTCGAAACCCCCAAAGGCAAGGACGGCCGCGGCGCCGATTTCGACCGCCTTAACCTCAAGCGCCTCCGCGCGTTGTTGGAATAGCATGACAGCGCTACGATTTGGAAACTGTCGGCCGATTCCGTCGGTTCGCCGAACGGTTTCAGAACCCCGGACGCAAGTCCGGGGCCGAATCGCGTGGACGCCCGGTCTCCGCCGCTGACAAACATCGCGCCCCTGCGGCCCACCACTCCCGTGGTGGGTTCTGATTCGCCGCTTGAGCATGGGGGGTGGCATGGTCCACGCTCGCGTGGCCATGCCGACGGCACGCCGCCGCTTGAGCGGGCCGTCCGCGGCTCGGATTGGGTCGACCACCGGTGGGAGTGGGTGGTCCGTTGCTCGGCGGGGATGGTCCACTCCGGGGGGTGGCTGGTCCACTCCGAGGGGTGGCGCTTCCACTCCCGGGAGTGACGGTTCCACTCCGAGGGGTGGGTCATCCACTCCGCGGCGTAGCCGCTCCGCTCCGAGGGGTGGAACCTCCACTCCCAGGCGGGGACGGTCCACTCCAATGGGGAAACCGTGTTTTGGGATAACAAACACGGTTTTCGGCGATTTGAACCCGGTCGGCACGGTCCGGGACGATGGCGACGGGGCTCTCGGATGGGGGTAAACACCCTAAAAGCCGGGGTGGAATTCGTGCGCGTCACCATTGCCTTACGGCCCCGTCGCCTGTAGGCTCTTCCGCCATGGTCGAGTCGGACGTCATCGGCGGACGGGAATCTCCGCTTCTGGTCGGGACGGGCGTCATGGGCGCGGAAATCTGGGTCAAGATCGGCGACCCCGCCCCCACCGATCCCAACCAGTGTACGTTCCTGGCGCTGGACAGCCGCACCCCCTACACCGCCGAGTACGCCGGTGCCGACGGCAACAAGACCGCTCACTACATGCTCCGCTGGGTCTCCACCCGCGGCGACAAAGGCCCGCCTGCCCTTGACGACCCGTCGCGAGCGAAGCTCGCCGTCGCGCAGCGACGCGTCTTGGCGGGGTGTCACGGGTGGTCGGAAACGGCCAGCGCGACGATTGGGGCGTGAGGGCACTGATTTTTTGACTCTAATTCGTCGTCCCTCTTGGGCGTGGTTCGCAGTGTCCGGCCGGCGACGAATTCTTGCGAGGTGAAAGGAGTCGCACATGACCAGAGAATCTTCCCGCAAGTATGGCGTCATGACTGTGCAAGGTGACGATCATGATCGCCAATTTTGGACTGCGTTGAAGTTGCTGGATGAGGCGGGCAAGGATTCCAACGCAGGCCGCGCCGAGGCAGACCGCTTGGACGCGCCAAGCGTCGATCAGGCATGGGTTCGCAAGTTTGGTCCGTTGGGTGTCGTCCAAGTACGGTTTAATGCCAACGACGAGGCGTTTCGGTACCTCTGTAGCCGTAAGGCAAGCGCGCGTGCCCTCCAGGAACTTCGAACCTTTAACCCAAAAAAATACGGAACGCGACCTCATCCTTTGGAAGAGCCAGCCCCGCTCATCGTCGTTAACGAAGCGCCGCCCCCTTCCGTGCTTGATCCTTCTGTCACTAAGCAATTCTGGAGCGGGCGGTCATCCATTGACACGCGCGCCGGAAGCGCGAGCGCCGGGGAGGGACCGGATCGTCGCCTCCAGCGATTCGCAGCGATCCTCGCCGCAGTTCCCGGATTAGAGCTCTCACAATACGATAGCGTCAGAGTGAACAGACAGGTTGATCGAGCGGCCAGCCCCCAGCTCGTACAGCGATTCGCGATCCTCGATCACTTTAGGCGAGGGCCTTATTGGCTCGAGGATTGCGTCAAGCACGCAATGACAACGCATCATCGTGGCCCCGACCAAGAAGGAGCGGATTTGAGTAACCGCAGTGAAAACAGATACAAAACCTATCCCTTCTCGCTGGATTCGTGGGAACCGCAACAAACAGAATTGTTTCTTCAGCAACTCGTGGACCTGGGACAGTGGGTTCCCGAGAGCAAAATCGAGCAAGGGTACAAGTACCTGTACCTGCTCGCACATTGTAGCGAAGATCAAAAGCTATTCTCTGACTTGTCGCATTTCTTGGAATTTGACGCGATGAACCCGCAACGACTACCCATAGTTCAGGCTGCTTTCCGAGGTATGGGTGCGCAGAGCGTAGTCATGCTCGCAGCACTCGCCCCGGAACAGCCCGCAGAGGAAATTAACCGTAGATTGGACAACTGGTTGGAAGGACGGGGAAACGGCGTTGCCGCGTATTCGTGGCGCCCTGGAGACGCCAGATTTCGAGTCCATGAGGCGCGCGTCTCGAATTCAGAACAGCCGCCATCCGTGAAGCGAAACAGCGGGCACGGGTATGTGTGTCTGCGGGTTAGGCACTTCGAAGATAAAGCAGGCTTGCTCTTTGGCCTGTGCAATCAAATTGACCACATTTGTAGGCAATCCGCGGCGCTAGATAAATATCCAAGCTTTTATCTCGTGGACGGCCAGTGTCGGAACGAGGAAGACGGGACAAAATCGTTTGGGTGCACGATGGGCGTCGTGGTTCCAGAGAGTTGCGTCCAGGCACTTATGACTGGATTGCCGGATTATTTGGAGGAGAAAAAATGGACGGGGGATATTAAAGGTGCCAAGCTTTGGATTGAAGGCGGGACATTCTGATTGAGTTCGCGGATAGCCGGGTGGCCCATTCTTTGCGATAGCAAAGGGTGGGGTCGCGATGATCGAGTGGGCGAAATGCTTCTGTCGGGCGGTGACCGGAATGCGCCGACAGACCGCCGCAGACGCCGCTTTCCACGACGGACAGGGGACAAGGGTCGCCGCTGACGGCGCTCGGGGGCGAAGCGTCGGTTGCGATGCACTGCGGCGATTCTCCATGATCGAATCATCGTGCCCCCACCCATCGCTGCGCGACGGATGGGGCACCCGCGTGCCCACCAAGCCAACGTGACAGGAGCGATGGACTTGCACGAGAATACCTCCGAATCGCCCGACGCCGTTGTGCTCGAATCGATCTACGTCAATTTGATCAGACCCCGCGTCGAAGAAATGCTCCTCGAAGTAATCAAGTTGTATGGCACAGTTGCGGGTGCCCGTAATTCAACTCGCGCGCTGGGGTATTTCCTAACCCGCGGCTACTTTTCTTGGAGAAGTCTCAACATACTTTGCGACTGGGCCGCAGTGCCTGGCAACCAATGGCGATTTGTCGCGCATGACAGCGTGGGCATTCTTCGCTGCCTGATGGATGGGCACGTTCAGGCGGCGTACCTTTTTCATGATCCGAACGAGCGCGAAGTACGTGCCAAGCTCTATCTCGAATTCGAACATGTTGAACGTTTCGACCAGGCAAATGCAGTCATTGGCAGGGACAACCAAGTATCGAGGTGGATCGCTGATTCGCCCATGCGGCCGGAGGGAGAAAAACGCATTATCGCCGAATTCGACCGGGTAAAGGTCAATTACCCGAGACGCGTCCGCAATGCGGGAAAATTGACCAAGCCGATTAAAGTTCGCGACAAGTGGTACGAGGGCACACTGCGCGAATTGGCACGGGTCATCGGCTGGGAAGATGAATACATCATCTATGTAAAGAGGTTCAATGGTTCCATTCATGCGGGTCCGTGGGCAATCCAGTGTGGACCGCCGATGACTCCAAGTCAGCATTGCCTGTTAGCCGCAACACTTGTGGGTCGGCTTTCCGGTTTCATGGTCGAGAATGAACGCATGTGTGTGTCCGCAGCCGTACGTGAGTCTATTGATCACTTGGCGAAAGCCGATCCCATCGGCAAATTGAACGCCACTCCGCCCCCGTAGGTGAACCGGACCGGTGGCTCCTGATTACGTGGCCGGGTGGCCCATCTTTTGCGATAGCAATGGTGGGGGCACGATGACCGAACGATGCCAGCAACGTCCACACGCGCAACGGGTACGATTGCATTCGTCACGAGGCGTCGTGGATTGGCAGCACCGATCGAATACCACGCCCCGCCGCGGACCGCACCCTCCAGAAACTTGAGACTGGAAACTCGAAACTAGAAATCGCAAGCGCGCCCATCCTGTACGCCCCAACCCGCGGCCATGGCGGGTGCCCCACCCCATTCCTGGGGTGGGGGACGCCGACGTGCCGGCGTGGTCGCCACGACGCGATTCACGGACTCGGCCGCGGGAATCGTATTCGTCAGTGCCGAGATGATTCAGCTCCCCGTTCGGAGAGGCTTCGAATCGGCGTGACCCGGTCGCTTAAAGATCGGTGCCCCACCCCTGGGACGGGGTGGGGCACCCGCGAGTCGCCCGTGCGATCCTTCAGGCCGAAGGCCTGTTCGTCCGTAGCCGGGGGTGGAGGTCGCGGGAGCGACCGACACCCCCGAAACGTCGCCCGCGGGGAATCCGACCCCGACGGGGTCGTCGTAATGACGATCACGCCTTCGGCGTGGAATCTGTTTTCACGTTCCCCATCCGGGGGTCGCGCTGCGCTTGACCCCCGGCTACGAACGTGGAGGCCTTCGGCCTCAAAGAAAAGAGCGCTCGGCCTCAGTGAAATGAGCGTTCGGTCTCAATGAAAAGAGCGATCGGCCTCCGTGAAATGAGCGTTCGGCCCCGGACCCCACACGCTAGAAACTTGAAACTAGAGATTGGAAACTAGAAAACGCAGGCGCGCCCGTCTTGCACGCCCCAAGCCGCGGCCATGCCACCGCGACCGATTCCCGCTTCCGCAACCACCATTCCCCAAACCGCCCCCCGCCAGGGGGTCATTTTCCAGGATCGCGAGCCGGTGGAGTTCACGTCGCTGACGGAGAGCAGAGAGGAGGGGTTCACGCGGGAGAAGTTCTTGTACGGAGTGCGGGCGCGGTACCGGCTGGGTGGCCCATTCTTTGCGATCGCAAAGGGCGGGGTTGCGACGATCGAACGATGCAGGCGATGTTCACGCGCGATACGCGTACGATTGCGTCCGTCAACCGGCGACTCTATGGAGTCCGGGGTTTCAGCAGGGCGACGAGGCCGGCCTGCTCGAAATAGTGGTCGCCGGTGAGGGCTTCGCGGATGCCGCGGTCTTCCATAATCACAAATGACGTGCAGTCGGTGAGCGACCAGGCTTTGTCGGCGCGTGATGCGTAGAGGGTCGCGGCGCGGTCGAAAATAGCCGCGGTCGGCGGAACAAGGGTGACGCGGTCGTCGTTCGTCAGTCTCTCGTGCAGTCGGCGAAAGAGGGCGCGGCCGGGCGTCCCTGCCAATCCGTCCGCGACTTCCATGAGAATGAACGCGCTGGTCACCAGCGGGCGACGCAGTCCGCGGTTGATCGCGACGGCCGCCGCGTGGGCTTCGTCGCGCGGATTGAGCAATGCGAGGAAGTAATAGGCGTCGGCGAAACAGGGGGTCATTGCCGAGGGGCGCCGTGGACGTAGTGATCGTGATTGCGGGAAAGGTCCGGGGGCAGGCCCTCGGCCTTGCCGGTGATATCCGCGAACACTTCCGCCCAGGTGGGTCCCGAACCGTTCTCCGACGACTCCTCCGGCGAATGCACGGCTTTGCGCAGCACTTCGACCTCAGCGCCCTCCGGCAATATGCCCGGCTGGTCCAGAACGATTACGCCGTTTCGGACGCGTCCACGATAGGTCACTACCGGTCTCCTTTGCCGGGATTCTACCAAATTTGGGCCGCACTGAGAAGTGCCGCGATGCCCCCATACGGAATTCAAGCCGGGGTGGCCCATTCTTCGCGATTGCAACGGGAAGGGTCGCGATGATCGGACGGAGCGGGTGGCGTCCACGCGCGCAACGCGTTCGATTGCATTCGTTGCGAGGAGTTTTGGATTGGTCACGTGGATCGACGACCACTGCCGGGCCCCGTCGTCGCGGCGTCGAATCATCGTGACCCGATAACATATACGTCGCCGCATCGCTGCACGCTGAACGGGGCATCCAGCGCGTCGAATCATCGTGACCCGGCGACGTATCGGTCGCCGCGATCGCGCAACCGTCAGCCCCCTTGAAGGCAATAAAGATGCTTCTGTCCGCGCAGGAATAGCTGGGCACCGGCAATGGCCGGCGAGGCGGAGAAGCTGTCGTCCAACGTGTTGACGGTCAACAGCTTGAATTCCGGGCCGGCCTGAATTACCGCGGTCTTTCCGTCACGCGATGCGACATAGACGCGGCCGTCGGCCGCGACGGGCGATGCGTAGACGCCCTGGAACTCTTCCAGGCGTTGATCGACATAGTGGGCCTTGCCGGTCTTTGCGTCAACGCAGGACAGAATGGCTTTGCTGTTGTCGGGAAAATAGATGGCATCCTTGTACAGCAGCGGCGACGCTACGTAGGGCGTGCCTGTGCCGTCGTAGACCCAGGCTACCGCCTTGGTGCCGGTGATGTCGCCGGACGCCTCTTTGTAACGGACGGCCAATAGGGCGCTGCCTCGACCGTCGCTGGTGAAAAAGAGCAGGTCATCGCCGATCAACGGCGAAGGGATGATGCCTTGTGTCATCCCGGCGCATTCCCAGATCAGCCTGCCGTCCGACAAATCGTAACCGCGGATGCGATTGGCGCCATTGGCGGCGACTTGCGCCTTGCCGCCGGCATCGACGATCACCGGCGTGGACCACGATGTGGTTTCATCTCGTGCGACGCGCCATTTCTCGTCCCCCGTCTTCTTGTCGAGCGCGACGATAAACGAACCGGCTTCGTGATCCCAGTTGATGACCAGGGTGTCGCCGTGCAGCGCCGGCGAACTGCCTTCGCCGAATCCGTTGCGCGTGGTCATGTCCCCGAAATCCTTTTCCCAAATTTTCTTGCCGTTCATGTCCAGGCAATACAGGCCGCGGGATCCGAAATAGGCGTACAGATGCTCTCCATCGGTAATCGGCGAACTCGGCGCGAGGCTGCCGTCTTCGTGGCTGCCTTCGTGGGGAACTTCCTCGCGGACGATCTGCTCCCACAACCGGCTTCCCGTGTTGCGGTCAATCGCCAGAACCACGAACTGGTAAATGTTGGTGGGCTTTTCGCTCCCGCCGCGGCGGCGACCCTCGCGCCGGGCGCCTTCACCGCGCCGCTCGCCGTCGCCCCGGCGTTCACCCTCCCCGCGGGCCGGGCGTTCCTCCGCGTTTTCCTTTTCCTGCGGCTTGTCCGCGGCAGGCGCGTCGGCATTCTCGCTTTTGCGATCGGTGGGGATCGCGGTCTGTAGGAACACGCGATCGCCCCAGACAATCGGCGTCGACAAGCCGTTCCCCGGAACCTCGACTTTCCATTTGACGTTTTTCGTTTCGCTCCAATCAGTCGGCGGGCGGCCTTGCGGCGACTCGCCGTTGGACAGCGGCCCGCGCCATTGCGGCCAATCGGACCGCGGCGTCGTTGACGGTTCAAGAGCCAAAGCGCTAAACGAAAAACAGATCGCGACGGTCAATGGAAACACGTGCTTCCTCATCAATCCCATCCCCTTCCGGAACATCTGCTGTATTCGGTGGTAATCGAAAAATAATCCCGACCGCACGAGCGCCCGCTCACCCCCCGGTATTTCGTCGATTATCGGGTACTTGGCCGTGATGGCAAGTGCGCTGCCGACCGACCGCCGAGCGGCCACGTGATTCACGGGGAACCCAAATCGCGTCGGACCTCAATGGGTTCGCGTGTCGCGAATCGCTGTGAAATTGGGATCATCCGATACGGCTCTCGCGACGCGGTCGATGCGAACCGGCCTGGTGGGGAGGCTATCGCCGGGACGCCCCGGGCCCACGAGTCAATTCAGTGCATTTCCGTTCGGGCGGGCGTCGTGTGAGTTGAAGCACCGGGCCCTTGACGTCCCCGTCCGTGGCGAGCAAGGAACCCGGTGGTCAACAGGGCACCCCGGCTACTCCGATCACACGGCCGGCGCCTGCGCTATTTTGGAAGTCGCCGGGCGGGTACACGGAATCAACCGCGTCTCGTGTCGGCCACGCCCGCTGAGACCCTCGAACTACGCCCGGGGGGGAGTGACTCCGTATCGGATCGGTTGACACGAAACGCACGCGGGCTACATTCCCGTGTTCGCCGACCGCCGGGCGCTTTGATTCATCAACGCAACCGGCCGCGGTTCGGCAGGTGGGGCTCATAGCTCAGTTGGCTAGAGCGCGTCGCTGATAACGACGAGGTCCGAGGTTCGAGTCCTCGTGGGCCCATCCCATTCGCGCCAATGTCTCGATCATTTCACGGATCCACGAGCGACGAATCTCGCGGTCAAGGCCACGAATGCACGCCGATTCGGTAGTTTTGCTTTCGCCCGCCGGTTTCTCATTCCCATCTGCGTAATCTGTGAAATCCGCGGGTGAGGTACGTATCGCGGAAAGAGTGGGAGTTGCTCGCCCTACGCTCGCCGGGGTGGCTGGTGGCGTGGTCGTGGGCCCCGTGCGTGGCCCGATGACGGGGATGGTGTCGGTGGGGCTCCGAGAACGCGGGTGCAGGCAGGCGCAGGGGGTACGAGGGCGCCGGGAATCTATCCCGCGGGAGGGGCGGGGTTGTTATTGACCGCCCACGTGAGTATGTCCCGCGTGGTGACGATACCGACGAGCGCATCGTCATCATCCACGACGGGGAGGCTGGAGACGCGCTCGCCGAGCATTCTCGCGGCCGCTACGGCGACCGGCTGGTCCGGGGTGATGGTGGTGGGCTTGCGGGACATGATCTGGTGAACGCGTCTCCTGGTGGTGCCGACGTCCTGGGGCCGTTCCATCAGGGGGTTGCCGACGAATGGGCTGACCACCCTCAGGATGTCGCGGTCCGAGACCACTCCGAAGACGCGCGACCGATCCAGCACGACGACGTGGTGGCATCGCGCGCGATCAAAAATCGTTTTGACCGTCGACAGCCAGTCGTCCATGTCGACGGTGTGCACGGGCGAATTCATGATGTCGCCGACACACAGTCCGGATCGGCTGGTGATGGTCTGCTGCATTTCGCCACTCGCTCGAGGCTGACCGGCGCCTCTTCGCCGGACGTCTCTGGCTTCGGACAATCGGAAGGCCGACTTGACATGGCCGCACGAAATTCGTCGCGGTGCGCCGGGTCGCGGCGCTGCGATTCCATATGAATCCGTCGCGGCGATGGGCTGCCGTCTGCGAATCCGCGAGCAGGCCAGGTTTTCGTCCGTCGTGCGGTGGACGGTGCCGATTCGCGCTCCGCATCGTATTCGGACGTCGGATTACCCCGCGCGTGCCCCGCTCAAACCCGTCAAGAGCTGACGCCAAGTCAAGGGCGCGAAGAACAAAAAGAAGAAGCTTGTGGGCGGCGCCCACCCTACGGGTCCGCTGAAAGCCGGCCCCCGCAACGGGGTCAGGGGATCAAGTGGACGCGGGGGGCGACGAGGCGTTGGCGGGCGGCGTAACGGGGGAATAGGCCGCGGTCGATCAATTCGTAAAGGCGCACGACGTGTCCGGGGCGGTAGTCGCGTCGGAGATAGAGACGGGGGTTTTCGACGGGCCATTGCGGGACGCCGGTCAACGTGCCGGATTCGAATTCGCGGAGGGCGCGCTTGACGATTTCGATGCCCGCGAGAATGGCCTTGCAGCCGACGGTGTGGGGCATGTCGTCGGCGGTGATGTCCGGCCGGGCGTGGTGAATGATGGGGCCGGAGTCGATGCCCGCGTCGATGCGCTGGACCGTGGCCCCGACGTATTCCGGCTCGTCGTTGACCAGGGGGTAAAAGTTGGTGGCCGTGCCGCGATAGTAGGGCGACAAGCCGAGGTGCAGGTTGATCATGCGTTTGGCATAGCCGTCGAGCAGCGGCGGCTTGATCAGGCTGGTGCCGTAAACGACGACCACGTCGGTGGCGGCACGGTTAAGCCAGTCGACCGTTTCGCTGGTGTTCAGCGACTGAATGTCGAGGGCGCGCCCGGGGGATTCCGGTCCGTCGCATCGGGACTGGGCGTCGTGGCCAAACCAGATCGATTCCTGGCGGACGCGTTCGTCGAAATGCCGGCGGACGATTTCGGCCGTGCGTTCGTCGATGCGGTCGGAATTCGGACGGGCGGGGTGATACCCCGTTTCCTGATACCCGATGGCCACGACGTTGAATTCGCCGGCGATGGCGTTCACGAAGAAACGGTGACGGGTGTCGGTGCTGGTGAGGATCGCAACATTCATGGTTTCCACCGCCATGGGATCGGACCGGGACGCGGTGCCGACGCGAATGCGCTCCGCGGTCGTGTAAAGGCTGATATCGACGGTGTTCGCGCGTCGCCTTGACGGGAATCGGGGCGAGGATTAGCCTGACGACGATTCCCGCGGGCAACAGGGACCGATCAGTCGTTCGGGCGTATCGCGCCGCGGGGCGGATGTGAATGAACGAGCAAGGAGTATCGTCATGCCCCATGAACTACCCCCGCTGCCGTACGATTTCGCGGCGTTGGAGCCGCATATCGACGAGAAGACCATGCGGCTGCATCACGGCAAGCACCATCAGGCCTACGTGACGGGGTTGAACACGGCCGAGGAGAAGCTGGCGGCCGCGCGGGCCAGTGGCGATTTCGGCGCGATCGGGGCATTGGAGCGGGCGATCGCGTTTCACGGATCGGGTCACGTCAACCATTGCGTGTTCTGGAACAACATGGCGCCGAAAGGCGGCGGCGAGGCGGGCGGGGCGCTGGCCGAGCAATTGCGGAAGGATTTCGGCGATTTCGGGAAATTCCGGGATCAGTTCACCGCGGCCTCGGCGTCGGTCGAGGGGAACGGATGGGGCGTGCTGGCGTGGAACCCGTTTTTGGGCAAGTTGTACACGCTGGGGATGATGAACCATCAGAATCTGGGCGTGACCGGGTCGGTGCCGTTGCTGATGCTCGATGTTTGGGAGCACGCCTACTATTTGAAATATCAAAACGCCCGGCCCGATTACATCAAGGCGTTCTGGAACGTGGTGAACTGGAAGGACGTGGAGACACGATTTGACAAGGCCAAGCGGTAGGGCGGCGGGGCGCGAATGAACGAGTGACAAGTGGCGGCACGGTGGGGGCGATCCCGCCGTGCCGTTTTTCGTGACGGCGGAAGAAACGAAAGCGGGATTTGCGCATGACCAACGGTTCCTCCGGAGACCCCGTCACCCTGCCGGCTGCCCCGACCACCGGGGAGAGGGGAAGTCAGGACAGCGCCAGCGGAATCAGGTCTCCGGTCGGCTATCCGCGCGGATCGGGTCAAAACGACAGGTCTGCAGGTGATGTTCCGCCTAACGAGTCGTCGGGCGGCGGCGTCCTATGGGAGGAAGCAACGTTGCGGGCGCCGCATGCGCAGGCCGACAAGGCGGCACGGGTGCGGCGGATGTTCGAAGCCATCGCGCCGACGTACGAACGAGTCAATACGCTGTTTAGCGCGGGTCGCGACCGCGCGTGGCGGCGGGCCGCAGTCGCGGCGGCAAATGTCGGGCCGGAGGACACTGTGTTGGACGTTGCCTGCGGGACCGGCGATCTGTCGCGGGCGTTTTTTGAAGGGCAGGTTAAGCCACAGCAGGTGGTGGGCGGCGACTTCGCGCGGGGGATGTTGACGCTGGCGGCGGCCCGGTCGGATGGACGCATCGGCTGGGTGCAGGGCGACGCGTTGCACCTGCCGTTTCCGCGGGGGTGTTTCACCGTGGTAAGTTGTGCGTTCGGCGTTCGGAATTTCCAGGACGCGGAGGCGGGTTTGCGGGAAATGCACCGGGTGTTGCGGCCGGGCGGTCGGGCGGTGGTGTTGGAATTCACGCTGCCGCGCGGGCGGCTGATGCGGATGTTGTATCTGGCGTACTGCCGTGTGTTGATGCCGTGGGGAGCGACGTTGGTCAGCCGCGATCGCACCGGGGCGTATCGATACCTGCCGCGTTCGATTGAGGCCTTCGTCGACGATCGGGATCCCGGCGAGCGGTTGAAACGAGCGGGATTCGCGTCGGTGTGGGCGAGGCCGATGACGATGGGGATCGTCACCATTTACCACGCGGTCAAATCGAACGATGGCGAATAAACCCACGACAACCGATGGGATTGCGCCGGCCGTGGTGATCGCCGATGTGTGGTCGCGGACGGAACCGAAGTACCGTCGGCGGGCGACGGTGCTGCTGATCATCAACGTGTTGCTGTTCGCGGGTATGGCGAGCGTGGCGTACTGGTTGCGCGAGGGGGTGGCGAGCGCGCCGATGTCGCCGGACTATTGGGACAAACTGGTGGCCACGTTTCATCCGATGCCGGACACGCAGCACACGCCGACGGGGTTGTCGCTGGGGCCGATCAGCGTCGAGCAGGTTCCGATGATGATTCCGGTGCTGGGACTGGTCCTGGCCGCGTTGATTTCGATCCCGGTGTTGACGGCCATTCTGTACCGGTTTCCGTGTTCGGTTCCGTTTCTGCTGGTGGTGGCGTTTGTGGCGGTGATGCCGTGGCTGGCGATCGCACTATTGGGGTCGTGCCTGCTGGCGTCGGTTCGGCCGTTCAGGATGCGGTCGCGATTCGCGTCGGCGTTGATGGGTCTGGTGCCGGTGATCATCTATTTTTTCATGGCATCGCGGCAAATCGAACGGACGGTGGATGTTTTGGCGAACCCGGCGGACCGGGTGAAGATCATCGCGCCGTTGACGCTGGCGGTGGTGGCGTCGGCCGTGGTGATGGGAATCGTGCTGTTGACGGCGCACATCGTGCGTTACCGGCCGGGGGCGATTTCGCCATTGCTGGCCATTCTGTTCCTGACGCCGGTGGCGTTGTTCGAGTTCAAGGTCGGGCGGGACGAACTGCATTACCGCTTGCTGGAACGTGGGTTCGGTCCGTCTTCGGAGTATTTCGTTCAACAGGAGTTCGACCGTATTTACGAACAGACGGTTCAGCAGTTGTGGGCGAGCAGGCAAGGTGAAGGGTTGTCGTACGAGCAGACCCGGGGGCAGGTTTTGACGCAGGAGTCGGGGGCGCTGGATGCGGACGTGGCATCGGTGCTGGCGGAATATCGGAAGAAAGCGGCGGCGGCGGCCGACGAATTCGTGAAGTATTTTCCGGACAGCCGCTATGCGTGCCACGCCCTGTACGTGAAGGCGCGAGCGATGGATCTGCGAGCGGATATGGCTTCGTTTCGGCGGGATCAGGTGCTGGAGTTTTATGACGATTTCCCGAGCGACGCGTCGCGGCACGAATGGGAACGCATCGAAGCCAATGGACCGGGATCGCCGATGGCCGCGGCGGCCCTGTTGCGGCTGGCCCAACTGGACGCACGGGAGGGGGCGATCGATCGCGCCATCGGGAGACTGGAACGGCTGGAACAGTTGCCCGGGGCGTCAGCGCCGGATGCGGAGGGGGGATGGGCGTCGGCCGGTCCCGGGAGTTCCACGGCCCGGCGGCCGGCGTACGCGGGACTGGCGATTCCGCGGGCCAAGCTGTCGTCGGACGGGTCACGATTGAGGGGTCTATTCGAGAACAACCGCGACCCGGCCTTGAAGGACGAACCGCTACGGCAATTCCTGGCGCTCGACGCACACGATCCACAGTACACGCGGCGCGTGGAGCGATTGCGGGAACGATTTCCCGAGAGCCGTCTCGATGATCAACTTGAATTGGCGATTGCGATGGCCGCGCCCGACGCCGCGTCGAAAACCGAGTTGCTGGAGCGGTGCGCGACGCGGCCGTCGTCCGGGGATGCGCTGGCGGATGCGGTGTACCAGTTGGGCATCGCGTACGCGGAGGAAAAGCGGTTCGCGGAGGCGCGGGGGGCGTTCGAGCGGGTGCTGCGGGAACACGCCGAGTCGATCTGGCGCGGACCGGCGGAGAACCAATTGCGGCGGATCGAGACGGTGACTGCCGGAGCGGAGCCATGAATCACCCGGGAGGCGGAAGGATCGTTGTCGGGGTCACGGGGGCGAGCGGGGCGGCGTACGCCAGGCGTTTGATCCAATGCCTGGTTGAAGGCGGGGTCGAGGTTCATCTGATCGCGTCGACGTGGGGGCGCCGGGTGGCGGGGGACGAACTGGGAACCACGCGGCTGGACGTGGAGTCACTACTGGGCGGACCCAGCGACCAATTGCACGTTCATTCCAATCAATCGTTGAACAGTCGATTAGCGAGCGGATCGTTTCTGACCGACGGGATGGTGATTTGCCCGTGCAGCAGTCATACGTTGGGTTCGATTGCGGCGGGAGGGGGGGATTCGTTATTGACGCGGGCTGCGGCGGTGACCTTGAAAGAGGCGCGGCGTCTGATCCTGGTGCACCGGGAAATGCCGCTGAGCCGGATCGACCTGTTGAACATGCTCCGCGTCAATGAGGCCGGCGCCATCGTATGTCCGGCCAGTCCGGGTTTTTACATGTTGCCGAAGCGGGTGGAAGACCTCGTCGATTTCGTGGTCGGCAAAATCCTCGATCTTCTAACGGTGCCGCATCGACTGAACACGCGATGGATGGAATCGCCGCCGGCCGACACGGACGATGGCAACTGACATGAACCGCACACTGTCGTCGTTGCACGTCTGGGCGCAGATGGTCAAGCTCGAACATTCCGTGTTCGCATTGCCGTTTGCATTCATTGCGACTTTTCTTGCGGGGAGACATCTGCCCGACGCACATCGTCCACTCGCCGGCCAACTGGCGCTGATCGTCGTCTGCATGGTGGCGGCGCGCAGCGCGGCCATGACGTTTAACCGGATTGTCGACGCGGGAATTGACGCCCGCAATCCGCGCACGGCCGGTCGCCCGCTGCCCGCGGGACGGTTGTCCACACCGGACGCGTGGATGTTTTTTGCGGTCTGTTGCGGCGTGTTTCTGGCGGGCTGCTGGGGGTTTCGCGCCGGGTACGGCAATGACTGGCCGGTGCGGCTGGCGGCGCCGGTTCTGATTTATCTGTGCGGATATTCGTATACGAAGCGGTTCACCCGCTGGTCCCATTATTATCTGGGAACGGCGATTGCGATCTCGCCGTCGGCGGCGTGGCTGGCGATTCATCCCGACAGCATCGGATGGCCGGCGGTGCTGTTGTCGGCGACCGTGGCGTTGTGGATCGCGGGTTTTGACATCATTTACGCGTGCCAGGACATGCCGGTCGATCGCCGCGACGGGCTGCACAGCCTGCCCGCGACGATTGGCCCCGGCGCGGCATTGTGGATGGCGCGAGCCAGTCACGCGTCCGTCGTCGCGCTGCTGGTCGTGCTGGGACGGACGGCGGAGTTGGGCAACATCTATTACATCGGCGTGGCGATTGTCGCGGTGCTGCTTCTGGTGGAGAATCTGCTGGTGCGCACGACCGACTTTTCAAGAGTGAATCTGGCCTTCTTCACCATTAACGGGGTAGTGGGCGTCGTGCTGGGTGTCCTGACAGTCACGGACGTCTTGCTGCGAAACGCATCATCGTCGCGCTGAATGGACGGGGCGACGGTACGATTGGGCTGCGATGGCGCGACTGGCCGTTTACTCGGATCATGCGGTAGGCGCCGCCGAATTGGCGGCGGCCGGACGGCGCGCCGCGATTGAGTCGTGCCATCTGTCGTGGTCGCAACTGTCGCACCTATTTCAAGACGCCCGGGTCGATCCGATCAGTCCGCTGGACGCCCGCGGATTCGTCGGAGGCATGCACGTCGCAGGCCTGGAGGCATCCCGGCCCGCGGCCGAGTCGGGATCGGCGATGGATTCGTGGACGGACGACGTCTACATGCAGATGGCAATTGCCGGTCGATTACATTTGTCGGCGGTCAGTCTGTCCGCGGGCGGGACAGACGCCGCATCGCGCGACTGTCTGATCGACGGTCTGACGCGTCTGTGCGCACTGGCTGAACGGATGGACCTGAGCATTGCCCTGCGGAATCGCATCGGGTCGGCATTGGAACAAATCGGCGATTTCGTGCGGTTGTTCGCCCGCGTGCCATCCAAGGTCTTGTGCGTTGATTTCGACCCGGTCGCATTTCACGACGCATGCGTCAACCCAGTCGACGCCGTTCGGGCATTCGGGTCGCGCATCCTTGCGGTTCGGGCGTATCACCATGCGAACGGGCAACTGTCGCCCATCGCAACGAGTTCGGCGGAATCCGTCGCATTGATCGCCGCGTTGCGAGATGTCGTGGGCATCGACACAGTTCTTCTAAACGCCGACCGGTGCGCGGATGACCTTCCGCGGATCCTCCACGACGCGCAATGGGTCCGCGGCGCAGGACTGGTGTCCTGACCGGCGGATCAGATCGGTATGCCGAGCAGGCCTGAAACCAGACCGAAGACGTCGGTATCGGAATAAATACGGCCGGGGACGACATAGGGCGTCGCAATGGAGCAGATGAGCGCGCCGCGTTGGGCGGCGCTGCCGGGCGGCGCGCCATGAGATCCGCGGACCAGCGACGCATCGAGCGGAATAGACCGCGTCGCGGGATCGAAAAACAGTTCGACGGGGTCGTATCCCGGCTTGCGGTGAATGTCGACGGTGCGGGCGAACGGCGGGGCGTCGCCATCCTTTTCCCACCAGTAATAGGCGAACCAGTGGTCGGGGCGAGCGACGACGATCACCTCGCCCGAGCGCGGATGGTCAAGACCCACGCGGCCGCGCTCGCGACCGGCATGGACGGCGTCGATACCGTCCAGACCGGCGAATAAATCCACAACGCGCCGAATCTGATCCGGGTCCGCGTAGATGTGCGCGCACTGATGATCGACCATGGCAAACGCGGCGCTGCGCCCAAAATCGATGACGATTCCGTCAGACGTTTCGTGTGTCTTCAAGAGACCGTCGGCGGCCAATAGACGGTTGGGGAAGATGCAACCATTAACGGGCGTCAGGGCGTATTCGGAGACGGCGAGAACAACCGTGTCTTGCCCGGCAGGGGTCGTCTGAATGAATGCATCAAATGCGGCCAAGAGCGCGTCCAGGTCCTTCACGGCCTGATGGGCCTGAACGCTGTCGGGGCCGTGCTTCTGCGCCGCATAGTCCAGATGGGGCAAATAGATGTATTGGAAGTTGGGCCGGTGCTCGCGGATCAGCCATTGGGCGGCGTTTAATATCCAGCGCGACGATTCGATATTGGCCAGCGGACCCCAATAATGCTGCAGTGGAAAGTGGCCCAGTTCATCGAGCAGACGCTGGTAGAGACCGTCGGGCTTCGAGTAGCACCAGAGTTTCGTCGTGCCGTCGGGTTGGTGAATTGGTTCAGGGGTGACGATGAAGTCCGCGGCCGCGTCCTTGATGTTCTGCGCATGCCAGACCGCGGACGTCAGACCGGCACGGGCGACGGCGTCCCAGATTTGCGGCGCCTGAATGATGTCGTTCCTGCCGACCCAGAATTCGACCTGCCGGCGATCGCGATGATAGAATCCGTTGGCAATGACGCCGTGGTCGTGGGGACCGACTCCGGTCCAGGTGGAAGCCTGCACGGTGGAGGTGACGCACGGAAATGAGGGCGCCAATTCCGCGAGGACACCGCCGCTCGCCCAGCGGTGCAGGGTGGGTGCATTCCCGGCATCGGCGACGTCCACGAGTCGCAGCCCGGGGATGGACAGGTAGATGAGATTGCCGGCCATTGTGAAGACGCTCCAAACGCCGCGCAGTCATCGCGGACGCACGAATAATCTACGCACTGGCAGGTCGCGGTGCAATCTCGGTCGCCGGTCGGCGGCGCCCATGCGACGTTCGCGCCAACTGGACCAGCCGCGACATCGCCGGTAATGTCGTCGCGGAGCAAACCAAATGGCCGCGAATACAATGGACATCAGTGATTTTCAACGGTGGATCGAGATGCGTTTTTCGCGGTCACCCGGTCCGGGCGGCCAGAACGTCAACAAAGTGAACACGCGCGTCACGCTTTTGCTCGATTTCGAATCGTGTGCGGCGTTTTCCGAAATTCAAAAGGCGAAATTGCGGGAGCGTCTCCGCACCCGGTTGTCGCACGACGGACGGCTGCGGGTCGTTCGGCATGGTGAACGGACGCAGGGCCGAAACCGTAAGGCGGCCGAATCGCGCGTCGTCGAACTGGTTTCCGAGGCGTTGCGCCAGGACAAGACGCGGAAGTCGACGAGGCCCACCATTTCGTCCGGGAAGCGCCGGCTGGAGAGCAAGCGCCGCCGGGGGCAGCGCAAGAGTCAGCGTCAAATCGCGGCGGAAGATTGAATTACAGACGGGCGATCGATCCGGCGACGAAGTAACCAACCGCGTCGGGCTGATCGTGGATGCGTTCACCGCGGTTGAAACCCCCGCCCCTGCCCCGCTCGCTGGAAGCGAGAGGGGAAATACACCGCCCATGAACGTCAATTCCTACCGCACATCCGTGCGGCTGGTGGCCTCGTTGAGATAGCGGTGCAGGCTGTCGTAGAGCGCCGGCTGTTGCGATATGTCGATGGACTTCCTGAGCGCGTCCAACGCGTCGTCCTTGCGGTTCAGCTGTTCAAACGCGCGTGCCTTCTGCGACCACGCATGGGCTTCCATGCGGCGGTTGCCGTGACGCCGGGCCAGGTCGATGCGCTTGTCGATGCTGCCCAGTGCGTCGTCCGGCCGGTCACCCCGCAAATACATGTCGGCCAGGTGTTCGTAGACCAGCGTCAACCCGTTCCAGAAATCGGTTCCTTCCAGCGTGCCCAGCGCGGCATTGAACCAGATTTCCGCTTCGGCGACATCACCCGCGGCCGACGCGCACCGCCCGATGTTCATCTGCGACACGCCGACCATCACGCGGTCGCGAATCTCCCCGGCCAGCGCCAACGCCCGTTGATGATATTCGCGGGCCTCGGCAAAACGTGACTGCTCCAACAGAACCGATCCCATGCCGTTGTACGGCCAGACCATCGACACCAGGTCGTTCAGTTCTTTGCAAATGGCGATGGACCGTTCGAATGCCCGTTCGGCGTCCGGACAGCGGCCCAGACGGTTGCAGACCATGCCCAGATTGCCGAACAGTTTGGCCGTGTTCGACGAGGGCGGCGCGTCGGTCACCAACGCCGACGCCCGGTCCAGAAACTCGTAGGCCACACCGTATTCGCCCTGATAGTGATACATCGCGCCCAGATTGCCCAGCGCGGCCGCCAGATCGGACGTGTGCCCTCGTTCGCGGGCCAGCCGTTCCTGACGTTCGTGACAGGCAACGGCATTCTGATATTCACCCAGCCGCGCGTGGGCCGCGCCCATCAGGCTTGACGGATCGCCGTATTCGGAATCCGAGGTGCATGCCAGTTGGGCGAACCGAATGGCTTCACGATAGTCGCCGTCGGAAAACGCCCGTTGGCCGCGCACGTACTGTTGGTGGGCGTCGAGATTGGTCGTTCCGGCGGATGCGGCTCCCGGCCGGCGGCGCGTGCGCCATTCCGGCGGCAGGGACTGCACGATTTTTCCGGCCAGCGTATCTTCCAGTTCAAACAACGCCGCGATGGGGCCGCTGACCGATCCCGTGCAACGCGTGTCGCCGTCGTCGCGGCTCAACGAATGGGCGACAATGCGAATCTCGTCGCCCTGGCGATGAAAACTGCCCATGATGATTCGCGTCACGCCCACCAGACGCGCCGCCTGAAACATCTGCGACCGGCCGGCGGCGGACTCCGTTCCGTTTCCGGCCGCGCCCTTCCGCACCAGGTCGCTGAACAGGTTGCGATCGACGACGTGCAAACCGTCGCATTCCATCAACCGACTGGACAAGAGCTCCGCAATCGCATCGCCGATCCACTCGTCCACGGTCTGACGCGACAGGTTTTGAAACGAGGTGACCACCACGCCGTTGCGGTCCGATGTCGCGGGCGCGACCGGCAACGGTCGGCGCGAATCGGCATGGGACAGCGCGTCCGACAGCGCGTCGGTCGACGCAAAACGATGTTCAGGCCGTTTGGCCAGGCACGTTTCGACGGTGGCCCGCAGCCACCCGGGCACACGATCCGCTACGTCGGTCGGCCATTCCACAGCGGCGGTGCGGTGCTTCTGGGCGATGTCGTCCAGCCCCTTGCCCGTGAACGGCGCCCGCCCGGTCAGCAGATGGAACAGGGTCGCGCCGAATGCGTAGACGTCGGCCCGGGCGTCGAGGGTGGCGTTCGCGTCGAATTGCTCGGGCGGCATGTACAGCGGCGTTCCCAACACCTGGCCGTCCCAGGTGACGCCCATGGTGTCGCCGTCGGGGTGCGTCTTGACCAGCCCCAGATCGGTGATTTTGACCTTCCCGTCGCGCATCAACATGATGTTGCCCGGCTTGACGTCGCGGTGAATCAACCCGCTGCGATGGATCGCCGTCAGACCGTCGGACACCTGGCGACCGATCTGCACCGCCTGCCGCCAGTCGAGACCGGGCGCCGATTTCAATACGTCGCGCAGGTTTTCGCCCGCGATGTATTCCATCGCGAAATACCACGCCCGATTGACGCAATCGCAATCGAACACCCTCGCCACGTGCGGGTGATTGACCCGGACCCCGGCCTGGGCCTCGATTCGCAAGCGCTGGTTGGCCAGATCGGTCCATTCATCGTCGCCGGCCGCAACCAGCTTGATGACGCATGTCTGGTTCAGATGCCGGTGGTGGGCCAGCAGAATCTTGCCTTGCGCCCCGGTGGCCAGCGCGCGGATCACCCGATATCGGTCGGCGTGGATCGGGCCCCACTTGTCCGTCCATGTTTCATCCGTCAGCGGGGCGACGCTTCCGTCGGCCGATGCGGCCGAATGCGTCACAGGATAGATGAACTGGCAACGCGAACAGCGGATCAATCGACCCGCCACGAATTCGTCCGGCGGCGACGCCGACTGACAGTTCGGGCAGGTCCAAGTGGTGTGTTCCAACGCGCTGATCACGCAAAACGCTCCGGCGGGAAACGCGCAGGCCCGGCGCGGACGCAACGCCCGATCGTGGCCCGAACATCGTTCCCCGTTGCGCCGGTTCGCCGCCGGCGCGCCGCCGGCGCGCCGGACGTCGCTCGCGTCCGTCAATCCGGTTGGATCGAATCGCGCCGCCGATGTGATGGTCAGCCGCGCGGACCATCTACTGTAGCGTCCGTTGGCCGCGCGGCAATAGGAAAATGAAACCTGAAACTCGAATTCCGCGTTTTGATGCTCGAAATATGAAAGTTGAATTCTCGGATTCTCGATCCGATACTACCCCATCTTGCCATCCCTATCGCGCCGCCCGATGCGCCACACATTGCCCCATCTACATAGATTGAAAAATCCAACCGCAATGATGACGCCCCGCTGTTCCATCCGCGCCGCCGCCGCTAAAATCCGCCCGTCATGGCCCGCTCAGTTTACCTGCTTGACGGACACTACCAGATTTACCGGGCTTATTTCGCGCCCTTCGCGCCGCTGACGTCGCCGTCCGGCGAGCCGACCAAGGCCGTCCACGTCTTCTGCGCCACGTTGTTCAACCTGATCCGCAACCGCCGCCCCGATTATCTGGCCATGGTCATGGACACCAGCGACGAAACCGTCTTCCGCCGCGACATCGATCCCAATTACAAAGCCAACCGCGATCCGCCCCCCGACGATTTCGGTCCGCAACGCGACCGCATCGTGTCCATTGTGCAGGCCATGAACGTGCCCATCCTGCGCGTGCCTAGGTTCGAGGCGGACGACATCATGGCCACCATCGCCCGCCGGCTGGCGAACGAACCCGTCGACGTCTACCTGGTCAGCGTCGACAAGGACCTCGAACAACTGATCACCGACCGCGTCCGCATGTACGACGTGGCCAAGGACCTGGTCGTCGACGCGGCCGGTGTGCTGGAGCGCAAGGGCTATACACCGTCGCAGGCGGTCGAAATACAATCGCTGGTCGGCGACAACGTCGACAACATCCCCGGCATTCACGGCGTGGGCATCAAGACGGCCGCCAAACTGATCGCCCAATACGGAACGGCCCGCGCGGTCATCGAACACGCCGGCGAACTGACTCCGAAAATGCAGGAGCGGGTGCGCGCCTTCGCCGATCAACTGATCGTCACCCGGCAGCTGGTGACGTTGCGCGACGACGTGCCAGTCGACATTGAACTGGACGCGATGCGCTTCAACGGCGTTCCGGTCGATCGGCTGCGGCCCATTTTCAACGAACTGGGTTTCAACCGCCTGCGCGATCAGCTCGAATCGTTCGGCGCATCGGAAGTTTCACCCGCGGGCAATCGCCCCGGCAGCCCGGCGCCAACCGCGGTCAAAACCGCATCCGCAAATCGCCGGCCGAAACCGACCGCGGGCCTGTTCGACGACGAGCCGGACACGACGGATCCCGCCGTTCCCGCACCCGGTCCGTCGCCATCCTCCCGGCCCGCCCCGGACACGTCGGATAACGACTACCAACTGATTGACACGCCCGACAAGCTGAAATCGCTGGCCACACAATTGGCCAAACAAAAACGGTTCGCGTTCGACACCGAAACCACCGGCTTGAACGCCATGGCCGATGCACTGGTCGGAATATCCGTGTCCTGGGCCCCGCATACCGGCAGTTACATCCCCATTCGGGCGGCCATGGGCGATACGTTGCCGCTCGAATCGGTCGTCAAGTTACTGAAACCCATTTTCGAAAACCCGGCCATTCGCAAGACCGGCCACAACGTCAAGTTCGACATGCTCGTCCTGCGGCAGCACGGCATCGACGTCCGCGGCGTATTTTTCGATCCCATGATTGCCGCGTTTCTGGTCGAACCGTTGCGTTCGTCGCACGGATTGAAAGCCCTCGCCCGTGACGTCACCGGCGCCGAGATGACCACCATTCAGGAACTGATCGGCCGCGGCAAGCAGCAGATCACCATCGACCAACTCGACACGGCCGTCGTCGGCGCCTACGCGGCCGCCGATGCCGACCAGACGCTGCGCCTGACCGATCATTTCGAGCCGCTGATCCGCGGGTCGCCGTACGAATCGCTGTTCCACGAAACGGAGATACCGCTGGTCGACGTGTTGGTTCAAATGGAATCCAACGGCGTGGCCATCGACGCCGACGCGCTCGCGAAAATGGGCAGCGCCATGGCCGACCGCATGATCGCGCTGACGAAAGACATCCACCGCGAAGCCGGCCATCCGTTCAACGTCGATTCCACCAAACAACTGGCGACGGTCTTGTTCGACGAAATCGGTCTGAAGGTGGTGCGCCGTACGAAAACCGGACGCAGCACCGACGCCGAATCATTGACCGAACTGGCCGAAACCACCGAAAACCCCGTTCCCCGCCTCGTCCTCGAATACCGCGAACTGTCCAAACTGAAGGGCACCTACGTCGATACGCTGCCGACAATGGTCAACCCCCGCACCGGCCGCATCCACGCGTCGTTCCATCAGACCGGCGCCGTCACCGGTCGTCTGTCGTCCAGTGACCCCAACCTCCAGAACATCCCCATCCGCACCCAAGCCGGCCGCGAAATCCGCCGCGCATTCGTCCCCGGAAAACGCGACCACGTGTTGCTGTCCGCCGACTATTCGCAGATTGAACTCCGCGTGCTGGCTCATTTCAGCCGCGACGACGCCCTCCTCCGCGCATTCGACCAAAACCAGGACATCCACGCGTTCGTCGCCGCCCAGGTCAACGGCGTCCCCATCGACGAGGTCACCCGCGAAAAACGCAGCGCCGCCAAGGCCGTCAATTTCGGAATCATCTACGGCCAGACCGCGTTTGGTCTCGCCCGGGGGCTGGGCATTTCGCGCACGCAAGCGGAATCGTTCATCGACATGTATTTCATGCGTTATCCCGGCATCCGCTTGTTCATCGACCAGTGCATCGCCGACGCCCGCCGCAACGGTTTCGTCCAGACCATTCTGGGCCGCCGCCGGCCGCTGCCCGAATTGCAATCCCGCAATCGCCAGCAGATCGCATTCGGCGAACGCATCGCCGTCAACACCGTCATTCAAGGCAGCGCGGCCGACCTCATCAAACGCGCCATGATCGACATCCACGCGGCGCTATCGACCGGCAAGCACCCGTCGCAAATGCTGATCCAGGTCCACGATGAACTGGTGTTCGAAACGCCCGCCGGCGCCGTTGAATCCGAATCCGAAATGATTCGCGACAAAATGACCCGCGCCATCCCCCTCGACGTCCCCATCGCCGTCGACATCGCCTGGGGCAAAAACTGGCTGGAAACGAAATGACCGAGTACGGTGTTCGCACTCGGCAATTCGGTGGACGCCGTTCGAGGCCGCCGAACGCCGAATGCGGGGGTCGCGAGATGATTGCAGTTTGGCGTCGGCAACTGGCGGGCCCATGGTCACGATGAACGAGATTCAGGACTTCGGTCGCAGGATCGGACGCCATTTCCGTCCGCTTCGCGTCATTCTGTTCGGCTCCTACGCGCGGGGCGACGTGACCGAAGATTCGGACGTCGATTTGCTCGTCGTGCTGCCGTTCACGGGAAAAAGCGTCTATCAGTCCGTGAAAATCCGCATGCAACTGGAGCCCGCGTTTCCGGTGGACATTCTCGTTCGCACGCCCGAACACGTCCAACAACGTCTGGAGATGGGCGATCCGTTTATGAAGGAGGTGTTACGCGAGGGCAGGGTTCTTTATGAAGCCGATCACTGCTGAGTGGGTCTCGAAGGCCGAGGGCGACTTCGCAATTCTCGAACGAGAGTGTCGCGCACGCAAGAACCCAAACTACGACGGTGCTTGTTTTCATGCCCAACAATGCGCCGAGAAGTACCTGAAGGCCCGCCTGTGCGAAGCGCAATTGCCGTTCAAGAGAATACACGATCTGGTCGCGTTGTTGAGGCTCGTATTGAAATTGGAGCCGACATGGGAACTGTTCCACGAAGAACTTGCCTTCCTTTCGGATTTCGCGGTGACGTTTCGATATCCCGGTGAATCGGCTGACAAGCAGTCGGCACACGAAGCGCGCCGGTGCTGCCGCCGATTCCGCGAGTCCGCCCGTGCCGGTCTTGGATTGGACGACTGATTTGATTTGCGCTGGCGACCGTCGGATGTCAGGGCACATCGCGACCTCGTTCGTGCAACGATCCCTTCACCCCCGCGCCGCCGCCCTTCGGAACGCACTGACGATCGTCGCCAGTTCCGCCAATCGGCATTGACCCGTCGTCGTCGTTTCCAAACCCACGAATTGAAATCCGACCGACCAGCGGTTCCCCGGCGCCGCCATCACGTGTCGCACGCGGCTGTCGAGTTGCAGCGGTTCACCGCCCGGACGCGGACTGAATCGTATAATCACCAGGTCGCCGTCGCGGAACGGCGGTTTCTCCGTCGCCGAGGTGCACAATCCGCCCGCTGAAAGATTCGCCAATCGACCCTCGGACAATACACCCCCGCGCGGCACGACGCCCGCCGCCTGCACCGGTCCGTCCGTCAGGCAATGCGGATAGACCGTCACATTAACGACGTGCCCGTGCGGCGGCGTCACCCGCTGATAAACCCGCCGCTGCATCTCCTGCAGGTTTTCCGGCCACCGAATCGCCACCGCCTCCGCGTCACGGCCATCCGCCCCGTCTGTTCCGCCGGGCACCGCGGCACTGCCATCCTGCGGTTGCAGCCCGTCCGCGTCCGTCACCGTCGTCGTGAACAGGCATTTGCACCGCCCCCGGCGGAACGATATGCCCACCTGTTCCCCCACGCGCAACGTCGGCGATCCGCCCGCGGCGTCGTTCATCGGCGCGTCGATCCAGACCACCGTTCCGTCTTTATTCGCGCCCACGAACCGGCTCACGTACGTCTTCCATCCGCTGCCGCCGTAACGCGTCAGTTGCACGTCCGTGTGCCGCACCGCGGCATCGCGGATGATCTCGTCGCGGCGGGCGTGGTCCACCCACAACTGACCGACCGGTTCGAAAAGCACAGGTGTTGGCGTTTGCGTCGGGGTCATACGGCCTCCCGTGTCGCTTGTGTGTGCCGGGCCAGTCGGTCGCGCTCCTCCGTGGCCAGCGTGGCCGCGTGGAACTGCACGCCCACGATGAACCGCCCCGGATCCCCTCCCTCGGTGATCGCCCGAACGGTCACCACCGCGCCGATCGGCGTCCCGTCGCCGGCCAGCGCCAGCCCCGCGTCCAGACGGTCGCCGACCGAAAACCGTTCCGCGTCCGCTCGCTCCACCCGGCATGCGAATCCGTCCGGGCTGACGTTCAACACGGCCGCGTCGATCTGATACGTGCCCGCGCGATCCGCCAGCCGCACCACGCTCGATTCCACCGTCGCCGCCCGCCAGAACCGCCGCCGCTGGCTCACGAACACGTTTTCCGGCCGCAGCAGACGCAGCGTATAACCGCCGTCGGCTGGTTCGACCTTCGTAATGCTGGAATCGAACAGAAACCGATCCCGTTCCGGCGAGAAACGCACCGTGCACGGGACGCCCGACAGTTCCGGAGACGCGGCGCCGGACGACAGGTCGATGGTCCGCTCCGTCAGAATCATGCACCGCGCCGCGATCTGCACCGCCGGTTCACCGCAGCACACCACCGCCGCGCTTCGCGCCGCGCACGCCCTCCGCAACACCTGCCCCGACTCGTTTTCGTCGAGCTCCAGCAGCGTCCGGCCGGACAGTGGTTCGGCCATCGGGTCGGCCATGGGGTCGGACGACGGTTGGGCCATCGGGTTGGGTCGTTGATTCGGCATCCCGATTATGGTCGGATGCCCCCCGCGCCGACTTTACGTCGTCGCAGAACCCGGCACCCGATAACCCGGCCACGCCGGTCGCCCATTATTCGGACGCGGGTCGTGGTTTTCCGCTGGTTCGTCTGGATTGGTCCAGCTCCCCCAATCTGTGGCATCTCCTTTTGCCCTCTTTGCCCTCTATTTTTTCGCCGTTTCGACGTTTCGCCTTTCCCCTTCGGCCCTGTGTCTCCCCGTCCCTCCATCCCTTCCCCCATTTCGCCCTTCGCCTTTCGACGTTTCGCCTTTTCCCCCCGTCCCTTCGTCCCCGTGTCCCTTCCTCCCTTCTTCAACGAAACTCCCTCGTCCTCACTCGCACCCTCCCCAGCGCCTCCCCCAATTCCCGCAAATCCGACGCCTGCACGTGGACCACCTCCCCCTGACGTTCCACCCGGCCGTCCACGATCAACGCCGCCGCGCCTCGTGCCAATCTCCGGCACCGTTCATACACCCGCGGCCGGACGATCAGATTCGCCACCCCCGTCTCGTCCTCCAGCGTGTAAAACGTAATCCCCGACGCCGTCGGCGGCCGCTGCCGCACCAGCACCAGACCCGCCACCCGCACCGCCTCTCCATGCCGCATCCGTTTCAATCGCGTCGCCCGAACCGCCCCCATCCCGTCCAATTCCGCCCGCAACAATTCCATCGGATGCGCCTTCAACGACAACCCCACCATGTCGTAATCCTCGATCACCTGCTCCTCCAGCGACATCCGCGGCAAATCGACCGGCTTCTCCTCCACTTCCCATCCCGCGAACAACGGCAAATCGTCCTCCACATGCGCCAACACCTCCCACACCGCCCGACGGCGATCCAACCCCATCGATCGCAACGCGTCGGCCGCCGCCAGCCGCGCCAGCAC
>JABFSN010000076.1 GCA_013140575.1 Phycisphaerales bacterium | reverse complement strand
CAACGCATCCGAACAACGCCAGCGCTTCGCCACTCCCGTCCCGTGCATCCCTGCACCTGCCTTTCCGGGCCTTCATGCCCGGAACTGTATATCGGCGCGCGACCCGTTTTTGGGATAGGCCCTAAATAGAACCGCGGAATAGGGAAACCGATTCCAACATGACCCACGAATCTTCGCCCGGATCATAACGCTCGAATCTTCGCCCGGAGGGCGCACGATCTTGGCCAGGGACTTCAGTCCGTGGATCGGGTTCCCCACTTCTTCCCGCCCGGAGGGCGCACGACCTTAGCCAGGGACTTCAGTCCCTGGATCGCGTTCCCCATTTCTTCCCGCCCGGAGGGCGCACGATCTTAGCCAGGGACTTCAGTCCCTGGATCGCGTTCCCCACTTCTTCCCGCCCGGAGGGCGCACGACCTTAGCCAGGGACTTCAGTCCCTGGATCGCGTTCCCCATTTCTTCCCGCCCGGAGGGCGGACGAAACTCGATTTCTCTGTTGTGTGTTTTTATTCAGGCCGACGCCGTGGGTTAACCACCCACACCCATCACGACGACAAATCGGGGATTTCGACGGGATCGGTCGATGCGATTCGCCGGACGCGGGCAAACGCCTGCCCCACGCCACCGCGTTTGCGCGAAAGGGGCTTGTCCGCGTCGCTCGACGGGTCGTTGAAAAATGAGGCGATTTGCCGGAATCGTTCGTATCGGCGTTTCACCACCGTGTCGATGCGCGGCCGGCTCAACTCGCTTAGCGTTTCGGTCAGGTATTTCTCAAGCGTACGCGACGCTTCCATCGGGTTGCGATGCGCTCCGCCCAGCGGCTCCGGCAGGATGTCGTCGATGATCTCCATCCGCTTCAGATCGCGGGCCGTGAACTTGAGCGCCTCCGCCGCGCGCTCCCGCTGGTCCGCCGTTTTCCACAGGATGGCCGCGCAACCCTCGGCCGAAATCACCGAATAGAATGCGTTCTGGAACACGGCCACCCGGTCGCCCACCCCGATGCCCAACGCTCCGCCACTTCCGCCCTCGCCGATCACCACGCAGACGATCGGCACCCGCAACCGCGACATCTCCATCATATTGACGGCGATGGCCTGCGAAATGCCGCGCTCCTCGGAACCGATGCCCGGGTAGGCTCCCTGCGTGTCAATCATGCACACCACCGGCAGATGGAATTTCTCGGCCAGTTTCATCTTCCGCAGGGCCTTGCGATACCCTTCCGGATGGGCGCACCCGAAATTGCAGATCAGCCGCTCCTTGGTGTCCTTGCCCTTGTTGTGGCCGACGATCATTACCTTGTGGCCACCGATGCGTCCAAACCCCGTGACCATCGCCCGGTCATCCCCGAATCCCCGATCACCATGCAGTTCGCAAAAATCCTGCACAATGTTGCGGATGTGATCGGTAATCAACGGCCGCTGCGCGTGCCGGGCGACGAGAACCGTCTCCCACGCCGTCAAGTTGGAATACAGCCGTTTCGTCTTGGCCACCAGCCGCGCCTGCTGCTGACGGATTTCCGCGCTGTGGTCGCGTCCGGTCTGTGACTGCTCCACCTCCAGCATGGCGATGTCCTGCTGGATGCGCAACAGCGGCTTTTCAAATTCAAGTAACGCAGGATGCGCCACGGCCGGTGGTGGCGCGAAAACCGGCGCCGGCGGTGCCTTCGTCTCTGCGTCTATCCGAATATCCGAATCCATCAATACACCCACTGCTTACGCCGTCGCGTCCGCGGATTATACCGTATCACAAACGCGAAGGTTGGCAAGTTCTTCGCTCAAAAAACGTGAACATCCGACAATCGCACAGCAGTCGTGGCGACGAATCAGTCGTCGGTAACCTAATATGTTTAATGTTGTTATGACAATTCCGCTTCGTTGTGATACCGTTATCAGGACCTTCACACTCGTCCATCTTAAATCGTAGATTTCCAAACGGGATACTGCTCCGGCGCTCGGCAAGGGAACCTAACACGAACTCGGGGACCATCCATCGCCAGGTCATTCGGCCCGCCGTCATGGTGGCCGCGTTAACCGTTCTGTCGGTAACGGTTACGGCCGTTGTCTGCGCCAACGCCGCCCGTCGCTCGGCGCATTTGGCCCACGTCGAATGCACCCTGGACACGGCGCTGGCGGCGATGTCGGCGGAATTCACGCCAGGCGGTGACACTCCACCTTACCAATGGTTCGGACGATGGGCCCGGGGACTGACGGTGGATCGTCACATCGCGGCTGCGGCGCTGATCGACGGTGACGGCAGAATCGTCTCGATGGCGCCGGACGACGTCGCATCCGCGGAAAAGCTGTCGGCCGCGATCGCTGCCGGCGCGAATACGGTGCGGTTGGACGACGCAATCGGTCGAGCGACGGTCCATCTGTGCGACCTCGCCGATGGCCATCGCATTTTGCTGTTGTCGCGATCGGCCGACGACTGGGCTTCCGCGATTCTCTCGGCGTGGCCGGTGTGGAGCACGGCGCTGGTGGGGATGATCGCGTTGATCGCCGGGGTATGGCACGCAATCGACCAATCGGCGGTCCGGCCGATTCGATCGCTGATTACCATGACCAAGAATCCCCCGCGGGACGCTGACGCGGAAGTGGAAATGGACCTCATCGGCGGGGATGTCGGACGGTTGGCGCACCAGATCATCAAACTGGTTGGCGAAAGCCGGAATTCCCGCGCCCGGCTGGGCCAACTGAAACGAACGATGGACGCCCGCGTCGAATACCAGACCCGGCAAGTCCAGTCCATGTTGAAGCGCGCGGAACGGGAGGCGTGGATCGATCCGCTCACCAAGCTTGGCAACCGCCGCCTGCTGGATGATCGGTTGGATACGTTGATCGCGGACCAGCGCAAGCGCGGCGAGGACCTGGCCATGATCGCCTTCGATGTGGACCACTTCAAGAAGCTGAACGACACACTGGGGCACGCGGCCGGCGATGAACTGTTGCGTTTCATGGGCGAGTTGCTGCGCGGATCGTTGCGGGTCAGCGACATCGGGCTGCGTCTGGGCGGCGACGAGTTCGCGGTGATTCTTCTGGGGGCGAGCATCGAGGAGGCGGCCGAGACGGCCGACCGGTTGATCAAGCTGTTCGGGCAACGCGCGTCGGTGATTCAAACCGACCCGCGGCCGGCGATCAGCGCGGGCGTGGCGTCGCTGAAGTATCACAAAATTGAAGACGGCGCGGGCCTGTCGGCGGCGGCCGACGCGGGCTTGTATCGGGCCAAACGGGCCGGCAAGAGCCAGGTGGGCATCGTGCCGCGGGCAATGTTGGCGCCGTCGCTAGCCGTGTGAATGCCCGATTCATCGCAGGTTTGACTTCCGTTGGTCTCCCCGGCATCATGGCTCAAGCGACCAACTTTGGAAGTTTTTATGGTGTTTCAACCCGGCGACGTTCATCCGCTCGATGAATTCCTGCGCAATCACAAAGTGCACATAGAACGAATGAAGAAGGCCGGACGACCGGAAGTTCTGACGGTTAACGGCCGGGCGGAACTCGTCATTCAAGATTCGGAATCGTACCAGCAACTGCTGGACGTGGTCGAGCGCGCGGAAGCGGTTCAAGGAATCCGGCGGGGACTCGCGGACCTCGAGGCGGCGCGAACGAAACCGGTAGAACAGGTGATCGAGGACATGGGGCGAGAATTCCGCATTCGCGCGCCGAACGCATGATCTTTCGCGTGGAGGTGACCGAGAGCGCCGAGCGGGAGGCGTACGCGATCCATGCCCGGATCGCCGCGGATTCGCCGCTCAACGGCCTGCGCTGGGTTGAACAATTCTGCACGGCCATTCGATCGATGGATTCACTCCCAAGGCGATGCACGTTTGCTCCGGAGAGCGACGATTCCCACGAAGAGGCACGTGTTTGGCGTCTTCGTCGACTGCTCCTCCGCCCCTGCCGGGGCGGGAATCTTGCGCAACGGAATCCACGGGTTGCGCGATGCTCCGCATCGCGCAACCCGTGGCTACAGTCCCCCGCCCCTTCCGGGGCGGAAACCCGCGGCAGACGCAAATAACCGCTAAACGCATACCAATGTGGGGTAGAAAACGGATTACGGATTGCCCCGTAGTACTACAACGCCAAGCTCGCGTCCCCGGTGATGCGTTCTTTCGCCCCGCTGGGGCTGTTTTGGAGGGGATGGACGATTCCGGGGGTGTCGTCCGCTGTCGCGGACTCCACCCCCGGCTACTGACTGCCGCCCCTTCGGGGCTGGGAGGGCTTCCGTGCCGCCTCGGGGCTGGGAGGGCTGCGGCGCCACGACGGTGCCGGTTTCGTCGATGGCGACCCAAGTCGCCACAGCGTAGTAGTAATAGGTCGCCATAGCGTAGTAGTGATAGTTATTTTATTGAAGGCCAATGAATCGGAGAGTTGAGCCATGGTGGATCCGCGAGTGAAAAATCTGGCCGATGTGTTGGTGAATTATTCGACGGCGCTGAAGCCGGGCGAAAAGGTTTTGATCGAGGCCATCGACGTGCCGGATAACCTGACCTGCACGTTGATTGAAACGGCGCGGGCGGCGGGGGCCGATCCGTTCGTCACCATCAAGCACAACGAGGTGATGCGCGGGCTGCTGGCGAGCGCGAGCGAAGAGCAGATGCAACTGACGGCCGACGTTGAAGCGCACCGCATGAAGGAAATGACGGCCTACATCGGCGTGCGCGGCAGTCTGAACCAGTCGGAATTGTCCGACGTCCCCGACGACAAGATCAAGTTGTATCAGCGCATCTGGTGGCGGCCGGTACACGGCGAGATCCGGGTGCGCAAGACGCGGTGGGTGGTCTTGCGCTACCCCAGCCCGTCGATGGCCCAGGCCGCGGGGATGAGCACGCACGCGTTCGAGGATTTTTATTTCGAAGTCTGTACGATGGACTACGCCAAGATGTCCAAGGCCATGAAGCCGTTGCAGCAGTTAATGGCCAAAACGGATCGGGTGCGGATCATCGGACCGGGGACGGAGCTGGCGTTTTCGATCAAGGGGATACCGGCCATCGGGTGCGACGGGAAATTGAACATCCCGGACGGCGAGGTCTTCACGGCCCCGGTGCGAAACAGCGTCAACGGCGTCATTCAATACAATGCCCCGACCATTTATCACGGCGTGACGTATGAGAATGTGCGTCTGGAGTTCATAGACGGCAAGATCGTTAAGGCGACGAGCAGCAATACGAAGGCCATGAACGAAGTGTTCGATTCGGACGAAGGGGCGCGCTACGTGGGCGAGTTCGCGATCGGGTTTAATCCGCACATCACCCGGCCGATGAAAGACATTCTGTTTGACGAGAAGATCGCGGGTTCGTTCCATTTCACGCCCGGGGCCGCGTATGAAGACGAGGCCGACAACGGGAACCGCTCGCAGATTCATTGGGATTTGGTCTGTATGCAGGACGCGGTCCACGGCGGCGGGGAGATTTGGTTTGACGACAAGCTGATCCGCAAGGATGGGATGTTTGTTGTTGAAGAGTTGAAGGCGTTGAATCCGGATCGGTTGAAATGACAGCCAATCGGCGTTTGCGAGTTTGCGGCCGTGTCGTCGGTGGGCGACCGTTCAAAAGCAACGGCGGTCATTCCGCGGTGAATGGTCCCGGCGAGTCGTCGAGAACCGTTTCAAGATCGCGTGCTCCGTGCAGGACGCGGATCACTTCGAGACTTGAGTCAACGGGACGATAGAAGATCAGCCAATTCTCGAAGCCCTGAATTCGCCAAGAGCGGACACCCGCGAGGCGAGAATGGCGGAGCTTCCGAACCCGCCCCAGGCCTGGGGTATCGCTCAGTTGTTGAAAAGCCCGTTCGGCTGCTACGAGGAATCGCTTGGCCGTTGCCGGACTGTCCTTGGCGATATAGGCGCCCGCATCGTCAAGGTCGTCCTGCGCCGCGGGGCGGATGACCATGCGGCGAATCACTTCGCTTTTTTCCTCCGCACCGGTTTGCCGCGCTCTCCGGCGCCGCGTTCTCGGCCGTTGATGTTGGCGGCCAGTTTTTTTCGCCGGTTGTCCCAGAATGCCGGCGTGACCGGGACGGGTTCGCCGCTGTCCAGCCCGTCGAGCAGGCGGTTTTCGAGACGTTCCTGCGCCGAGCGGCGTTGCGCCTGGCGGATGAGTTCCCGGACGTACTCGCTAACGCTGCTGTATGCGCCGCGGGACAATTGGGCGTCGACGAACGCCTTCATTTCTTCAGGAAGCGAAATATTCATCGAGGTCATGAGCGCACCCTTTCGTCCACCTCTTTCCAGCATACGCGTCGTGGCATGATTTGTCAAATTATGCCAACCGGACTTCTTTCCGCGACCGCCGCCGCGGCTCCGGGGGAAAAAGCGGCGGTCGGGGGGCGACGCGGGGGCATGGATTTCGTCAGCCCCGGCGAGCGTTCGCCCTCCGCCGATGGGTGGCCGTGGCGACGGTTCCGACCGACGGCGTCAGGAGCGCCGTTGCCAGCCGGCCCCAATCCGACGTGGCCGACCCTCCTTCCGGGACGCCGAATACACCACTACCCCGACGCAAACACGCCGTCCCCGCTTGGGATTAAACCGTCCCTTCCGGGGAGCGGGTCATCCACTCTCGGAATGGGTCGTCCGATCCGCGGAATGGCCTGTCGTTTCCGTGGCGGGGATCTTTCATTCCGAGGAATGGTCGGTCCGCTCCGAGCGGGGAGCGTCCATTCCTCGGCGGTGACGATCCCCACCCGCGCAACGATCACCCGTTCCCCGGCGGTGAGGGTCCGCTCCAGGGAATGGCTCGTCTGCTCCTTGGGGTGGGTCTTCCGCTCCTGGAAATGGCTCATTTAATCCCCACGGTGGATCGTCCGTGCCCACCCTGGGACGGTTGATGTCAGGCCTAAATCGGCGGTTTCCGGTACACGAATGCGGTTTTCGTAAATGAACCGCCGTCGGACCGACCCGCATAAAGAACGAGTGCAATAGATTCCCGATGCGGTTGCTTCGCGTACCGTGGAACGTTATCTTCCATAGATACCGGCGGGTGGGGAGTGCCGGGCCGTCATCACCCCTTCCGGTCAAGGAGCTCGACAGATACCCAAATGCATTCCCGAGAGCGACGTGGAGTTCGACGATTTCGGATGTGGGATGTCAAGTGTCGGTCGGTCTCGGGCTTGCTTGGCGGTTTGGACGGAAGTGACAGGGCGTTTTCTTTTGAGAGTCCCGGTGATTTGAGGAAAAGCGATGAAGATGGCCCATATCTATCGGTTCGCATTAATAGCCCCCTTCGGACTCCTTTGGGGGATCGCGGGATGTCCGAGCGCCGGTCCCGAAGACGCCGCGGAGGATGCAGACCAAACGACGTCGAGGGCAATCCCGAGGGGCTCGGTGTGCGGGCAGATTGCAGTCGGGTGTTTCGACGAACTGGCGCGACTATCGGCTGATTCAATCCGGTTCCGCCCCATCAGTCGTTGGGCGCGAACGACCCTGACGTGGCGCTTCGCCAATTTTCATCCCGATATTGGCATCGAGGGCCAGATTGACGCCGCGACGCGGGCGTTTTCCAAATGGAGCGATGCGTCCGCCCTGGCGTTCAAGCGTGTCCAGGAAGACTCGGACATCACCATCACTTTCGAGGCAGACGACCACGGTGATTCATTCGCGTTCGATGGCGCTGGTGGAAACCTGGGACACGCTTTTTTCCCCAGCTCCGAGCGTGCCGGTGAGATTCATCTCGATTTCGCCGAAGAGTGGGCGCTGACGCCCGGTGCGGGCCTGAGAGACCTATTCACAGTGCTTCTCCACGATATCGGGCATGCGCTCGGTCTGGATCACAGCCTGGACGCGCAGGCCGTTATGGCGCCGGACTATCCGGCAGCAGGACTGACGGACTTGACGCAGGACGATGTCAGGGAAATTCAGTATTTCTACGGAAGCGCGGATGGAACCGTCCTACCGTTCGATCCCATGCTTGAACCGCGTCCCCAACCTCCCGACCTAACCGGTCTTGGGGATCCCGACACCGACGGTGACGGTATTCCTGACACTCTCGAGACGTTTCTCTACGGAACTGACTATCTCAAGCCCGACACGGACGGCGACGGTGTGGGTGATTACACCGAGTTGTTCGTTGACGGCACCCTGCCGACCGGTCGCGGATTGGATTCCGACGGTGACGGCCTCCCCAATGCATTGGAAGCGGACTTGGGCACCGATCCCAACGGCACCGACACCGATGGAGATGGTGTCTCCGACAGTGTTGAGCATTTTTCCGGCACGAATCCAGGTGACCCCGACACCGACGGGGATGGGTGCGACGACCTCGAGGATTCCTTTCCCGGCAATTCTTCGCAACGGGGGATAGACTGCGTCGAATGCGCCTCCGACGCCGATTGCGATGACGGCAACCTCTGCACGCGGGACTTCTGTGCGGTCGCGGCGGGGGTTTGTACAACCGTACCGACGGTTTGTGCGGCGGACCAGACGTGCAATGGCTTGACTGGTACCTGCGAAACATCCTGTGTCGTCGATGCCGACTGCAACGATGGCCTATTCTGCAATGGAGTCGAATCGTGCTTCGATGCGCGGTGTCTGCCGGGCGCCACCGCCTGCGCTGCCGGCGAGACCTGCGCTGAAGCTTCCCACGAGTGCACTGCGTCCAGTCCAACGGTTTTCTTCGATGATTTCGAAGGAGGTATTGGGAACTGGTTTGCTGACAACGGGATCTGGGAAGTAGGTGTTCCGTCGTCTGGGCCGAATAGCGCGCATTCCCCTGAGAATGTGGCGGCCACCGTGTTGGCAGGAAACTACCCTGATGGGACCAGTAGTCGATTGGTCAGTCCATCCATTCAACTTCCGGCGATTCTCGCGGGAGAAGAGCTTCATTTACGGTTCTGGCACTGGTTTTTGTTTCCAGTAGCCTGTTCTAGTGATTGTGGTACAGATTCTGGGGTGGTGCAAATTCGAGTACAGACGGCTCTGGGACAATGGGAGCCGTGGACGGACCTGCACACCTTTTATAATTCTTCTGCAGTGTATACCAACGTTTTGGTCGATCTTTCGAGCTATGCAGGAAAGAAAGTTCAGGTTGGGTTCTTACTAAGTCCCGGTTCATTGGGGAGCCCAGGTCCAGGCTGGTACATAGATGACGTCACAATTGATGTTTTCTAGGTCGATGCCATCGCGGGCCGGGTGGCCCATCCTTTGCGAAATGTTTTGACCGGGGACATGGGTGACAGGTGTTCGGGGACATAGGTAACATGTTTCTGACTCGTTGGGAACGCCACCGCCGTCCTCTTTCTTTTCCTGTAGGGTTCTTCTCTTCTGGACTTTCGCAAG
>JABFSN010000095.1 GCA_013140575.1 Phycisphaerales bacterium | reverse complement strand
TCCCGATGCCGCCCACCGCCCCCACGCCCGTTCCGCCGGCCGCCCCGGCGATTTTTTCCAGGTGCGTCCACATACCCCGCAGCCGCGGGGCGGTGTATTCCAGTTGGGCCAGCTCCACCTGCAATTTCGATTCGTACGTCCGCGCCCGCGACGCGAAGATGTCCAGAATCAACTCGCTGCGGTCCACGATCTTGCAGTTCACCTGCTCTTCCAATTCGCGAATCTGATTGGGCAACAGGTCATTATCGAAAACCACCAGGTTCGCCCCGCGCCGCTCGACCTCCTCCTTCAACTCCTCCACCTTCCCGGTACCCAGAAACGTGCCCGACGTCGGATGCGGCAAATGCTGCGTCATCCCCCCGACCACCACCGCACCCGCCGCCTCCGCCAGCGCCGACAGCTCCGCCAGCGGGTCGGCCTCCTGCCGCCGTTCGCGGCCCAGATAGACCTTGACCAACACCGCCTTTTCCAGCCGGACCGACAGATTGATGCGTTTGGGATCAGACAATCGAGATTATCCCCGATTCACGAGAAGTGCCTGGTGGTACGATCGGACGTTTTCACACATCGCTTTTGCCGATGCCATTCTATCCGCCCGGCGTCCGTGCATCAACCAACGCCGTTTTACCGGCCCCGATTCTGCCAAACCCGCCCCGGTTATCGGTCGATCTACACCCATACGCCGCGCCCGCGTGGGAACGTGCCCCATCCGCGCGCGGAGGCCGGTCGCCCCCCCCTTTTCCGAGTTGGGGGACTGACCGGGTGGACCACCGCTTTTTGGGTGGACCACCGCTTCGGGTGGCCCACCGCTTCAGCGGTGGGGGAGTCGATTCGCTTGCGCCGTCAATCGCATCAACCCGTTGGAACTCGAAGCGCTTGCACGGTGGCATGGCCGCGGCCTTGGGCGGCCATGCGCGCGCGTACAATCCTTGCGACGCCCTGGCGCGGGCGACTGATTCGCGCGGCCGCCGTGCTCGCGCTCATGCTCCCCATCCCCGGGTGTTTCGACGTGCCACAGGATGTCACTTCTATTCAACCCGCCTCCGTCTCCGACGTGACCACCATTCTCACCGGACCCGACGCCGACCGCGACCGGCTGCCCGACGCGCTCGAATTGCAACTCGGCACCGACCCCGACCTCTTCGACACCGACGCCGACACCCTCAGCGACGGCGACGAATTCGACCTCGGCTCCGACCCGCTCTCCGCCGACACCGATCGCGACGGCATCCCCGACGGGCAGGAAATCGACCTCGGCAGCAGTCCCAGCCTCGTCGACTCCGACTCCGACGGGCTGACCGACACCGAAGAACTCGCGGCCGGAACCCACCCCGCCCTGTCCGACACCGACCACGACGGACTCGACGACGAAACCGAGCTGCGCGGCGCCAGCGATCCCACCCTCGCCGACACCGACGGCGACGACCTCAACGACGGCGCCGAACGCGACGCCGGCACCGACCCGCTCGATCCCGACACCGACGGCGACGGCCTGACTGATTCCGCCGAACTCAACATACACAACACCGACCCGCTTCTGCCCGACACCGACGGCGACGGCCTCAACGACTTCGGCGCCGTCAACGCCGATCTCGATTCCGACGGCGACACCCTGCCCGACGCCCGCGAGGTGAACGAATTCGGAAGCGACCCCCTTCGCGTGGACACCGACGGCGACGGTCTGCTCGACAACCTCGAGGCCGAACGCGGCACCAGCCTGGTCAACGAAGACACCGACGCCGATTTTCTGACCGATTTCCAGGAGACACGCCTTGGCACTGACCCGCTGCTGCCCGACAGCGACTCGGACGGACTGACCGACTTCGCCGAGCACGAAACGCACGCCACCGACCCCCTTGATCCCGACACCGACGTCGACAAACTCAACGACGGCGAGGAGATCACCCGCGGCACCAACCCCCTGCTCCCCGACACCGATCGCGATTCGCTGCCCGACGGCGAGGAAGTGTTGATCGGCGCCGACCCCCTCGATCCCGACACCGACAACGACGGCGTTCTCGACTCCACCGAGGTCGTGCTCGAAACCAATCCCGCGCTCGCCGACACCGACGCCGACGGGCTTAACGACGGCTTGGAAATCTCCCTGGGCACCAATCCCAAGCTGGCCGACAGCGACGCCGACGGCATTTCCGACGGCGCCGAAGTCACCGCCGGCACCGACCCCACCGAATCCGACAGCGACGCCGACGGTCTCACCGACCAGCAGGAAGTCACGGCCATGACCGACCCCCTCGATTCCGACACCGACAACGACGGCCTGATGGACGGCGCCGAAGTCACCGCGGGCACCAATCCCCTGGTCAAGGACACCGACGGCGACGGCCTCAACGACGGCGATGAAATCGAACTCGGCACCGATCCCAAAAACACGGACACCGACGGCGACGGCATATCCGACGCCGCCGAAGTCACCGCCGGCACCGATCCGCTCGAATAACCGCCGGTCGCGGTGGCGCGGGCATCGTGCCCAATTGTGGCACGGGTACGGTGCCCAAGTGTGGCACTGGCATCCTGCCCGTGGTGGGGCATGGACAGCCGCCCGCGCCGTGCCGTGGACATCGTGTGCATTCGTCGCATGGAAATCTCGTACGTTCGTGGCAGGGGCATCCTGCCCATGAATCATGGCCGGGTCGGCCATGCCACCAACACGGGCGTCGCCGAACGGCGGCGACATCGCTTCCGCGTCACCTAAATAACTCCGGCAGCGCGCTAAAGAT
>JABFSN010000127.1 GCA_013140575.1 Phycisphaerales bacterium | reverse complement strand
GCGACCAACACCGTGTCCATCGCCGGAAGTCCGGGCGCCTCGATCACGGTCAGCACCGGAAGCGGCAACGACACGATCACCGGGTCGGATCAGGCGGATAACGTCACGGCCGGCGCCGGCACGGACAACATCACCACCGATTCTGCGACGGTTGCGAGCGCGGATGCCGACAACGTCACCACCGGGACGGGAACGGATACGGTCAACATCTTCTCGGTCGCGGGAAGCTCGGCCAACGCCGATCTCATCAGCGATTTCTCGCCGGGGACCGGCGGCGACATCCTGTCGTTCGACCTCTCGTTGTTGGAGACGGACGGAGCGATCGACGTCGGCGAGGTGATCGATTTCAGCGAGCTGTTTGACGGAAGCTCCGTGGCCGACTCCGATGCGGCGAGCATTCAGGAGATCGCCGTTGCCGCGGGTGCGACGGTCGTGGCTGCGAACGTGAACATGATCGCGATCATCGGCACGGTCGCAACGACCGACGCCCTGGAGACGCTTCTCGAGGCGGGCGGCGGCGCGCCGTTGACCATCAACGCCGCGGGTGGCGACGTCACGAGCTCGTTCCCGGTGATCTACAGCGACGCCACGAACGGCTTCGTGGCCGTGTGCTTCGCGGAGACCGAAACCGCGAACGACACCACGTTCGAGGCGACCGACCTGGTTTGCCGAAACGTGGCGCGGTTGTCGGGCAACGCGGCGATCACCGCCGCGGAGTTCGTCGCGGCCAACTTCGACTTCGTCCCGTAATGGGTTGACGGTTTAGTCGGTCGTCGCGATCGCGACGACAATGAACGTAACTTTTGGAGCCCGGTGAGAGACGCCGACCGGGCTTTCTCATGCGCCCGGCGGAAGCGGACCGCTGGACCCTGCCGGGACGGGGGACATCGCCGACGTGACCGACGCGAACAATGCGTCAATCGCGGGAGGCGAAGGGTCCACCATTACCAAGGTGACCGCCGACGGCGGCGCGCGCACCGCGGGGCTGTGCATCATCGACGATGACTTGGCCACGCGGGCGAACTTCGCGGCGGACTGGGTGGCCCACCGCTTCAGCGGTGGGGGAGTCGGCTCGGTCGGACGGCCGATGCCCTTCCTGACGGCGTAGCCGTTTTGAGATTGTCCGGTGTCCCGTGCCGCTTCGGTTTCAGGCCGGAGGCCTCGGACGTTCAACCTTCCAGGCCTTCGGCCTCAATGGCGCCGCGAGCAAGGCTCCGCCAGTCAGCGTTCGGGCATTCGGTTATGCTCCCACCCCATGAACGATGCCCCGCGGATCACGTGCGCCCGAGTGACGCTTCGACGCCTGGCGATGACGGACGCCGCGGCCATCGCCGCGTATCGGGCCGACCCGAATGTCGCAAGGTACCAGTCATGGGAGACCTACTCACTCGCCCAGGCCGAAGAACTCTGCCGCAGCCAGGCCGCCGAGGTCTTTGGCCGGCCCGGGTCGTGGTTTCAGCTCGCGATTGTCCGCGCCGGCGACGACACGCTGATCGGCGATTGCGGGCTGCACTTCGCGGCCGACGATCCCCAACAAATCGAGATCGGCGTGACGCTGTCCCCGTCCCAGCAAGGCCGCGGCCTCGCATCCGAGGCCGTTGCCAGAATTCTCGATCTCTCCTTCCTCACGCTGAACTTGCACCGCGTTACCGCCCGCACCGATGCCGACAATACCAAGGCCGCGGCACTCTTTGAGCGGCTCGGTTTCCGCCGCGAGGGCCTCTTCAGGAGCTGCGCCATGTTCAAAGGGGTGTGGTGCGACGAGTTGTCCTTCGCCATGCTCGAGCAGGAGTGGCGCAGCAATCCCTCTGCGGGCAGCGCCGTGATCAACGCATGAATCAGCGCGGCGCGGCGGTGCATACGCCGGGGCGGCCGCCCATCGCACGCTAGTCGTAGGCCGGCGCATCGATTCGACTCAGATTAACGCATGCCGGCGGCCATCCATCGATTGTCATCGCGGCCGTTCTTCCGTTCCTTCACTCGACGTGGTATGAGATCGTCTCCGGGAGAGACGTTGGTTCTTTTCGAGGAGAGGGCGCACAATGCAAACCCGTCTGGTTCTGACGATGACGATCGCCATGTCTTGGTTCGCGGCCGCGGCGCGCGGGCACGATTTCTGGATCGAACCGGCGAAGTTCCGGACCGCGGTAGGGGAGGGGGTCGAGATCGGTCTGCGCGTGGGAATGGACTTCGCCGGCGAGGTCGTGATTCGCAAGGCCGAGAAGATCAAGCGGTTCTTCGTCGTTTCGCCCACCGGTGAGGTGGACATTCCCGGCGAAGAGGGGAGGGCGGTGGCCGGTGTGGTCACGCCGGACCAACCCGGATTGCACATCGTCGGTTACCAGGGCACGCGCTCGCGGATTGAATTGGATGCGACGAAGTTCGAGGAATATCTGCGGGAAGAGGGCATGGATCACATCATCGAACTTCGCCGTCAACGCGGCCAATCCCAGCATCCGGCGCGGGAGGTCTACTCGCGTTGCGCGAAGGCGTTAATCACCGCGGACCAACCCGGCGAAGGGGTCGATCGGGCGCTGGGTTTTACACTGGAGTTGATTCCCAAGCGAAATCCATACTTTCTGCGTCCCGGCGACGTGCTCGAAACGCAATTGCTGTTCCGCGACAAACCGTTGGATGGCATATTGATCGTCGCTATCAACCGCGACGCCCCGGACGTCCGCACGAGCGCCCGCTCCAACGCCGACGGCCGAGTCTCGTTGCCGTTGGCGAAACCCGGCGTATGGATGATCAAATGCGTGTACATGGTCGATGCGCCACCCGATGCGGACGCAGAATGGGAGAGCTTCTGGGCGTCGTTGACGTTTGAGTTGCCGCCGACTGCCCCGACCGGACAACCGTGATCCGGGCACGCGACTCCTCGACCGGCGCCCCCGAGGCGTAGATGCAACACCGGCCAAACCGTCCCCGTGTTCCGAAGATCCGTCCAGAAAACGGGCGACGAACCCATTAAACGCAACATAACATATATTATAGGACCTAATGTGCTTTGGTCACCAAAGCCAAGACATGCCAACTGAGTGACAACGCAGCTCAAGTTGCGACAATAACTATAACTCATTACCTAACAACATGTTACGATCAAATGTGAGCGACGATGAGTCGCGCCGAGTTGGTATCCGGGGGTTACCTACGCGGACTCGACATCCGCAATCCCCGTTCGAAGCACCCCAATAGGCATGCCTACGGCGTTCGCCGATCGTCCAAGGTATCAATGCCTATCGCCAGCGTACCGATCGCCCGCATCTACGAAAACTCCGGCCGCATCCGACGGTCACCGCCGAGTTGACACATCGCAAACCCCAGCAACAACACGTTCCGTCCGCCTCGAGTCAGGAGGTACAGATCCCGCTGCTTGGGCCGAATCAGACCGGCCAACCGCAATTGGTTCACGTGGTGATAAAGCGGCCCGGCCTTCATTCGTGTGATGCGGACAAGCGTCGCGTAGGTCGCCGGACCTTCGAGGAGCTTCGCTAGAATCTGCACTCGACCGGGGTGCCCGAGAGCCGCCCCCAGCCGGCTTAGGAGTTTTGCCTTCCCCGGCGGCGCCACCGATCGGGCGGATTGAATCATGCAATCAAGAATGCTGCGGTGAGCCGAATGGGATGAAAGCGCCACCCATCGATCGGTTCGCAGTTCCGCTCCGTCTGTTTGTCGGTCCTGCCACTCGACCACGGCGACTGCCATCCCAAACCCCCCTCCCCTCCCCTTTCTCTGTCTGAATGACTTCGCGGCCGGCGCGAGGTTTCCCGACGACCCCGAACGCGTGGCCTTTACGCGTGTCGTTCGTTGCCGGTCCGTGCCCGATCTTGTTCGCGCCGCTACCCGTTTCGCGCGTACGCGCGGAGTCGCCGTGCCATCGCCGCGCGCCTGCGAGCGCGTCCTGGCCATTACGGAACTCCGGCCCCCGCCCTCCCCTGCCCCACTCTTCGCGACTTCACCCAATTCCGCACGCTCGCTTTCCGCCACTGCCCGAACACCGCGTCGACGATCCCGGCACCCTACAGGTCGCGCCCACTGTAGTTGGTCGCGACGATTTCGCCACCGGACGTCCCGTGAATCGCCCGCTTCTCTCCTAGCGTGAATGCTCGGCGGGATGCAACACCTGCGGCGTTGCACCGAACGAATTCGCCGACGTCCTTTCCCGAACAGTCGTGCCCCGAGGATCACCATCCCTCGGAATCCAAAACCGGACACCCGAGGCCCCCCTGCCCTGTGAGCTCCCGACCACACTTCGTCCCTGGACTATTCACCTACGCACCGCGGCGTGCGGCTGCGGTTTCGCCGGCCCGTTACTTCCTTTTTCTACGGGTCGCGCCGCCCGGTCGTCTCTCCCGGACGAAGCGTCCGCCGATCTCGATCCGCAGTTCAACGAGGGCGACGCGGCACGGGCGTCCTGTATATTCTCATATAACATTATTACATTGTACGGTTATTATATTGTGCAGTGCTATGGCGCGGTTCCTGAGACCACGGCAACGTTTGCGAGGACGACGTTCATTCGACGGGACGGGGACCGTTCGCGATTCACCAACGATTCACCAACAATGAACTTTGCGTGCAAGCAAGCACGGCGCCGCCTACAATTCGAGCGTGTCTTGACAAGCGGTCGCAGAACGGATCGGCGGACCGGCGTTTCTTGACTATTGATGTTTGAACGCTCATGTCAACGATCGAGGTCAAGCAGGCGTGGTTTTTTCCGATGCGGCAGCAATTTGTCGAGTTTAATTCGCGATTCAAACATCAATAATATGACAGCGCTATGATGTATCCGTCCGCCTCGCGCGTCGTCGTCGGCTTTCGTAGGACGCCTCGTTGCGGCGTTGGTGGTACTCGCAGCGAACGATCAACTCAACCCACGAGTGCGGCCAGCGGTTCCAGATTTTCGACGCCAGGGTATTGGCGACTTCGGCCACCTGTTCCAGCGTGATCCGCGGATTTTTCCCCCCGAAGCCGTTGCGTCTGGGCGGCCAGAAAGTACATCACCATGCGACTGGATAACCAGTGCCGGATCAGACTCCGGTACGTGCGGACCTCGAAGGCGCCAAACCCCGCCTCTTGTTTGGCCCGCTCGAACCACTTCTCCACGTGCCAGCGGGCGAAGGCCACGGTCATCTGGTCCTTCAAGACCGTCGAGGCCGGGGCGTTGCTGACGAAATACTTGATCTCCCGTGTCTGCGGGTTGCGGGCCACGATCAGCCAGTACTTGCGATCCGTGGGCCGCGGAATTCCCGCCGACGTGTCCAGCAAATGAACCCGCGCCGCCTTCACATCCCACACCGCCGGCCCGCGGGTGACCTCTTTGATGGTCAGGCGCCGCCACGTCTGCCCGGAAAACGCCGGACTGTGCCGGCAGACGTTGTCCACTCGTTTGGCCGCGTGCGCCATCTGTAATGAGTGGCAGTGTGGAAACGCGGGCCAGCACGGGAAGCTCTTGCGCATTTCGCCAGATCCCCCGTCGCCCCAGAGCGTCCAGGCAGAACCAGAACATCGGAACACTGCCGTACTCTTCGTCGAACGTCACCCACGAAAAACGCACGCCCAACTGTGACGACGCAGAGGCGCTGAAAACCGCTTTCTGGAAAGAGGCCGAGGGACAGGGGATCGCGAAAAAGCAATTCGACCGCGTCGTGTTCATCTTCGCCAAAGATCGGCTGGAGAACTGGATCGAGTTCCTGGAGACCGGGAGCACGGACGAATCCAAAGAGGGCCCGCGTGTCAAGCACAACCGCACCGCGGCTGACGCGGCGAAGAAGCTGGCGGAGTTTCGCAAGGCCGGAGAGTCGGTGGACGGCATGACCCCATCGCTCCAGTGGTCGTGCGGGAATTGGCGGGCGCTTGCCGAACGGATGAGATGATCCTGATCGGGGACGGCAAAGACGGACGCGAGGGAAGATACGATGGTACCAAGTGCCTACCGCGTCCACGCCGCGGAGCGGACGACTCACGCATTGGAGCGAGCCGACCGCGCCTGGGCGCGAACCCTTCGCGCCATTCCGCCGCTCGTCGCCGCCGTGGAGCGAGCGGCCCGCGCCTTGGGGCCGGTCATCCGCCCCTTGGAGCGATTCAACGGCTCCGTGGAACGACGGTTCCGCGCCCGGAAGCGAGTCATCCGCCCCTTGGAGCGGCCCGTTCGCTCCACCCGGCCTCGGACGCACGCAAAGCCATCATTGACAGCCGCTTACGGCGTTTCGCGCGGCAAAACCGGATTCGCGGCACTCCCGTTCCCCGCTTGCAGCCGCCCTCATCGGGACTACCATGGTCGCCATTCGAGGGAAGTCCCATGCCCGACTACATCCGCGGCGGCGATGCCGAATTGAGCGCCTGGCTTGACAACTTCGTCACCTCCGCCGACGCCAATCTCGCGGCGATCGGTCTGGTCGCGGCCGACCTGACGCCCGTAACGACGGCGCACTCGACACGGAAAACCGCCCTAGCTGAAAACCTGGAGGCGCAGGCCGCATGAGCGGAACTTGGCTCACACGCTGGCGAGAGAAGCGCGGCGACTTCGCCGTGCCTTGCGTCGTATCTTGCCGTTGGCTGGAGTTCTCACAGGGCGGGTCGACACACATTTCCGAGGGCGAAGCCATCACAATCTCGGTGATGACTGACGGCGCTGATGAGCAGCCACGCAAGCTGTGCGAGCTGATCGTCACGCGCGAGGAAATAGCAAGGGTTCTTTCGCTGATTGAGAAACCCAGCGTGTAGCGCCGAACCAGGCGCTGCAGCAGACGGCGGGCAGTCACCGCAGTCCTGGAGTGAACACTATGACCGGCAAGTTGACGAAGCAGGCCACGGCGAAGAGGAAGACCGCGAAGAAGTCGGCGAAGGTCGGTCGCGCCGCCACCGCGGGCAGGCGCGGCGACAAAGCCCCCGCTAAGCAGGTCGCTGCGAAGGCGGCCAAACCGCGCAAGGCGGTCGCCGAGTCAGCAGTCCGCAAGCCCACAGAGGAGACGACCCGTGCCGCAAGAAGATAGCTCCGCAGCCCCCAACTCCGCCGCGCAGATGATTGACCAGCGCGCTGCCGAGCTCGGCGATTCCGAAACCGCTTCCAAGGTCCGTTTCCGTGCGACACTCCGGCGGCCGGCGGCGACCGGGAAAGCCGTCTCCTGGACCTTTCTGACCCTGTCCAAGGAAGCCAGTGCGAAGCTCCCCTCGCGGGGACAAACGACGGTTGAAGGCACTTTCAATGGCCGGCCGTTTCGAGCCACGCTCGAGCCGGACGGGCAGGGAGGCCACTGGCTCAAGGTGGACCGGAAGATGCGCGAAGCGGCGGGCGCGAAGGCGGGCGACGTCGTCACGCTGGAAATCGCGCCGGTGGCAGAGGAACCAGAACCGAAGGTGCCGGTCGACCTGCGGAAGGCGCTCGCGGTCGCCGCCCCGAAGGCACGGGAGGTGTGGGCGGACATCACCCCCGCCGCGCGCCGGGATTTCATTCATTGGATCACCTCCCCCAAGCGGCCCGAGACGCGCGTGAAGCGAGTCGCGACCGCCTGCGACATGCTCTCCAAAGGCAAGCGCCGCCCCTGCTGCTTCGATCGGTCGGGGATGTATGACAAGAGCCTCAGCTGTCCCGTCGCCGATGACAAGCCAAGCGACACAAGGCGCTAGCGAGAACACATGCAGCCCGATGATAGCCGACCTCCGTTTGATCAAGAAAGAACCGCGGCGCTCGTGGGCAAGCACTTTCTGATTGGCCTGACGTATCTCGATCACAACGACAAGTTTCTTGAACAGCGCCAGGTTCACGGAGTCGTCGTCAGTGCCGATTTCAAACGGGGATTCGCCATCGAGCTTCAAGGCGAAGAAGCGGGTGAAACTCTCTGGCTCCCTCCGGACCTGCGTTCATTGCAGGAAGCGACGCCCGGTGAATACCGATTGCGTTCCACCGGTGAGGTGGTGGTCGACCCGGATTTCCTCTGCACCTGGGTAGTCAACAAGCCGAATCCAACGCGGCCGTAGTGGAAGTTGTGGTGAGAACCGTCAAGACGGCAGGTGGTGGGTGGTGGCATGCTCTTGCGGTACTCCGCGTGAGCATGTTATCCGTCACGGTGCGCCGCGAGAGCATGTCACTCGCTGGTCAACATCCGCAGTCATGCAGGTCGAATCATCGATCCGACGCTTCGTGGGCACGACGCGTCAGCGCCATTGCGTGGTTGTCGGGTTAATGACCCGACCTGCCTTCGGACGACCACTCGCCGTCCGCACGATGGGCCTTGGCACCGGGCAATGGTCGAGTCTCGTAGCCTCGTAGGGCGGGTTTCACCCGCCGATGCGAATACGCAGGATCGCACCATTCGGGTTGTACGGGGAAACAGCGCGGTTTCGAATGAATCCCCGTTCGTCGTTCATTGCGATTTGCGGCACTTATCTCGTGCCGCGGTCACGGCGGGTGAAACCCGCCCTACGCGGCCATGGAAATCAGGAATCAACGTCAACCGAATCAGGTCGTGCCTGGACAGTAACTTCGCGCTCTACTGCTAATATACCTCGTACGCGAACATCTGAATCTCCCTGGGCGGGACAATTGGCTTGAGTTGTTTTAGTTTCTTGCGATCTACGATGGCCCGTGGGTCGAGAGCACTTTTCAAAGCTGCGCACTTTATCCAATCGTTATTCCATAACGGCACATCCTTGCGCTCAACCAATTGGCATAAGGCCTCCTTGTAGCGGATGCCACGTTCATGCGTATGGCTAATCCTCTGAAGCCACACCTCCATGTGCCCGGTATGGGGAAGCTGAGTCATCTTGCCGTGTATCTTCTGTATGACGTCTCGCCTGGCAGTGCGTTTGAGCATGCTCAGAAGCTTGCTCACTATGGCCGTACACGTTGGAAACGTCCTGGGGCTTTGATACGCTATGTCGACGGCGACGCTAATCAACGAAACGGGCTGGCGAATCGTCTTCCACTTCACTAGGCGCCTGTAAAAGTGGTCCAGAGGCTTCAGCAAGCTTCCTGAATTCGGAAACGCAACACCGTGACTGTGGATTATCAGTAGTTGCTTCTGGAGGTCGCGTTCGCCTTGCCGGGTCGTCAGCCACGTCTTCTTGTCAGATTTGAGCGAGCCGGTTACCACGGACTGACTGCCGGTTGTCTTTGATGCGTTTAGCTTAAGACCCAACTCCATCATCACTTCGGTCAACGTCTTCAGGACGGTCTCACCAGTCTGCGGATTGTTGACGAATACGCGATAGTCGTCACGGTAACGAAGGATGCGATAATCTGAGATCCCAGTCTTTTTGAGGCGGCAGCTCAATTGCAGGTCGGCGTACCCGAGGACCATTTCGGAAATGAAGTCCATTATTGATCTTCGCCTAATTAAAGAAACATGACTTCGCGGCACGATAAAAGGGTACATGAGACCGCAAGGAAGCGCCGAGGAGTTGGAACGTCGTCGCCGGCGGGCGGTGGCGTTGGTTCAGGAGG
>JABFSN010000094.1 GCA_013140575.1 Phycisphaerales bacterium | reverse complement strand
GGGATAGACCCCCCGGACGTCGTAGGCCTTGAACACCTTCACGATCCTGGCGTCGTCGATGGGCGCGCCCGCTTCCACCCGCCCGGTCTCCTTGCCGACCGTCTTTTCATCGTCGTTGAACTGGCAGCCCCGGCAGGGCGGGTAATTCACCCGCCGCCGGCCGATGCACACCGCGTCGGATATCTTCACTTCGACGCGATCGGGACAAAATCTATGGTAGTCCGTAACCTGCTGCACGCCGCTCCGCTCCCATTCGCCCGTTCGGGCGAGCCCGCAACGCGATGCTAGCAGATTCAGCCGGTGCCCACTACACGACGGCCCATTCCGGGCCGTTCGGCGGATGAACATCCGCCGAATCGCAATATCCCCGGCACTCCCGCGAATCCGGTTTGCCGGCGCCATGCGTCCGTCCGGTGTGTACCGGTACGAAATTGTCCGACCGTACGGCGACGGTAATCCGTTCGTTGACGGCATCGGCGGGCGTGGTTTACACTCCCGCACGTCCCCAACTCCGATCGCGGCGCGGCGACGGTTTCGGGGCTGGTCCCAATTTGACATTTTGCCGGTCGGCCGGCTCGGCACGTCGAATTCATGAAATCCAAACGCTTCGTATCCATTCTGGTTATCTGTTTGAACGCGCAGGGGTGGTTCGCCGCCCAGGCTTCGCTCGCGGCCATGGCGCAGGTGGAACGGCTGGACCGCCTCGATCGGCGACCCGACGACGTCGACCCCGTTCTGTGGCACACCGCCGACCCCGTGACCGCAATCCCGCGCATCGAGAAGGAACTGGACAGCCTGACCAACCAAGCCGATCGGCGTTTCGCGGAGAATCTGGTTGAACGGTTGCGATCAATCAAATTGACTGAACAAGTTAATTTGTCACTGCAAGACGCATTGCATCGTGCCCTGCTGAATAATCACGCGGTTCGAATTCAAAGCTACGCACCAGCAATCGGTATTGCTGGAATTGTTGAAGCGGAAGCAGTGTTTGATGCCGTGTTCTTCATGAACGGCACCCGGACGATTCGCGACGTCCCCACCGCCACGCAATTGGCTGGTTCCAAGGTCGATGCGTTCTCGATCGCCGGTGGAATTCGAAAACTGCTCCCCACCGGGATGCAGGTCAGCGCTCAATGGGACGTAAACCGCACGTCGACGGATAACCAGTTCCAAACCGTGAACCCCGTTTACGAGAGTGCCTTCACCACCCAGTTCACCCAGCCGTTGTTACGCAACGCCGGTCTCGACTTCAACCGCTCGCGGATCGAGATCGCCCGGAACGACCGGCGGATCGGCGAGCAGCAGTTCCGACGCGAGCTCCGTCAAACGCTGTTCAACGTCGAACAGGCCTACTGGCAACTGGTGGCTTCGCGCCGTGAAGTGACCATCCGCGCACGGCTGCTGTCGGAATTCGAAAAGATTTACGATTACCTGTGGCAGCGCCGCGATTTCGACACTTATCAGATTCAGCTTTCGCAGACCAAGGCCGAGCTTGAGACATCAAAGGCCACGTTCATCCGCATCGTCAACAACGTGCGCGACGCCGAGGATCGCCTGATCGCGCTGATGAACGACCCCGCGCTCGACTTGGCGAATGACATGGAAATCATTCCGGAGGATTTCCCGACGTCGAGCCTGGTGGATTACGATCCCATCGCCGAGGTGCAGGCCGCGCTCGACAACCGCAGCGAAATCGCCGAGGCGCGAATGCGCGTGGAAAACGCGAGGGTTCAGGTCGGCGCGGCCAAGAACCAGGCGTTGCCGCGCTTGGATTTGAATTTCACGTACACCGTCGATGGCCTGGGCACCAACGCCGACGACGCGTTCGACCAGGTCACCCAGTCCGATTTCATGGAATACCTGACCACGCTCAATTTCGAGGTGCCCATCGGCAATCGCGCCGCGCGGGCGGCCGAACGCCGCGCCCGGCTGGTCCACGCCCAGTCGATCGCGGGCATGAAAGCCCAGATCGAGGGCGTCATTCTGGAGGTCAACCTGGCCGTCCGGGGCATCGAGACCGCCTACCAACTGATCGAACCGACGCTGGCGTCGGCCAACGCCAACGAGGACCAGGTGGCGTCGGTGATCGCTCGCGCCGAACGCAAGGACTTCAGCGCCTTGAATCAGGAATTGGGAGCCAGGAACGCGCTGGCCGCCAGCCGCAGCGCCCTGATCGACGCTTTGGTCCGCTACACGCTGGCCATCGCCGAATTGGAACGATCCAAGGACACGCTCCTGCAATACAACAACATCAAGCTGGTCAGCACCGAACCGTAACCCGACGACGCGCTCGAATCCCGCCGTCGATCGTAAACCCGTGTCCCGGCGTCGCTTGTGGGCGCCTGACGGCATTTGGCCGGGGGGGATGCCGCGGCGTCGTAACTTGTCTGCCATCGCACCGTTATCGATGACACCCGCCGCGGGAATTGACAGGCTCAGCATTCGTCCATACCGTCGGTAACCCGGCAGGCGGCGGATGTTGGCGCGACCGGTGAAGTTCGACCCCGCGGGGTGACGTCTCATGTTCAGGCACTCGATCCACGTGGTTGCGGTTCTGATTTCATACTTCACGGTGGGCGCGATGGCTCAGCAACCGCCCGACCCGGCTTCGTTCGAGCGCTATGTCGGCGAGGTCACCGCCAACGACGTCTACCTTCGTTCCGGCCCCAGCGCCAACTACTACGAAGTGGCCAAGCTCAGCGCCGGCGACCGCGTGACCGTCGTCGGCCGGCAGGAAACCTGGCTTGCGATCGTCCCGCCGAACGGCTGTTTCAGCCTGGTTCACAAGAATTTCGTCGACCTGGACGCCACCGGGCTCAACGGCGTGGTCAACGGCGACGCGGTGCTGGTGCGGGCGGGTTCGTCGTTGCGTTCCGAGTTGTACGCCAAACAGGTCAAGCTCGATCGCGGCGCGGAGGTGACCGTCATCGGTCCGCACAACCAAGACTACCTGCGGATCGCGCCGCCGCCGGGGGCCGAGTTGTTCCTTTCGTCCGACTACGTCGCGCGAGCCCCGGATCAGACTGCCGCGCCGAACGCGAACGTGGCGTCGCTTCCAGTGGCCGCCATGACCGGACAGCCGTCCACCGATCAACCATCAAATCAAGCGACCGATGCCGCGACGCCCGCGGTTGCGGCCGATGCCGGAACGAAGCCCAGTCCCCAACCCTCGGCGGAGCGTTCCGCGCTAACCCAACTCGAGGACGCGATGACGGCTGAAATGGAGAAGCCCCTGGTCCAGCGCGACCACGCGGAACTGCTCGAACGCTATCGATCATTGGCCGGCAAAACCGCCGACGCCTACGTCAAGGCCTACGCGACCACGCGCATCAAGCAACTGGAATTGGGCGCCGAAGCCGCCGTCGAGGTGCGTACCATCAACGACACGGCCGATAGGCTGTCCGCCGCCCGGCGCGATAAAATCGCGGAGCGGGCGAACATCCGCGCGCCCATCCGGGAGATCGGCGGCGGATTTGACGCCGAAGGCGAGTTGCGGAACAGCGCGTTGTTCAGTTCACCGGTCGGACCGAAATGGTACCGCCTGGTGTCGGGCATCGACGACGTCACCTGGCGCACGCTTTGCTACATCGAAATCCCGCCCGATCTGACGCTGGACATGAACCGCTACCTGGGACGGAAGGTGGGCGTCCGGGCTCGCGAACGCCGGCTGCTGACCGGCGAGGTGGATCCCGTCGAGGTGCTGGTCGCGTCGGAACTGGTCATCCTTGACGCGGGCGTTCCGGCCGGTGAAAACGAGTCGACACGGAACGAACCCGTCCGCCCGTAGCGCGGTCGCGGAGGGTCCGTCAGGCGCGGTTTCAAGTAGGAGATACACGGCATGCCCAAATGGTTGCTGACCCGCCGGCCCCTAGCCGGTCTGACGACGATCCTTTCCGGATGCGCCTTGACGCAGATGACCGGCTGCGCCCTCGATGAACTGTTGAACACGTTTATCGTCGCGTTCGGGAATCTGCTCATCAACAGCTTCATCGGCTCGATTTTCGGCGGCACGGGGTTCTAGCGGTCCGTCGCGCCTGATGGTTGGGTGGCACGGGCAAGCGTACTCGCTTGCCCATGGTCTTCGGTTCCTGCACGCGACTCGATGCCTCCACGCACGCCGGCCGCACACGGACAACGGCGTACCGTTGTCCGTGCCACCCAATCGGAAGAATCAACCGTCTTGAGGCGCCGGACCCATGAACCAATCTGCGCTGCATCGGGCCGGCGTCATCGGAACCGGCGCCATGGGCACCTTGTGCGCCCGCTTGCTCGCCGAGCGCGGGGTGCGAACGGTTCTGTACGGCCGATCGCCCGCCCGGGTCGGGGAATTGAACACCGATCGCGAAAACCGCCGCTACCTGCCGGGCGCCGCGTTTCCCGACGGTTTGACGGTCACGTCCGATCCGGGCGAATGTCTGCGCGACGCGGAACTGATCGTGTCGGCCGTCCCCTGCCAGTACACGCGATCCGTCTGGCGAACATTGATGGACGCGTGCCCGACGTTCGCCGCCCCGGTGGTCAGCGTGACCAAGGGCATCGAGGTGGACACGTTGTTGCGTCCGACGGAGATTCTCGCCGACGTCACCGCCGGCGCGACCGTCGTAGCGTTGTCCGGACCGTGCCTGGCTGGTGAAGTCGCGGCCGGTCTGCCGGCGGCCGTCGTGGTCGCCGGCACCGACGCCGACGCAGCCCGATTGGTGCAGGAAGCGCTATCCACGCCCACGCTGCGGGTGTACACCCATCACGACGTGATCGGCGTGGAACTGGGCGGGGCGGTCAAAAACGTCATCGCCATCGCGGCCGGGGTTTGCGACGGCATGAAACTCGGCAACAACGCCAAGGCCTCGTTGATGACCCGCGGGCTGGCTGAAATCGCCGCGTTGGGGCAGGCGATGGGCGCCGTGCCCGCGACGTTTCGCGGACTGGCCGGCATCGGCGATCTGATCACCACCTGCTCGTCGGGATTGAGCCGCAACCACACCGCCGGCGAAAAGATCGGCCGGGGGATGCCCGTCGCCGAGGTCGTGGCCACGTCGGCGGGCGTGATCGAGGGCATCGAAACGACGCGCAGCGTTCTGCAACTGGCCGAGCGTCACGCTGTGGAAATGCCCATCACCCGCGCCGTTCACGCCGTTCTGTTCGACCACGTCGCCCCCCGCGACGCCATCACCGACCTGATGACCCGCCGTCTCGGCGCCGAATTCCGGTGACCGCGAATCGACGCTTCCGTGGCCGTTCGCCTGCTCGAACCCCGAGCTGACGCCGGCCGGTGAACAAGCTCGAATCGCATCGTTCGCGCGCATGCGTTGGGCGTGTGATACCCGTTTCAGGGCACGGGGCGCAGGCCCGGTGCGGAAACAAACGGGATACGCAGGCCACTTACGCGTTCACCGAATCCTCCACCGTAAACACCGTCCCGGCCGGTGGATGTTCTCGACGATGAATCACCGTCGCGGCCAAGCCGGGGTTGGTGATCAACCCGGCGGACCCATCCATCGCCGCACCGAAATGGACCCGCACGCCGCACCCATGCCCCTCGCCCGCGCCGGCGCCGCTATTCAATGTCCCGGACGAGCCGAACGCCGCGGGCACATCCATGCTCACGACACAACATCTCCGCTCGCCACCAACCGGCACGCGCGGATGGGTCTCCCCTCCTCCACAAGACACGCCGATCAGACCCATCACCGTTTCGGCCCACACGGTTTCCGATCCGGGCGAACCCACCGGCGCCGGCGCCCCCCAACCCGCGATGACGTCCCCGTCGGGATCCAGAACGATCGGTCGGGTCATGACCCGGTGCGGATCGACCCACCGATTGGCCGCCACCACGTACACGCCCCATTCGTTCGCCTTCGCCGCCAGCGTCTCGCGATACGTGTCGGCCAGACCGACCGACGGCGGAATGGCCGCCCCGGACGCACCGTCACAACCGGCCGGCACCACCACGACGTCCGGCGGCGGTTCGTCACCCGCGGCCGCGTCGATCAGCCGCACCACGCGGGCGATGGTCGTCGCCCGGCTGCGCGGATCGCGAGCCACATCCAGAATCGCAATCCTCATCGTGGTTCCGCGCCGTAAACCGGACCAATGCCCATCCCGGTCAGTATTTCGTTTTCGATGGCATGCATCTCGGCCGCGCCAATCTCGGTTTGATCGTCCATCCCCAGCAAGTGCAACGTGCCGTGCACCGCGTACAGCAACAGCTCGTGCGCCGCCGGGTGGCGCCGCGCGGCGGCCTCACGCCGGGCGGTGTCCGCGGAAATGACGACCTCGCCATCGACGGCGCCGGAATCCGGGGCGTCGGACAGGTCGAACGACAGAACGTCGGTGGACCCCTCGTGGCCCAGAAATCGTTGATTCAACTCCGCGATTGCGTCGTCGTCGATCAACGCCACGCTGATCTGCGCCCTGGCGCACGCACGGTGCCGCAACGCTCCTTCGACGGCGCGCCGAATGGCGTCCGCGTCGACGTCCGGCACGCCTTCCGCTCCGGTCACCTCGATTTCGTACGCCGAATCCGATCGCATCAGGCACTCACCGTCCGCTTCGGCCCGTGGTTTCAGCCCGCGGCGCTGGTGGCGCCCGCCGGCACCTTCGCGGCCGTCTCCCGCACATGATTCGCCGGACGTTCGTCCTTCTCGCGGGCCTTGGGGTAGCTGATTCGGCCGTGATAGTAACTGCACAGGCTCCTGACCAGCGACTCCTCCACCCGCCGCAACTGCCGCAACGTGATGTCGCAGTCGTCGAACTGTCCGTCGTTCAGACGCGCCGTCACGATCTGATGCACGACGTTTTCGATGCGCCCCGGCGACGGTTCCGCCAGCGTGCGCACCGCGCCTTCCACGCCGTCGCACATCATCAGCACGGCCGATTCCCGGGTGCTCGGCTTCGGGCCGGGGTAGCGGAATTGCGACTCCGGAACGTCGCGGTCGTGCCGTCCGCTGGCGATCTGCGGCTGGTGGTCGCTCGCCATCCGATGGAAATACTGCACTACCGTCGTCCCGTGGTGCTCTTCGATGAACGGGTGCAACACGCGCGGCAGCTTGTACTCCCTCGCAAACTCCAGCCCGTCTTTCACATGCCCGATGATGATCAACAGGCTCATCGTCGGCGACAACCGATCGTGACGGTTGATCTTCGCCTCCTGGTTTTCCGCGAAATACGCGGCCTTGTTTAACTTGCCGATGTCGTGGTACAACGCCCCGACTTGGGCCAACAGACCGTTCGCCCCGATCTCCCGGCACGCCGCTTCCGCCAGCGTTCCCAGCGCCAGACTGTGCGTGTACGTCCCCGGCGCTTCCCGCGCCAATCGTTGCAGCAGCGGCCGCGTCGGGTCGCGCCATTCCAGCAGCGTCAGCGCCGTCGCCACCCGACCGATCCGCTCGATGAACGGCAACGTCATCTGCACCATCATGGCGGACGCCAGCGCCGCCCCCGCCGACCACGCACCGTTCCCCGCCGCGAATCCCCACGCCTGCCTGTCCAGCAGCCCGAACGCGGTCGTCGACAGGAACACGGCCGAACCCGACGCCAGGCCCACCCACAGAAGTTGCGTCCGCGTGCGGATGTCCTGCAGCATGTAGACCGTCGCCGCCACACCCACCATCAGCGTCACCAGCAGTCCGATGTCCCCGCGCACCGCCGGCGTCACCATGATGGCCACGATGATCATCACCCCGGCCGCGAATCGCCGCGAATACGCGATCGCCAGCACCGACGCGGTGAACAACACCGGCACCAGCGTCAATGACTTGAACGGCAGCCGGGCGTCGATCAACCGCGCCGCCAGCAGCGTCGCCGCCACCACCGCCGCCAGCGCCAGCGTCCGCGACGGAACCTCCAGCACCCGCCGCTGGTGCACGCCCAGGTAGACGAACAGCCCCACCGTCGCCAGCGCCAGCACCACGGCGACGCCCGCCTTCTCCAACAACTCCTGATCGCGCAACGCCCGCGCCCCGGGGGCGTCCCCGGCAATGAACGATCGATAAGCCTGGTCGTGGATGGCCAGCAGTTCCAGGTCCGACGGCGTCAAACCGGTGTCGGCGCGGACCGGAATCATCGGCTGATCGCGTTCGTACTTGATCAAAACCGTACCGACGCCCTGCTCCGCCTCCGCCATTTTCTCGTTGGTCAATGCCGCGTCGTAGGCCAGCAACGGCCTCGTCGACAAGCGCGACGCCAGCAGGTCCGCCACCGCCGCCCTCAGCGGCGGCGCGAACGCCCCGGCCAGATCGCCCGCCGCGCGGCGGATGCCCACCTCGTTCGAGATCGGCAACAACGCAAACGTGTTCACGTCCCGGACCGCGCCCCCGCCGCCCGTGCCGTCTTGCGGCTCCGGTCCATGAACGACCGCCACGTTGGCCGTCGACGCCGGCGTCCGCTCGCGTTCCGCGTCCGCCGATCGCGTGTATTCACTCGCCAGGCGTTCGCGAAGCGGACCGATGCGCTCCTCAAACGCCTTCCGCTTCGGCTCGTCGGTGATGGCGTGCAGGTGCTGGTACGCCGGTCCGTCGACTCGCCACCCGTTCGCCGTCGCCACCGCTTGAAACGCCTCGTACGTCTCCGCCGCTTGCGCTGCCTGATAGACGTTCTGCAACGCTGTGGCGATTTCCGCGATCAACCCGCCGTCCACGCCGTAGTGGCTGGGAACCGAAGCCCGCGCCGCCTGCCGGTGGCGCAGGGTCTGCTGTGCGTCCTCCGTCTCGAAATCCACGTCCGGGTAGATGGGATGATCGAACTTCTGTCCTACCGCATACTTGGGCGAATGCCCGCCATACAGCGCGATCGCGGTCGCCGCCGCGAACAGCGCCGCGGCCGACAGCACCGGCGCACTGCCCATCGCCTTCCACAGCCGCGACCAACTCACGGACCGCCGGCCGTTCCGCTGCCGCACCGCCTGCGCTCGATTGACCGCCCGCCTTGCCGCCATGGTCACGACCTGTCGCGTGTGTCGTACGCCTGCACGATCCGCTGCACCAGCGGGTGCCGCACGATGTCACTATGCTCCAACCGGATCACGGCCACGTCCTTCACCCGGGCCAGACGCTTCACCGCGTCCTGCACGCCGCTGCGCTGCCCCGGCCCCAGGTCCGTCTGGCTGTCGTCGCCGGCGATGATCATGGTGCTGTCCGCCCCCAGCCGCGTCATGAACATCAGCATCTGCGACACCGTCGCGTTCTGGGCCTCGTCCAGGATGATCACCGCCCGGTTCAACGTGCGCCCGCGCATGAACGCCAGCGGGATCACCTCGATGATGTCGTTCTCCATCAGCCGCTTGATCTGATCGAACCCCATCATGTCGTTCAGCGCGTCGAGCAACGGACGCAGGTACGGATTCACCTTCGCCTGAATATCGCCCGGCAGATAACCCAGCTTCTCCCCCGCCTCCACCGCCGGCCGGACCAGCACGATCCGCCCGATCTGCCGCCGCTTCAACATCGTCACCGCGACGGCCACCGCCAGATACGTCTTGCCCGTACCCGCCGGCCCCAGACAAAACGTCAATGTATGCTGGAACATGGCCTCGACGTAGGACTTCTGCCCCTCGGTTTTCGGCGTAATCCGCGAACCGTTGGCCAGCGCATCCAACGAATCGCCCGCCACGGTCGCTGCCGCCCGACTGGCCTCCGCAATCACCGCCTCGACGTCGCGCCCCGACAGCTCCCGGCCGGTGCGCAGACGTTGCTGCATTACCAGAATCGTGTCTGCCGCCTTGCGCACCGCGTCCGGTTCGCCCGACAAGTGGATCGCGCCGTCGCGCGCGGTCAGGCGCACATCGAACGCCGCACGGATCAATCGCAAGTGGGTATCGGTGGCGCCGAACAGCGCCACGCTTTTGGACGTGTCTTCGATGGGAACGCTTAGTTCCAACTTCTGCTGACGATCTCCCGGCTTCGCCCCGACCGAAATCGCTCGTTCCGGCCGACCCAGCCTGGATCGCATCCTACACTAATCCCCAAACACAAGATAGCAGCACCCACGCCGCGGGTACCGCGAACACGACGCCGTCGATGACGTCCAGCACCCCGCCCATTCCGGGTATAACTGCCGATGAATCCTTAACTTGCGCGCTGCGCTTCAGTTGCGATTCAAACAAATCCCCTACCTGCGCCATTATCGACAGCACCGCCCCCAGGACGATCACTTGAATCAGCGACATCCGGTCGAAAACCCCCGTCATGCGGTCCAGCAGCGTCTCCGATCGGTTTCCCACGTCTTGGATTTCAGCGTCCGACGAACCAACCAGTCGTGCGACGGCGTAAATCAACAGTGCCACAAGAATGCTTCCCAATATTCCGCCAATCGCTCCTTCGACTGTTTTTTGGGGACTGATCGCAGGTGCCAGCGGGTGCCGACCGAACGCCATTCCTGCGAACAGCGCGAACACGTCGGTCGCGAGCGCAATGGCCAGGACGATCAGAATGATCCATGCACCGTCGTGCGGATCGCCCATGTCGGTTCCGCTGCGCAGCTGCACGGCGAACGACGGCAGCAATCCCAGGTACAGGATCAGCAGAATCGTGCTTCCCAGGTCGGCCAGCGCTGCTCGATCCACTCCCCGTTTCAGGTGCCACGTGCCGACACAAACGAATGACCCCGACAACCATATTACCTGCCAACGAAACCCCTCGACGTCGGCCGGAGCATCGCCCAGCATCCGGCCGGCGCACAACCACGGCGACACCATCAACACGACCACCCACACGGCCGCCAGTCCGGTGTGCGGCCGGCATCCCGCCCGCCGCATCAGGTCGGACGACTCCACAACCGCGGCCACCATGATCATGGCGAATAGAAGCGGGATCACGCTTCCACGGGACAACAGGTCCGCGGCGACACCCCATTCTCCCGCCCGCCCGGCGATGAACGCGTCCAGCATGACCACGAACAACAGCGCGGCGACGCCGACGACGCCCGTTGCGATTCGCTGATACATGCCCTGCCTCATGCGGTTTGGCGTTTTGACTACGTTGATCGTCCGCCCATTCTTTCCCGGCGATCCGCCGCCGAGACGATTGTGCATCGGGCGCGCACGTTACCGATGCACCGGGTGACTGTCCATCAGTAATGCCGAGCGCCCCGGACGACGTGAATCGGCGGATCATCGGTAGTCGGGATTGGTGAACAACCGGACGTAGCTTCCGTAGCGGTCGGGGTGGATGTCGCCGCGCTCCACGCCGTCGCGGACGGCGCACTCGTGCTCGTGAATGTGCGTGCAATCGGGAAACTTGCAATTCGGAATGAATTCCATGAACTCCACGAAACACCGTTCCAGTTCCGCGGTCGGCACGCATTGAACGTCGAACGCCTTGACCCCCGGCGTGTCCACGACGTACCCCCCGCCATTCAGCCTCAACAACGTGCCGCGCGTGGTAGTGTGGCGGCCCTTCTGCGTGTCGTGTACGACGGTGCCCACCGCCAGACCCAATTCGGGTTGCACCGCGTTCAGCAGCGAGCTTTTTCCGACTCCGCTTTGTCCGGCGATAACCGACGTCTTGCCGTTCAAACACTCGCGCAACGCGTCGATTCCGGCGCCGGTGACAGCGCTGGTCGCCAGCGTTGGGTATCCGATGCGGTCATACATGCCGCGGAGGTCGTCCACCTCGTCCGCCTCGGCCCTGTCGATCTTGTTCACGCAGACGATCGGGGTCAGCCCGCCGCTGATCGCGGCCACGATGTACCGGTCAAGCAGGTGCGGTTTGGGTTTGGGCGAACCCAGCGACGTGACGATGACGGCTTGATCCACGTTGGCTACAACGGTGTGCACGCGCCGACCGGCCACGCGGCTCAATTCGCCGCGCCGCGGCAGGACATTTTCGATGACCCCCTCGGCCGCCACTCCTTCGCGTTCCGACTCGATTCGGAATTGCACGCGGTCGCCGACCACGACCGGGCTGCGCTCGCGGATTTGCAGCGTGCGCAGGATGCGGCGCACGGTACACAGCCAGATGCGATTGCCGTCGTCGACCTGGGCGACGGCGCCGAACACCGTAATGACGATTCCGTCGCGCGTGCCGGCCTCAACGATCCGCTGGTCGTTTTGGTCGACCTTGATGGTCCGCTTGCGCGACAGTTGACCGCGGCCCGAAATGCGCTCGTCCTGGACCGCGTCCCATTCGCCGCCGTCGGCTTGATGCGCGCGCCGCGTCCAGTTTTTTCCGCGCGCCCGCTGGCCGCGATTGGCCCGGAATTCCGTACGGTGTTTTCTGCCCGCGGGTGGTTTCGGTTCGTCTTCAGGCATGGAATCGGTCGTTTTGCCCGTTCGCCCGGCTACGCGCCATCGAATGGCCGCCGTGGGCGATTCATGGTTTTGCCATTGTCCGACCGGCCCGTTCGACGTGTCAAGCGACGCGACGGCCGCCGTGTATTTCGTTCGCTTTCCCGCGATCTGCCATGGTGTGCCGTTGCCGGGCAATGGAACCGCCCGTAGATTGGGGTGCCGGAGCGCGATGCGCGCGAACGAGCGCCGCCCCGGCAACACAGGAGCCGCCGGTGACCGATCAAAATTTTGCAGACCGTTTGTCCGCCGCCATCCGCGCCAAGCGGACGTCCACGTGCGTCGGGATCGATCCGCTGTACGAACGCCTTCCCGCGGACATTTCCGAGCGCGCCGGCTTCGACGACGAATCGGACAACGAATGCGCCCTCGACGCCGTCCGCGAATTCTGCCGCGCGGTCATCAAAATCGTCGCCCCGCTCGTCCCTGTCGTGAAAATCAACGCCGCATTCTTCGAGACCTACTACGGCCCTGGATTGGAAGCCTATTTCGACCTGGTTCAGGAGGCCCGCTCCCGCGGTCTGATCGTCATCGGCGACGTCAAACGCGGCGACGTGGGGCACTCGTCGGCCGCGTACGCCCAGGCCCATTTGTCCCATCCGTCGCTGCGCGACGCCGACGAACTGATGATTCCCGACGCGATTACCGTGAACCCCTATTTTGGGCTGGACGGCGTCAAACCGTTCATCGACGCCGCCCGCCGCGATCAGAAGGGCGTTTTTGTGCTGGTGCAGACCAGCAACGAATCGGCCGTCAACATCCAGGGCGCCAAACTCGCCGACGGTCAGACCGTCGCCCAGTCCATCGCCCGCATGGTCCATGAATGGTCGGGCGACGACGGACTGATCGGATCGTGCGGCTACAGCTCGATCGGGGCGGTGGTGTCGCCGCGCGACGCGGCCTCGACTGCGGTTCTGCGCTCGTTGATGCCGCGGTGTTTTTTCCTGGTGCCGGGGTTCGGCGCGCAGGGACGCGATTCGGGCGACGTAGCCCCATGTTTCAATCCGGACGGCGGCGGCGCCATCGTCACCGCGTCGCGCAGCGTCATTTATGCGTACGAGGAAATGAAATACATCGAATTGTACGCATCCGAATGGGAGAAATGCGTCGAACGTGCCTGCCGTGATTTCATCAGCGCCGTGGCGTCCGCGACCAAACCCTGACGCCGCCACAATCGCCGCCATCGGCGATCTGTCCGGCAAACGCGTCGTGGTGATGGGACTGGGCCGGTTCGGCGGCGGCATCGGCGCCGCCCGTTGGTTGGCGGCGCACGACGCCCGGGTCATCGTCACCGACCTCGCCGATCGCGCCGCACTTTCCGATTCCATCGCGCAACTGGCCGACATCGATCTGCGATTCGAACTGGGCGGCCATCGCGCCGACCTGTTGACCGACGCGGCGCTAGTCGTCGTCAGCCCGGCTGTTCCCCAGGAACGGTCGCCGTTTTTCGCGGAAATCGTACGGCGAAACGTACCGTGGACGACGGAAATCAATCTGTTTCTGGCGCGATGTCCGGCGACGGTGATCGGCGTCACCGGATCGGCCGGAAAAAGCACGACCACGGCCATGATCCATGCCGGCCTGTCGGCGTCTTGGTCGGGCGGCGCGTGCTACATGGGCGGCAACATCGGCCGGTCGCTGTTGGCCGATGTCGCGGAAATGTCCGAACGCGACGTTGTCGTCCTGGAACTGTCCAGTTTTCAACTGGCCGACCTGCCGCGGATCGCGCGTCGGCCGGAATTGGCCGTTCTGGTGAACGCGTTTCCACATCACATCGATCGGCACGGTTCTTTCGACGCGTACGTGGACGCCAAATTGAACATCATCCGCGGGGCGACGGCGTGTACGCCCGTCGTCATCGGTGGCCATGACGACCGGCTGATCGCCCGCGTCCGCGACGTGGCCGATTCGTTCGGTGGATCGATAATCCGCGCCGGTGACGAACCGCCGCCGACCGGGTTGACGCTCCCCGGCGCGCACAATGCGGACAACGCGCGCTGCGCAACGGTGGTCTGCCGCCTGCTGGGACTGGACGCGGATCGCACGGCGGCGGCGTTGCGGGAATTCCGCGGGCTGCCCCACCGGCTCGAATTCGTCGGTCTGTTCAACGGCGTCCGCTATTACAACGATTCCAAGGCCACCTGCCCGACAACGGCGACCGCATCGTTGCGGGCGTTCGATCGGCCGGTCATCGCGTTGATGGGCGGAAAAGCCCGTGACGTTTCGCTGGACCTGCTGCAATCGGCCATCCGCGAATCGGCACGCTCCTTGTTCTGTTTCGGCGGCGGCGGGGCGATCCTAGCCGATGCCGTTCGATTGGACGCGACTTGCGGCCCACGCCCGGTCATCGAAATTGCCGCGACGTTCGGCGAGGCCGTCGCGTCCGCGTGCCGTGCCGCCCGTGACGGCGACATCGTCCTGTTGGTCCCCGGTTTTGAAAGCTACGACGAATTCCCCAACTACGAACACCGCGGCCGCGCATTCGCCGAAATCGTCAAACGGTTCCACCACGTCAACGACTGATTCCCATTTCGGCACGGCGAGGTTCATCGTCCGATTCAGAACCTTCACCACCGGGTAGTCATGCAGGGCGGGATTCACCCGCCGATCCGGCACGGCGACCCGCCCATTCGACCACCGCCCGCCGCGCTGCCGGAACCTTGGCGACCGCTATAATGACCGGCGGCGCGGGGGTCCGCGCGACGGATCGTGCCGGCCGTCCTGTTTGTAGATTCGCGCGACGCGCGGGAATGACGAAATGAAGCGTTGCCTCGCATCAATCGTCCGCCGCACTCCAACACTCGGGTCGGGTGCCATGATCAGAACCCGCCACGCGAGTGGCGGGCCGCATGAAACCTTCGTAGCGTCCGATTCCCCGCCCGGAGGGCGCGCGATCATAGCCGGGGGCTTCAGCCCCCGGATGGGGCTTCCCTCCGTTCCTCCCGCCCGGAGGGCGGACGAACTCGGTTTCCCGTTCTTGCGTTTCTGTCCGGCGGTGGCGTGTATGGTGATTTCGGCGAATGGATCCGCCAATGGCGACCCGCCCATCGATCCCAAACCGCCGGTCATTCGCTCCAACGTCCCCACGCCGCCCAGTTGGGACCAGGACGGTATGTTCAAGGCGTTCAAAACCGCCGACGAGACCGTCGACTGGATCAGCCTGACCGACCCGCTCGAATGGTGGCACGCCACAGACGCGGCGCCGGAAAAATCCCGGACGTATCAGAATCAACAGTGGCAAAACTATCTGATCCAGCAGCACAAGCTGAACGTGTTCATTCAATTGGACCCCTACGCCCCGCCGCGCACGGGACCGTTGTCCAAACGACTGCCCGACAAACTGAAAGATCAGACGTTTGCATCGCCCGCGGTCCGGCAGGCGTTCATCGCCGAATCCGTCGCCCGCGTGAAGTGGTACAACGCGTCGATGGTATGCCTGGCCATGGAAATCAACGCCTACTACGATGAACAGCCCGACGATTTCGACAATTTCATTTCCCTGTTCGTCGAGACCCGCAACGAAATCAAGAAAATCAAACCCGACGCCGTCGTGCTGGTTTCGTTTCAATACGAGTCGCTGCTGGGCCGCTACCCCGAACTGGGCCCGCGGCACAAACACGAACCGCAATGGCACCTGTTCGAGAAATTCGAGCCGCACGTCGATGCATTCGGTCTGTCGTCCTATCCGATGGAGGGCATGAACCCGCCGCGCTTCGGCGACCCGGCCGACTTGCCCGACGATTACTATTCGCGCGTGTCCGCCCACACCAAAAAACCGATCGTGTTCGCCGAACTGGGATACGCCAGCGACGACAAGTACGGCGGCTCGCAGGAGCGCCAGGCCGCGTTCCTGCGGCGATTCGGCAAGCTGACCGACGGAATGAACCTGCTGTTAGTGAACTACTATTTCCTGTATGATGTGCAGGGGTTCGGACCTGTTTTCAGTTCCATGGGGTTGCTCGATTCCGCCGGGAATCCAAAAAAGGCGCTCGATGTCTGGAAATCGATGTGGAACGAATAGCCGCCGCCCACGTGGCACGGGCGTCTCGCCCGTGACGATCCGTGGCACGGGCATCTTGCCCGTGATCTTCCGTGGCACGGGCATCCTGCCCGTGAAATCATGGGCTGGAAGCACATGCCACGTTTTCTCCCGCTTGCTATTGTGCGGCGTCGCGGCCACGGCGCTGATCGCCTGCGCCACCGGATGCAGCCCTGCGCCGCCGGGCAACGACGACGACCCGGGCAACGGCAACGCGAACGACAACGCCAACGTCGATGATTCACCCGCGTTTCCGGTGGCGCTCCTGAAAAACGTCGGCGGCGGCTCGTTTGACGTGCGCGTCGACGACGCCGACGGCGACGACCCGCACTATCCGTTGCTCGTCGATTTGAACGACGACGACACCCCCGATCTGGTACTCGCCGACCTCCATGCCGGGACGATTTCGGTGCATCGCAACAACGGCGCCGGAGGATTCCTGCCTCGCGTGCTATACCCCGTCGGCGAGGATCCCGTCCACGTCATCGCCCACGATCTGAACGGCGACGGCTCGAACGATCTGGTGGTCTGCAACGCCCGTAGCGACGACATCAGCCTGCTGTTCAACCACGCCGACGGTACGTTTGACGACGCGGTCAACCTGCCCGTGGCCGAAAGCCCCGTCTACGTCGCCGTCGGCGACATCAGCGTCGATGGTTTTCCCGATCTGATCACCGCCAATTCCCGCCCCGGCTCGATTTCCATCCTGTTGAACGACGGCGAAGGCGTATTTGAAGAGGTCGAGGAGGTGCCCGTCGGGCGGTTGGTCGACCGCGTCCGCCTGCTGAATCTCGACGGCGACGCCATCCCCGACATCGCCACGGTCAACCGCTTCGACCGCACCGTCGCGGTCATCGGCAGCCTCGGCGGCGTCTCCCTCAATTTCTACGAGGTCGGCATCTGGCCCGACGAGCTGATCGCCGCCGACCTCAACGGCGACGGCGCCCTCGACCTGATCACCGCCGGCGGTTTGGGAAACACCGTCTCCGCTCTCTACAACAACGGCGAGGGCAGGTTCTTTTCATCGGTCGAATACGTCGTCGGCGAACGACCCGCCGCGCTGGTGGTGGCCGATTTCAATGGTGACGGCAGCCCCGACGCCGCCACCGCCAACACCGGCAGCGGCGACATCTCCATTCTACGCAACGACGGCAGCGGACTGCTGGTCGACGTGGCCCGCCTGCCCGTCGGCGACGCACCGTCCACCCTCGACGCCGCCGACTTGAACGGCGACGGTGCCGTCGACCTGGTGACGTCCACCGCCGACGGCCGGGCCGTGCTGGTCATGATAAACGATGGAACCGGCCGTTTCGGCGCGCCCATCGAGCACGGCGTCGCGGGTGCGCCGCGCCGCGTCGCGGTGGGCGACGTCGACGGCGATGAACTGCCCGATCTGATCGTCACCGGTCACACCGTTCCGACGCTGCCGCCCGCCGAACGATCAACGACGGCCGCCCGCGTCGTGCGAACATCCGTGCCCGTGCCGCGCATATGGCTCGCCGATTTCGTCGACGAATCCTACAAACGCGTCGGCGACATCGACGGCGTGCTGACCCTGCCCGAAGCGCTCGAATGGTGGCCCGCCACCGGCGGTCTGACCCGGTCCAACGTCTTCCGCGATCAGCAATGGCAGAACATTTTGGCCACACGCACGCGCAGCAGCTTTTTCCTGCAGATCGATCCTTATCGCCCACCGCGATCCGGCCCGCTAACCGATCGCCTGCCGCCGGAACTGGCCGACCAGACGTTTGCCTCGGCCGGCGTACGCGAGTCCTACATGACCGAAGTGGTTCAGCGCGTGTTGTGGTACCGACCGCGGTACGTCTGTCTGGCCATGGAAATCAACGCCTATTTCGAGCAGCAGCCGGACGACTTCGAAAACTTCCTGTCCCTGTTCATCGAGTTGCGCGACGCGATCAAGGGCATCCTGCCCGACACCCTGGTGTTCGTGTCGTTTCAATACGAGCAACTGCTGGGGCGCTGGGGCGGATTGGGCGACCAGACCATCCACGACCCCCACTGGAACCTGATCGAAATGTTCGAACCGTATCAGGACGCCGTCGCGTTATCGTCCTACCCGCTGGTTTCGTTCATCCCCACGCAATTCAGCGACCCGGATCTGCTCCCGGCCGATTATTACTCCCGAATCCTCGATTTCACCGACAAACCCATCATTTTTTCGGAACTGGGATGGTCCCCGTCCGCTACGTTCGGGAGCTCGACTGCGGACCAGGCCGAATTTCTGACGCGCTTTGATGAATTGACCCGGGACATGAACCTATTATTAGTGAACTACTTCTTCTGGACCGACACCACCGGGTTCGGGCCGTTTTTCGATTCCCTGGGCCTGGTCGATTTGCAGGGGAAACCGCGGGAGGCTTTCGATGTCTGGCGCACGTTATGGTCCGACCGCTAGTGTTCCGTCACACCTAATTTTTCGGGGTGGCACGGGCAAGCGTACTCGCTTGCCCGTGATCTCCGACTTTCGGCCTCGACTGCGATTTCAACGCGCTGGCGGGTTTCACACGGACAACGGAGTACCGTTGTCCGTGCCACCCGACGCGAAACTTAATCTGCGTCACAACACTAGTGCAACCCGGCGTCTGATCGCTTGGGTGGCATGGGCAAGCGTACTCGCTTGCCCGCGGCGAAGTGCGATTGTGCTTCGAATCGTTCGAGCGCTGAATCGCGCATCCACGGTCAACGGAGTACCGAGTATGTGTTTAGCGTCCCTTGGGGACGCTGTGAATGTAGCCCAGCACTTCAGTGCTGGGATGACGGCACCGCCGGGAGCCCATAGTCCCGAAGGGACGGCTGAATCGCTCCGTGGGGTTTCAGCCGTCCCTTCGGGACTAGGCGCCATGGCGTCTCGGGCATACCCCGCGTTGAAACGCGGGGCTACACTCAGGTCTGCCTGCGGCGGACAACCCAAAAAGACGCTAAACACGTACGTACCGCTGTCCGTGCCACCCCGACGAAGTTGCAGATCGGGTCTTCGACCCGACGCCGTATTCGCTTGCGCCGCGTCGTTCCTCCTGTTGTCCGGCCTCGCCTGCGTCATGCGCCCCGACGATTTGCCCGGCGACGGCGCCTCCGACGCCGCCGGCATCACCTTCCGTTCCGTCCCCGAAGTGCTGCTCGATCGCACCGTGCACGCCGTCGAACGACGCTACAAAACCGGAGTCGTCCCCGTGGCCGTCTCCACCAACACCTTCGACCAGGGCGTCCGTCTGCTGCGCCGCGTCGAAACCGCCACCGACTATTCCGATTGTTTCGTCGCCCGACCGCGCATGGACTGGGAAGCATTCGGCCCCGACGGCGACAACCAGTTGATCGACGACCTCGTCGCCGCCGTCAACCGCACCCGCGAGCGCGGCAACGACTGCATCGTCATCGAGATCGACCCCGTGTCCGACCGCCGCAACGTCGGCCACCTGCCGCCTGAATTGCAAGGCCGCGATTTTTCCGACCCGTTGGTCACCGAACCCATCAAACGCATGGCCCTTCAGGCGGCCATCCAGTTGCGCCCGACCTATCTGTCGCTCGGCGTGGAAATCAACGGCTACTACGAAGCGCATCCCGACGATTTCCTGAACTTCGTCGCCCTGCACCACGAAACCTACGACGAAATCAAGGCCGCCGCCCCCCAGGTGCAGGTCATCGCCGCGTTCAATCTCGAATCCATGCAGGGCTTCTTCACCGACCTCGACGCATTCAGCGACCACGAACCGCACTGGTTCCTGATCGACATGTTCGAACCGAAACTGGACGCGGTGGCCTTCTCCACACTGCCTTTCCCGCTGTTCATCCGCCCCATCCTCATTCCCGACGACTACCTGTCGCGCATCGAGCTGCACACCGCCCGCGACATCCTCTTCACCGAAATGGGCTGGCCCGGCGATCCGCTCGCCCCCGTCCACACCCCGCAGGCCCAGGCCGAATACGTCGCCCTGATGGCCCGTCTGCTCGACAACATGTCCCAGGTCCGACTCGCCACGTGGGCCAGCCTCTTCGATCCCGACCTCGGCCGGCCCGACGACCTCCACCCCGACTTCCGCTCCCTGGGCCTCCTCGACATCAACGACGACCCCAAACTCGGCCTCGAAGTCTGGAAAGCCATCCACGACCTGCCCTACAGGCCGTAGGACGTCCCTGGTTGGGTGCCCCAATCATCCAGGCCGAAGGCCTCGGTCGCGCAAATCCGGAGGCCCCTGGCCTCTTCTGACGCGGGTGCGGCGTTATGTCCCTTCGGATGCCACGATAATCACCCGCGAATGTTCCGGCAGCTTCACGGCGGAATCGAGGGGACGGACCAGGCCGTTCTCCACGATTCCCGCGACCGCCAACGGGCGCCGGGCGGCACTGCGACCGCGGCCAGCTCGGCGTCAGCCGCAATCTGCTCGTCTCGCGCTCGGCGCTGGGGGCTTCGCGAATCCTCAACCGGGCCGCTCATGACGGTTTCTCATGGTATGCGGCGACGGCAAAAACGGCTATCTTCCCAACCGTGGAAAATCCGGAAAAGGTCTCGCGAAGATATGTCCATTGGGTTGGCGGATTGGTTGGGGATGCCCCGTCGGCCGTCCCCGATGAACGGAGGTGAATACGATGAACGCCACGCCCGCCCGTCGGTTTCGTTGGGATGAACTTCCCAAGGACGCGCCCATGGCGTTGCTCGAACGCCGGCGGGTTATCGGCGAACGGGCCATGATTTCCCACGTCACCCTCTTCAAGGGCTGCTTCGTACCCACCCACAGCCACGCGAACGAGCAGATCACCTGCGTCATCAGCGGCCGGCTGCAGTTTCAGATCGGCGAAGGGGAGAATCCGCAAACCATTATCGTTTCGCTGGGTGAAGTGATTCACCTGCCGTCCGGCGTGCCGCATTCGGCCGAGGCACTTGTCGACACCGTCGTCCTCGACGTCTTCAGCCCGCCGAGCGAAACGACCGGCATCGACGGCCGGGCGTAGCCGGCGACTGGTGCGTTACTGCGCGTTCGCCTTCAACTGCTGAACTTGGAATCAACGACTGGGCCGCTGCTTGCCCGATGGAAATTCGAGACTACGGAAGCGCTCATCAATAACGTGGACAGTTTCAAATCGACATGATTTACAAGTTGGATGCGTCCGCGGACCGAAGGGACCAAGCCCAGCCAATCATGTAAATCGTGTGAATCCTGTCCATTTTTAGAGAATTGGTTCACGCCGTTATCGAGCGCACGCTACGCGTGAACGAATGACTGCAACAAACCCGGCGACAGCGCCTCGCGGAGCTTGTCCATGGCCCGTTTTTCGATCTGCCGGATGCGTTCCTTGGTCACGCCGAACTGTTGACCCAGCTCTTCCAGCGTCTTGGTGGTTCCCCCGCCGTTGGATAAACCGAAATGCTCACGAACAATGGTTTGCTCGCGGTCGTTCAACTGCTCCATCCCCGCGCTCAACGCGGCGCGGATCACGGCCAGATCGCTGCCCGATGTCGATTCTTCCGTCGCCTTCGACGTCGCGTCGAGCATCTCGTCCTGCCCGGTGACGTAGCGTTTCCGATGGTAGCGCGCCTCCGGCACCGAACGCGCGAAATTCTTCATGATCGCCCACGACGCATACGTGCTGAACTTGTTCCCCAGCGAAAAATCGAACCGCTCGGCCGCCGCGATCAACGACATGTTCCCGTCGCTGATCAGCTCGAACAGGTTGTCGGCCGGACCGACGTGCCGCTTGGCGATGCTGACCACCAGCCGCAGATTGGCCTGAATGATCTCGTTCTTGATTGCCTCCGCCTGGGCCAGCCGGTCCCGGACGTTGTCCAGCACCACGCGGCCGACGGTATGCACGTCCATCGCCGCGACCGCCCGGGCGGCCGCAAACCGCAGATAGTTGTACCGCCGGAACAGGTCGGCCTCCTGCTCCCGCGACAGCAGCGGAATCGCGTAGAGCGCCTTCAGATAGGGCGGCAGACCCTGCGGCGCACGCATCGCCGACCTGCCCAATTCTTCCGCCGCCGGCCGCGGCGCGTCCACTATCAACTCGTCCGCGTTCGGTGCATGGAACAAGGCGTTGTCCATGTAGTCGATCCGCTCGTCCTTCAGCGACCGGGCTTCCATCTCGCGGATGACGGCCAGCACCGACTTCACGTCCGTGTCCTGCGCTTTGGCGATCGCGGCGGCCGGCTGCCCGGCCTGATGCAGCTTCCAGATCGCCAAGTGCGACGGTGAGACCACAGGACCGTCGCCGCGGGCGAACAGCGTATCCGTCGGATTCGCGGCGTCGAATTGCCGCAACGTGTAACGAATGGTTTCAACAGCCCGGCCCGTCTTCGCCGACACGGCCCGCGCCACCACGTGCATTTTCTCGCGGCGTTCGGCAAGTTCCACCCGGGCCAGCGCCACGATGTTCGCCCGTTCCTCGTCGGTCAACAGCGTGAACGAAGCCCCGCGCGCCACCAGATCGGCATGACGCCTCTTGAACAGATCGATCGACGACCGCGAAAACACCAGCCGCGTCACGCCGTCGTCGCCCACCACCCGGACCCCCAGCAAACCCTTCGTTCGCCATCGGCGAACCGTCTTGGCGCTCACGTCCAGCTCGGCCGACAGCTCGTCGTGCGTCCGGTATTCCCCGGCCAGGCTCGAACGCGTGGGCGCGCCGCGCCGCGTGAACTCCTCGGCCAGCGTGGTCACGTCGGCGATCAGCGTCTCGCCCACAATCGGCGGACGATCCGCCGTCCGCGGACACTTGCGGCCGGTAATCTGAAAAACCACCCACTCGTACGGGTAGACTTGATCCGGCTCAATCAGCGTCAGCATCTTCTCGATGCCCGCGATTTGCGCGGATCGCAAATGCCGCGGCGACAACGCCAACTGGTGCGCCAACTCCGCGATCGCGCGACTCGTGTACGTGTAGGCCACCGTGCGATGATCCCCCTCGTCGGCGGGCGGGCGCGGCGTGCGCCCGTCAGATTCAACAATCGCGCATTCCGACGCGCCCTGTTCGGGACGCCTGCCACGCGCGATCGCCGTTTGGAGCGCGCCGGATTCGACCACCGGCGCCCGGTACGTTGGCCGGACACACCAACGTCCCACATCCATTATCGTCTTGCACCTATGCCCCGGTCAACGCTTCGGACGTGGTCGCTCTCAAATGATACGTCGAAATGACAGCTATGGTTTCATTGCTAAACACACACTATCGCGATGAATGCGGGACGGCTACCGTAGCGGATGTTCGATGGGGGTTTATCGCGATCGCAAAACGGCAAGGCGTTCGACCAACGGCCGAACGTACGGCTCGCTTTCGCGGGTGTTGACGGCCGCCTGGTAATTCTCGATCGCCGACCGGACGTGCGTCGGACTTTCCAGAAGCCCCATCAAATAATGCGCGTCGGCCGCCTGGGCCGCGACCGTCCAGTTCCCGTTCAGATCGCGCGACGACCTCTCGAATTCACCGATCGCGTCGCGCACCGCCTCCAGCGCCGCCGATCGCGATTCGTCGCGCCGCACTGCGAACGCGTCGGGATCGGCCGCGGCGACGCCCAGTTCCGATTTCGCCAACGTCGCGATTTCAAACGCGGCCGCCGCGACGACGGATCGTTCATACTCAATTCGCCCGAACAGCAGTCGCGCTTGTCCATACTCGTTCGCGACCTGGCCCGTTCGCCAGCCGGCTTCGGATCGGGCGTTGAACGGCGAACGCTCTTTCTGTTCCGGCGTGGCCTCGGACACGCGCTCACCGGCGCCGCGCCGCCCGGACTCCGCCACGGTTTTGGCGGATTTGAACGACGTCACCGATTGCCTCGCCTTGGTCATGGCGTCGGCCATCGCCGTTTCGGCCTGGTTCGCCGATTGAGCATACGCCTCGAATGCCGCCGCCCCCGCGTTTACCACTTCGTCGCGTTTCCGACGCGCGTCGTCCGCTCGCCGTTCGTACTCCCCGCGCAGGGTCGTCAACTCGCCGACCCGCGCCGTCACGTCCGCCAACGCCTCTTCCAGCCCTTGCAGGTCCAACGCCGCGGCCGCCCGATCATCCATGTAGTCCACCGCGCCGCGGCGCACGCCGATCGCCTCGACTCCGTCCGCCGGAACGAATCGCCCGCGGACCAGATCGCCCGAATCGTCGATTCGCGCGTCCGTCAACGTTCCGAATTCCAGTTCCTGCGCCGCCTTCAACGCCTCGCGATACGCGCCCGACGCGCCAGCATAGCCATTCACGAACGAATCCGTGCCGCCCCGGTCCAGCAAATCGGCGCCCTCCTGGTCCAGCCGATCCAGCGTTTGCCGCGAGGCCGCCGCTTTCTCGTTCCATTCGTCGATTTGGGACCGCAATCCCGCAATGGTGGCGTCCAGCGTTTCGACCCGGGACTTGGCCTCGGCGATACCCGCCGTCAACGCAGCGGCCGCCTCATTCAGGTCGGACAGCCGCGCGTCGATTTCGCTCTCCGCGATCAATCGCGTTTCGGTGTCGAGCCGCCGCGCCTCCGTCGCCAGCGCCACCACGAGATCGCGCGGCGTCCCGGCTCGATCCCATTGGCGTTGTCCCTCGCGCCGCGCCCGCTCGGCCTGGGCCGCCAGAATCAACCCCTCGACCCGTTGGGCTTCCGGATGAACGGTTGACCCCTTGGTCTCGCCCCGCGATACGTTGATCGCCTCCCGGATTTCGGACAACGCATCGGCCAACAACGATTCGCCGGCTCGCAGATGTCCGTCGCGGAACCGCACGCCTTCCAACGCCGCCTGCCGGATCCGTGGACCCCCGCCGAATGCGCTATTGTCCAGCAACGGTCGATCGTCGGTTCCGCCCGCCGATTTGTAGCGCTCCTCGACTTCCCGGAATTTCTGCGCCTCCGGCCCGCGGCCGCGATTGCGCACCGCCTCGTCCGCCGACTCGAACACCGCCCGCTGCTGTTCCAGCAGGCGTTCGATGGTCTCCCCTTCCGGCGAGACCTCCACGCCCGCGTGTTTCAAGCCATCCAGCAACTCGGACAGCCGCTCGTTCTCGGAGCGGTACGCCGACAGCAGACGGCGGGCGCGCTCAACATGGGCGTCGGCCTCCGTAACCACCACCGCCTCGGCCGATCGCAGAATCGGCGAAACGACGTACAACGCCCCGCAAACCAGCGGCACGATCCCGGCCGACAACAGTAATGGGGTGATACGGTTCAACGTGTTTCGACTCTCGAGACTCACCGGACCGACCGCATTGCAACCGACCGTCAGGACCGCCGTCCGTCACGACAACCGTCGGGATTCTATCATCAATCCACCGCGTGAAAAGCGCGACGTCGGCACGCGTCCATCCGTTCGCCTGGCGGCCCGGCAAACGACCGCGGGCGACCGTCCAGGACGAGCCGCCCGCGTCAAAACGCGACATACACTCGAATCGCCGCCGCTTACCTCCGCCGGCGCATCGACGCCAGCCCCGCCATCATCAGCATGAAATTGACCATGCCGATCGCCCCGCACGGGCCGGTCCCGCCGCCGGCGCACGCCGGTTCGTCGGTGGGAACCTCCTGCCCCCCGCCCGGCTCGACGGTCACGCATTCGTCGGTCAACTCGTCGCACTCCTCGCCTTCGCCGCACGGCAACGCGCCCGGTTCACACACCCCCGCGTCGTTGCACGTCTCGGCCCCGTTGCAGAAAACCGCGTCGTCGCATTCCGCGTCCGTCAGGCACAGGCGGCATTCATCGTTCTCTTCGTCGCAAAACTCGCCCGGTCCGCACGGCGACACGCCGGCCACGCACTCGCCGGACGCCGTATCGCAACGCTCCGTGCCGTTGCAGAACAGCAGATCGTCGCAATCCGCGTTCGAGGCGCACAGCACCGGTATCTCCGACGGCCCGACCGCCGACATGCCCACCGCAAACATGCTGAACTGGTTCCGCACCGCCCAGAACGTCACCGTGCCGTCGTCGTTCACCAGGTACCCGTAGTCGCCGACGACCTCCGTCGGTTCCGATTCGCCGAGGAACACCTCGCCGGCGCGAACCCACGTCGGCGGCGTCAGGCTGTTGTCCAGCACGTGCAGATCGAAATCGCCCGGCATCACGCCCAGCGCCGTCAGCGCCGACACGTTCACCGTCAATTGGATGATCGCCGCGAACGTCTCGTCCGACAGGCTGCTGTCCACGTCCAGCGTGGTGCCCAGCGCCAATTCCTCAAAAAACCCGCTGAACGTCGGTCCGCCGGCCGGACCCGGCGCGCCCTCGTTCTGCACCAGCCGCACGGTCACGTCCCGGCCCGTCGTGCCCTGCATCACCTGCACCACCACCGTCGCCGATCCGTCCTCCGATTCGAACGTCACCGTCGTCGTCCCGTCGGCCCCGACCGTTCCAATCTTCGACGAATTGTCATTGGCGTTGGCGTTGGCATTGCTATTACCGTTGGCATTTCCATTGGCGTTGCCGTTCGCGTTCCCGTTGGCATTGCCATTGGAATTGCCATTGGCGTTGCCATTGGCGTTGCCATTGGAATTCGTGTTGGTATTGGTATTCGTATTGGTGTTCGAATTCCCATTGCCGTTCCCCAAACCCTCGCACACGTCGCCGATCTGGTCGTTGTCCGTGTCCGCCTGGTTGGGGTTCGGCACCGTCTTGCAGTTGTCGCACGCGTCGCCGCGACCGTCCGTATCCTGGTCGCACTGCTCCCCGGCCCCTTCGCCGATCCCCGTCGTGTTGCCATTCCCGTTGCAATCCGTGGGCGCCCCGTTCCGGTTGGCCACGTTCGGACAGTTGTCCCGCGAATCGCTGATCCCGTCGTGGTCCGTGTCCTGACCGATGGCCACCACCTTCGTCGCGTCGCCATCCACGCCCGATTGCGTGTTCACCGCATGGACGCTGACCGTCAGACCGCTCAGGTTCTCCGCGTCGTACGTGTGCTCCACGATCGCGCACGACGGAAGATCCGGACACGACATCCCCTCGCCGTCGCCGAAATTCCATTCGTACGTGATGGCCTCGTTCAAGTCGCCATTCTCGTCCACCGTCCCCGACGCATTGAACCGCACCCGCAACGGCACCCGCCGGTTCGAGTTGGTCGCGTCGTCCGGATAGCTCACCACGATCGTCGGCCGCACCTCCAGCACCACCTGCCCGCCCATGATCGTCACCGGCGCGCCGTACTGCGTCAGGCCCGTGGTCAGGAAATTGAACCGGTCCGCCGGTCGGCCGTCGAAACTGCCGTCGGTGAACGGGTGCAGCCGGTAGTTGACGTCACCGGAATTGCCCGGATCGGTCTCCAGCACCAGCGTCGTCGAATTCGGCACCGACCGGATCGGATGAAACGCGTCATGCGTCCCATACCGGATCCGCACCACGTCATTCGGCTTGAACTGTGTGGACACGAACCCCCCGGCCGGGTCCGTCAGCTTGAATTCCCCGCCCGCGTTCGACACGCTCGCTCCGCCGCGCGTCGCTGAATCGGAAATGACCTTGAACTGGACCGCGCCGTTCGCGGAAGTGAACAACGTGTCGGTTTCGGCCGTGCCCTGCGCACCCGACAGCGACCCCGCCACCGACCACTTTTCCGCCGCCAGCACGTTGTCGTTGGTGCACGTGATCGTCCAGTTTTCCAGCCGAGGGGCGCTCAACGTCACTCGATCGCGGAGCCCGGCCGCATCCACCAGATACCCCTCCCCGCGGTTCAGGATGTTGGCCCGCGGCGTCGAGAAGGATCGCTCGGTCCCGTCCGTGCCCGGTCCCGGAATTAAATAGGCGTAGAAATAAAACGTACCCGAACCCGGCAAGCCATTGACCCCGCTTAACGGCACATCGTGAACCCCGTTGATCAGCAGCGGGTTCTTGTGCTCGATGACGCCGACTCGCGTGCCGTCGTAGCCCTGGTTATCGGTGTCGGCGTAAAACTCCATCGCCGTACCGCCGAAAAAATCGAACGCCTGGTAATTCAGCTTGAACACGTTGGAAACCACCGACGTGCTCGGCAAAAACCGCAACGACGGCACCTCCCGCGGATCCCACAGGAATCGCACCGTGGACGTCGACGGACCGTGCAGTATGTCCACGATGGAAATGCCGCTCTGCTGGCCATCATTCCATTTGGAACTCGGAAGCGTCGTCGCCCCCCACTGCGTCCGGTTCATCGTCCCCGGCCAACGGTCGGCCGCGTCGCCCGGATTCTGCCCCGCGTCCATCTGGAACAGACCGTCCGCCTGAACCATCACCTGTTGGAACTTCGTCGCCGTCCGCTGCTGAATCGGAATCGCTTCCAGGTTCCCGCCCGCGTCCGTATGCGAAATCAACAGCCCGTCGCCCGGCATCGTCTGATTGAAGTTGACCTGCCCGCTGCTCGCCGCCGGATTCACGTCCGTCGGCCGCCAGAAATAGAACCGCTCGCTCGGATCGTCCGGCCGCGGATAGTAATAAACCGAATTCACCGGATCGAACGCATAGTCCGTCAGCGTGACCTGGTCCTCCTCGAACGGCTGCAGCACCGTCGTCAGGTCCGTGGTCTGAAGCCACGGCTCGTGTACCTCAAACACTCCGCGATAGTTTTCCTTCAGCACCGGCGAGGGATGCACCAGCCCGCCACCGGCCATGATGTCGAACCGCCCCATCGGGAAATTCTCAAAACCGTCCGGGTCGTAGGTGTCGTAGTCGTAATAGTCCGGGTAGCGCTCCCACGCATGGAAGTACTCGTGGGCCATCAACGCCTTCTGGAAGTCGCTTCCGCCGCCGCCTTCGCCCGTGCCCCCGATATCCACCGCGAAATCCGACACGTAGATCGGGTTGGCCCGGTCCCGAACGTTCACGGGAAGGTCCATCAGCGGCGCCGGCAGCACGAACAACCCGCGTCCGCCCGCCGCCAGGCCGTCCGGGTACTGATTGGTCGGAAGAAACACCGTGCCGAACAGGTAGTCCGTGCCCCCGAACGTCTGCACCACCAGATCCCAGTCGAACTGCCGGTCCAGCGCCTCGATCACGTCCTCTACCATCCGCCGGCGATTGTGCGGATAGGGCACGGACGGCCCGCCGTCGTTCGGGGTGTTCGTGTACGAGCTGTAGGCGTAATTCTCCGTCCCCGCGTTGCGCATCTCCCCGGTGTCCAGCAGACCGTCGAGGTTGAAATCGCGTTTGAACACGTGCTTCGGCGGACAGTCGCCCCTGGCCAGGCACGCCCCGTTTTCGCCCGGATCGGGTGAATCGGGACCGTCACGCATCCACGTCAGCCACTCCAGGTTCATCATGTTGCCCGCGTCGTAGCCGTTGGTGCCGTGAATCCCCGTCACCAGCGGACCGGCCGACGGAATGACGCCGTCCGGCGACGCCGCCCCCCCCGGACCGCTGCCCAAGTCCTTGCCGAAGAGGCTCGATCCCGTGGTGGACGTAACCTCGCCGAATTGCCCGTCCCCCCCGTAGAACAAACCCGAATCCGTCCGCGCGTGGTAGATCGACGAGGGCAGATCTTCAAACTCCGCCGGCCCGTCGTAGTACCCCAACGTGTCCGGCATGACCGTTTCGCCGTTCGCGGCGCCGATGTTGTCTTCGTCGACCGATCCGTCTCCCGGCTGAATCTGCGCGAAATCGGTCGGCCTGAACGGGGTCACGCAACTGGGATCGGGCGGGTCCAGCCGCGGGATGCAGGGAAAGCCAAAACCGACCCCGCCCGTGTACGCCGTCGTTCCGCCCGCGTTGGGCTCGAAAAACACCCGTTCGTCCATCTGCGGCACGACGCTCCCGTTGGCGTTATTGCGGTCGAACGCCACCAGGTTGGGAATCTGTCCGCCGGGCGTCCACAACGGCGCGTCGCCCACCGGCGGCGTGGTCACGCCGTCGCCCGCCGTACCCGGGAAACCGCCCGACACCGCGTACGAGTCGTTCCAGTACGCCGGCCACCACGTGTTCAACCAGCTGTCGAAACCAAAACAGAAACCGTCTTCACCGTCCGGTTCGTCCGACCGGCACTCCGTGTCGTTGAGGAAATCCCCACACAAGCGTCCCTCGTGGTCGCCCCCCACGCAGCGCGTGGCCGGGTCCGGAGTGACCGCCGACGGCACCCACATCCGGCCCGCCGGGCGCTGCTGCAGCTTGCCGCTGCCCGCCTCGATCCATCGGTCGGGTCCCTCGTATTTGCCGTTGCCGCACCTGGCGATCAGCGCGTCCGAATCACCCGGATAATTCCGCTTGATGTAGGCCTTGGCCCACGCCTGCCCGCCCACCAGCGTCGGATCCATCACCCCGAACTGGTTGTTGTCGCTGGGGTCCAGCTTGATCCACCGACCCTCCGGGTCGACCGCGGTGGGGTCGTACAGGCGCAGGAAATCCTCGAACGGCTCCGGAAAATCCCATTGCTGATCGTCGTCGCCGCCGAGTTCAATGGCGTCGCAGATCTCATCGACCGAGTCGATGACCCCGTCCTCGCCGCTGCAATCCTCGGGTCCGCCGTAGCCGTCCCATGTCGCTTCCAGCAGCGCGTCGTAGCGCCCGTTGCCGTTCAAATCGCGGAACCGCTCCCCCGGCGTGAACCAGCCGTCGACCATGCCCGCCGAGCGGATGGTCTGCAGGATCAGCCGATTGTCCACCGTCCCGGTGCCTTCCAGCGCCCCGTTGTAGTCAATGATGACCATCTGCTGATCTTCGATCAGGCTTTCTCCCTGCCACTGATCGAACAACTCGTTTCCGTTCAGATCATTGAATGGCAGCACCCGCTCCCGCAACGGACCGGTGGCGGTCTCGGGAATGGGCAGCGCCGGCCACGGCAGATTCACCCAGTCGGTCACCAGACCGCTCACGTCCACGTTGCCGTAGCTCGCTTCCTGCCAGTATTCGCGGAACGAATCGATGTCGTCGATGTTCCCGTCGTCGAAATAGTGCAGGTCGATCAAGCCGCGGTTGACGCGATCCACCGCCGCCGGATTCGGCGGCCGGGGCACGGCCAGCATGACGATGAACTTGCGGTCGCCGGCGTTCGCCTTGGGCGGAACCACCGACCCGGCCAACGCCGTCACCACGAGGAGCAGGTTCAACCCGGCCCGCCTCGACGCCAGACAAAAGTGACAATTCAACACTGTCATTCTCCCAATACCGGAAGGAGGTTCGGCTTGTCGTGCTCGCCGCGCGTGGACGGGCCAACGGCACCCGTTCGCGTCATCGTCCGCAACCCCACCTGTCCAGTCAATACCGCCAAAATCGCCATCACCACTTCTTCAGCTGGACCCACACATGCATGGTGCCACTGTCTCCGAGCCCGCGGACTTCTGTCGCCTTCGATCAAGGCTGCGGACATTCGCTGGTGGTATCTGCCAGCTCCTGTACAAGCTCGATGCAAAAGGGGCTAAAATTCCACGCGATTTCACAACATCTGGCTTCGATCATGCAAACCGCATTGCAACACACCTCGTCATCACACCCGGGTGTGTTGTTGTTCGCGTCGTAACAGCCGCCTTCACCCGGACAAGGCGGGGCGCACAGCTCGGGCGTGCAAACCGAGCCCGGTCCGCGCGATTCGCCCCCGGCGGCCAAGCACTCCGCAATCGTCAGGTTCACGCACGACTCGTCAGGCTTGCAGCACGCCTCCGTTACTATCGGGCAGTTGCAATCCGCCGTCAGCGTCTGCGCCAACGCGGCGCACGACGCGTCCCAGCGGCTCAAACAACAAAACGGCTGAATCGCGCACACCGCGTTGCAGCAGGTCGCGCTGGGGTCGTCGCAGCCTCGCGAGCCGATGGGCAAACCGCCGGCCGCACAACAACTACCGTCGGCGTTCGCCGGACAGGCCGGATTACACGACCCGCCGGCGCACGTGCTGAACGTTCCTCGCGCCAGACCGCCGGCCATTTGACATTGCAGCGGCGTCAGGTCCTGGCAGAACGGAGTCGCATTCAGGCAGCACGCCACCGTCGGGCACTCGCACACCGACAGCGTTTGCGCGATTTGCGCGCACGCGGGCGACCACAATTGCAGGCAGCACGCCGGATTGATAAGGCAAACCGCCGCGCAACACCCCGTGCCCATGTCGTCGCACCCCGGCCCCGGCGTCCCGCTGTTGGCGCAACAATTCCCGATCGCCTCGTCCGGACAGCCGCACACGTCGGCGTCGGAACACAGCTTGCCCTCGTCGGGGAACCCGCCCTGCTGCGCGCACGCCGTTGCGGTCAGATCCTGGCACGTGCCGTCGGTCTTGCAGCACGCGAACGGACAACCGCATTCGTCGGGAAACAGACGGGCGGCCGCCAGCGCGCAACCGGCGTCCCACCCGTTGAACACCGGCGGGTTCAGGTCGGCGCAGCAGCGTTCCAGACCCGGCACGTTGCAGACCGAATCGCAGCACAACGGGTTGTTGCACCCGGGCGTCCCGTTGCCGCCCAACAGGCAACAGTCGCCGGTGGCGCCGGTCGGGCACAACGGACATTCAAATTCGCATGGACCGATGATGGTCTGCAGAAGCGACCAATCGATCAGGTCGATGTTCGGATCGAGGTCCAGATCGACGCACCGGCAGGGGTCATTCAAACCGCCCAGAACCGTCCCCACGCACCCCAGAAACAACTCGAAATCGTCCAGATCGACGTCCGTGTCGTCGTCGCAGTCGCCGTCGCCGCCCAAGTAACAGCCGGCCGCGCAGGTCGAGCCGTTTCCCTGGTAAATGCCGCCGACCTCGCCGCATTGCTCCGGTGTCACCGCCGGATTATCGAAACAAACTCCACTCGTCGTGCAACAAGCTCCTTCGAACGGACACCCGTTCCCGTCGACCGGCTTGCCCGCGGGCGTTCCCGGACAGAAATCGTGGCAATCGAACGAGCCGTCCGCGTCGGCGTCGTCGGTCGCGTCGTTGTCCGTGCAACGGACGATGTTGGGGATGCACGCGAACACGCCGTTGACGCAGTCGTCGGGATCGATGGCACTGTCACACGGATCGCCCAGCAGCGCGTCGTCGCCGCCGCATTGATCGCACGAATTGATGACTCCGTCGCCGTCGCCGTCCGGCTGACACGAATCGGGAACGCCGTTGCCGTCGCAGTCCGGCGCCCCGCCGGCCACGTCGCACTCGTCGGGCACGCTGTTCCCGTTGCAGTCGTTGCTGACCTGTCCGAGATCGCACACGTCGGGAATGCCGTTGTTGTTGCAATCGGCGTTGCAACCCGACGTGCAGAAAAACGGACCGCCCGGGGCGGTACTGGACACACGGATTTCGCACTCGTCCGGCAGGTGATTCCCGTTGCAGTCGGCGCTGTCACCGGAATTGATGTCGCACACGTCGGGCGTGCCGTTGTTGTTGCACCCGCCGTCGCCCGCGCCCCTCAAAAACGTGTCGGCCACGCCGCAGCCGCACAGCCCCGGCTGCGTTTTCGTTCCATCAAACGGACAACGATCGGCGCAGCCGACGATGGTGTCGCCATCGGGGTCCTGCGTGCAACCCAGCAGATCGCCCAGGAACACACCGTTGAACCCCAGGCACAACGCGGCCCCGGTGTTGTTCTGACAGGCGTTGTTGATGCAGCAGGCGCCCACCTGCGGGCACCCGTCCGGCCGAACGGGCACGCCGGGGGCGGTGGTCGGACACTGATCGCAGGGGTTGATCACCCCGTCGCCGTCGCCGTCCGGCTGGCATTCGTCGGGCACGTTGTTCGAATCGCAATCGCCGCTTTCGCCCGACGCCAGATCACAATCATCGGGAATATCATTGTCGTTGCAGTCGCCGCCGATCAATTCGCAACTGTCCGGCTCGCCGTTGTCGTTGCAGTCCGCGGCACAATTCTGCGTGCAGAAATAGGGACCGCCCGGGGCCTGGCTGTCTTCGTCGATGTCGCAAACGTCCGGACGGTTGTTGCCGTTGCAATCGTCGAAAAACGGCCCGGCGATGTCGCAGTCGTCGAGTATGCCGTTTTCGTTGCAATCGCCCGCGGCCAATTCGCACTCGTCGGGTCGGGCGTTGTTGTTGCAGTCGTCGGCGCACAACGCGGGCACGGCGCAGAAAAACGGCCCGCCCGGCGCGATGCTGCCGACGGCGATGTCGCAAACGTCCGGCCGACCGTTGTGGTTGCAATCCGGGAAGCCGACTCGAATGTCGCAGACGTCGGACACGTCGTTATCGTTGCAATCGGGATCGCATCGATCCAGAACCCCGTCGTTGTTGCAGTCGGTCGCGCCGCCGATGACGTCGCAGGCGTCGGGCATGCCGTTCACGTCGCAATCGGACTGGCACGCGTCGGGAACCCCGTTCGTGTCGCAATCAACGTCGCAATTCGCCTGGCAAAAATACGGCCCGCCCGGGGCCCCGCCGTTGAACAATATCTGGCACTCGTCGGGCTTGCCGTTCTGGTCACAGTCGATGCCGACGCCGCTGGTCAATTCGAGGTTGTCGCGCGTGCCGTTGCCGTTGCAGTCGGGCGCCCGTTCGTAGGGGCCCCGGTCGATGGTCACCTCGGCGAGACGCACGCTGCCGTCCAGATCGACGGCGACCTGCCCGCCCACCGGCGCGTTGTTGCCGCTGTTGATCGACGTCGAGCCGTTCATCAGCCGGTAATTGCGGGCCAGGGCGTCGACGAACAACGGATCGGTGGCGATGTTGTTGCTGCCGCCCAGCCCGCCCGCGCCCAGGTTCATCACCGTGCAGTTGTTCACCTGCGGCGTCCCGGATAGGATGCGGAACTGCGCCGCCTCGCCCGTGCCCGTGCTGTCGCTGTTATTCCACAGAATGCAATTAGTGACCTTCGGATTGGCGCTGGCGCCGAGATTGTAAATGCCGCCGCTCCCGAACGCGCCGCCGGTATTGGACACCACCGTCAGATTGGTGAACGTCGGGCTCGCCGTCCCGTTGAAGATCGCACCGCCGTTGCTGGTCGCGGTGTTGGCGTAAAACAGGCAGTTGACCAGTCTCAATGCACCGCTGCTGTTGTACAGTCCTCCGCCGTTGGAAGCCCGGTTGCCCGCGATCACGCAATTGGAAATAACCCCGTCGCCGCCCGCGTTGTAAATGCCCCCGCCTAGCGAATTGGGAAACGTCGCGTTGTTCGCGTTTCCCGCCGTCAGCGTGAATCCATCCAGGACGGCCGTGGTATCGATCGCGTCGGCGGCCGACACGACGTGGTAACTGTTCTCCGCGTTGCCCGTCGTCGCGTCGTTGCCGTTCAGGTCGGCGCTCAGGATCGTCGCATACAACACGTAGTTTCGTTCGTCCGGCGCCGGTTGGGTCACCCCCGCGTAACCGCCCTTGATGGCCACTTCGTTGATGAGCGCGAACGAAATCGTCCGGTTGCCGTTTGGCCCAGCCGGTCGATAGGTGCCCTTGGCCACCCGAACTTCCGTGATCGTCGACAACGGCGCCCGGGCATCTGTCAGCGCGGATTGCAGACTCGTGTGGGCGTTGGCCCACGACGTTCCGTTGTTGGCCCCGACGGCCGCCGGATCGACGTACGACACCTGCCCGGCCGCGCCCCGCGCCAGCAACAGCACGACCGCCCAAATCGCCGACGTGTGTATGACTGTTCGTGTAGAAAACAACCGCGACCCTCCTGAATCGACGGAAAACAAGACTTCGGATTGCCCCGCCGACCCCCACCACCCCCGCGAACAGACGATTATCCCGGTCGGCGAACCCGGTTGCAAGGCGAAAATCCCGCTCGACGGTCCGGGCGCGGCACGTGCCGGCGTCCTAATACACCCGACGACCGGTAATGACCCCGCCGCCGGCGCGCGGATTCCGCTTCCCGCCGCCGCGGCGATTGTTTCGCATGCACGACCATCGGGGCACAATTCGCGCACGGGCGCTGAGGACGGCCCCCGATCGCCGCTACAATTGAATCATAGGACGCGCGACCGACCGGCTCCACAATTGATAAATGCCGGTGAAATAGTTCACAGACGGGGTTGGATGGGGCATTCCGCGCCCCCGTCGTTTCGGAAACAGGACTGACCATGCCGGTTCTTGGCCACGCATTTGCCGGGGTCGCGACCGCCGCCGCGGCCCGTTCCGCCCGGCCGACCACGTTGGCGCCCAGCGCGTGGACGGCACTGATGGTTGGGTTCGCCTACCTCCCCGATGTCATCGGACATGGTCTGCTCCTGTGCGGCGTGATGACCGGTCCGTTGTGGGCGCACTCCGTTCCAGTCGCGCTTCCGGCGGCGGTCATCGTCGGCGCCGTCGTTTCGACGCTGCTTTACGTTCCCATGGCGCCCGTGACCGCGCTGGCCGCACTGTCCGTCCTGATTCACATCGCGCTCGACCTGTTGAATGGGACGACGCGGGCGCCGTGGTGGCCGGTGGCGGAACAATGGGTGGAATTGCGGTGGACGCCGTTGCCGGATGACCCGCTCAATGAATTCATTTATTTCTGCGGGGCGGCGCTCGTTTTTTTGACCGGTTGGTGGATGCGCCGGCCATCGGCGGCGATTTCGTCGCCGCAGACCCCGACAAGTGCCGCAGCTCGTTTTCGCCTCGTCGGACATGCGGCGGTCATCGCCATCGTTGCGGCGGCCGCGATCGTTCACGTCCTGCGCGGCGTCCGTCAGTCGCAATTGGTGCGTGCCCGGGCAACCGCGTCCACGGGTGACCACGCCGAAGCGATCCGTCTTGCCGAGTCCGCCGCCCGTTGGCCTTGGGCGACCGGCCCAGGCAGCGCCCAATACGTCATGGCCGAGATGCTGCACCAATCGGGTGATCGGGCGCGAGCGGAAGCCATGTATCTGGAATCTTGCCGATTGGGCCCCGACAAGTTCTGGCCGGCGGCCGACCTGGCGTTGTTCCATGCGTCGGGACCGGAACCAACCGCCGAGCGCCGCCGTCGCGTCGATCCGTGGCGAAACGTGTTGTCCCGACGATTCGCCCGCCACCCCGATCTGCCGCGCATGTTGGACAAGATCGATCGGGCGCTGACCTCCGGGGATGTCACGGCCGATCATCGGCGGCACTCCGCGGAACCCGATGTTTCCCGCGGCCCCACGCGATGACGCCGGTGATCTGCTCGTTCGCGTGGCTGTGCGTGGGTACGAAGCAGCCCTTGAAAAGAGTGACGTGCGAGATCATGGCCCGTTCGCCAATCACCCGACGGCGTTCGAGGAGCGCCATGGGCGCGTCCTTGGGAAGTTCATCCCACCGAAACCGTCGGGCAAGTGCCACGCTCATTGCGATCGTCTCCATCCATCGGGGGCGACCGACGGGGCATCCCCCCAAAGCCCCCCATCATCGCAAGAGACTCATCCTGAGACCTTTTCCCTCCCCGTGTGCTCAACGTTGTCCGAGGGAGCGTCTTAAACCGAAGCGGCTCCGCGATGCAACTCCCCTTATCATCGCCACGGTTGCATCGACATCCAAACCGCAGAAATGTCGCAGGGGATAGCCGTTCAAATGTCCGGCGATATCTCCTGATTGGTTTTCAGGCAATGCCGATACAACGGCAAGTACCAGTCCCATAGCGAGTTTGCCGTAGTGAACGTAAAGCGTTTCACTTGACGGATCCCGGCGCAAACTACTCTCAGCGTTATTCTGCACGCCTGAATCGATGGCACACTTGTGATCCAGACCACAACGGAACAAATGATACAAGATTTCAACGAAATCCGTGGAACCGTGCGGATCCGCTGGCGCTATTCGTGGGTTGAGTGTCCGCACTGGAACGTGCAGATGCTGGGTCGCGGGTCCACAATCGAGAAGTGCACAAGACAATATCGGCATACGATCCGCCAACCACTGCTTGTATTCTCGACCCGTCCCCCCGGCGAGCGCACCGACGACGTTGCATAGCGGAGTGAGGGCCGCCTCCGAATCGCCGCGTTCAAGATAATTCAAGCCTTCCCGAATTCGTTTCGCAATGCTCATGACGCCGTACTCCGATAGACCCAGCGAGGATTGTGCCGGCTGTCCGTCCTCTGTGCAAGTCGCTCGTAATCAGGCCATTCGAGGATTCTGCGTATCATGCGGACTCGAACACGGATGCGCCGTCGACAAGGCGCACCTCGAGGCGCTTGCCAAGCGCTCCGGCGATTCGGCGGAGCATGGATAGGGACTGGCTGTTGAAATCGGCGTCCTCGAGTCGCGAGATGACCGACTGGCTGGTGCCGATGAGTTCGGCGAGCTGATGTTGCGCAAGCCCCGCGTCGGTTCGGGCATCGTGGATGATCTGGGCGACCGCCAGCTCGAACTCGGCCGCGCGGACCTGGGCGCGAAGGTCCGGGTCGTCGCCGATCACGCGGCGATCGAGAATCTCAATCGCGTCGGACGTCGTCCGGGGCCGCAGGGACCGCGATCCGCGCGCGGTGCTTTTGGGGGCCTTGCTCATGGCGATGCTCCCGCCTGGTTGTCCATACAAGATCAACTCGATCAGCGCTTCTTGGACTTGCGCGGGCGCGGTTTGGCTGCGGGCTTGCTGGCCAGACGCTTTTTGCCGATAGGCGTAACGGTCTTTGGTTTTCGAATCGACGTCGACTTTTTTCCACGAGACACGGACTTCTTCGACGCGCGCGATTTCGAGGCGCGTTTTTCCGTGGGGGCTGCGCGTTTGCCACTCGCGGAATCAGCAGGCCCGCGGCGGCCGGCGCGCTTTCCGATCGCGGGTGCGGCGCGCTGCCGCCCTGCGGTTCCATGCGCATCGGCCTCGATCTGCGCCTGTGCGGCGGCCAAGCGTGCGACGGGGACGCGGTAGGGGCTGCACGAGACGTAGTCCAGCCCCACGCGGTCGAAAAACTTTATGCTGGCGACGTCACCGCCGTGCTCACCGCACACGCCGATTTTGTACCGCGGGTTGGTGCGCCGGGCCCCATTCACCGCCCATTCGACCAACATGCCCACGCCGTCGAGGTCGATCGATTGAAACGGATCGTCGGGAAACACGCCGTAGCGCGCCGCATCTACGTAGGCGGGCAGAAACCGACCCGCGTCGTCGCGCGACAGGCCCATCGTCGTCTGCGTCAGGTCGTTGGTGCCGAAACTGATGAATTGCGCGACCCGGCCAATGCGTTCGCCCAGTATCGCCGCACGGGGCGTTTCCACCATGGTGCCGACGAGGTATTCCAGATCGACGCCCGCCTCATCCAATATGGCATCCGCGACCGCCCGCGTCTGTTCCGTCAAGATGCGCAGCTCGACGTCGTCGATGGTCAACGGGATCATGATCTCGGGCAGCACGGTGACGCCCTCGTTCGTGGCATCGACGGCGGCCTCAATGATGGCGCTGACCTGCATCTCCAAAATCTCGGGGTAGGTCATGCACAAGCGGCAGCCGCGATGCCCCAACATGGGGTTGGATTCGTGCAACTGTTCGGTCCGCCGGCGAATGTGCTCGGCCGACAGACCCGTATGGGCGGCCAGCCGATCTACGTCCTCGTCCTTCTTGGGCAGAAACTCGTGCAGCGGCGGATCGATCAGGCGAATGGTGACCGGCTTGCCGGCCATCGCCCGGAAAATGCCGAGGAAATCCTCCTTCTGAAACGGTTGCAGCTTGTCCAGCGCCGCGCGCCGCGCCGACGACGAATCCGCGACGATCATCTCCTGCATCGCCAGCCGCCGGGCCTCGGTTTCGAAGAACATATGCTCCGTGCGGCACAACCCGATGCCCTCGGCGCCGAGTTCGATGGCTTTTACCGCGTCGGCCGGCGTGTCCGCGTTGGTCCGCACGCGTAATCGCCGGAATCCGTCGCACCAGCCCAGCAGCGTTTCGTACGCCCCGGTCGGCTGCGGCTTGGACAGCGGCAGTTGTCCGTCGTAGATGCGGCCCGTCGAACCGTCCAGCGTGATGTGGTCCCCTTCGTAATAGACCTTGCCGTTGACCGACAGCGTCCGATGCCGGTCGTCGATGTGCAGCATCTCGCAGCCGACGATGCAGCACTTGCCCCAACCCCGGGCCACGACGGCCGCGTGCGATGTCTTGCCGCCCGTCGCGGTCAAAATGCCCTGCGCCGCGTGCATCCCGCCCACGTCTTCCGGCGAAGTTTCGCGGCGGACCAGTATGGCCGATTCGCTCGCCTGCGCCCGACGCTCGGCCTCCCGCGGATCGAACGCGATGTGCCCGCTTGCGGCGCCCGGCACCGCCCCGATCCCCTCGCCGATGTGCCGCCGGGCCAGTTCCGCGGGCGACACCATGGGGTCGATGATGTTACAGAACAGCCGTTCGACGTCGCGCTCCGTGATCCGCCGGATCGCGTCGCGCTTGGAAATGATCGGTTTCCGCGCCGCCGTCGCGACGTGGCGCGGCAACCATTTTTTCCGTACAAGATTTCGAATCTGCCCGTCGGACAACAGCGGTTCGGTGGCCTGATCCACGGCGATCTTGAACGCGGCCGCCGCCGATCGTTTCCCCGTCCGGCATTGCAGCATATACAGCACGCCGCGCTCGACGGTGAATTCCAAATCCTGCATGTCACGGTAGTGCAGTTCCAGAATCGTCCGCACGGCCAGCAATTGATCCCACGTCGCCGGCATCAATCGTGACAATTCGCCCACCGGGATCGGGGTGCGGACCCCCGCGACCACGTCCTCGCCCTGGGCGTTGATCAACACGTCGCCGTACAAATCGTTGTCGCCCGTGCTGGGGTCGCGCGTGAAACACACCCCGGTGCCCGAATCGGTCCCCAGATTTCCGAACACCATCTGGCAGACGTTGACGGCCGTCCCGTCCAGACCGGTAATTTTTTCGACCCGGCGATAGGTGACCGCCTTTTCGGCCATCCAGCTTTCAAACACCGCGTTGATGGCCCCGTAAAGCTGCTCGCGCGGCGTTTGCGGAAACGGCCCGCCGGTGCTGTCCGCGAAAATGGCCTTGAACCGCTCCACCACCGACGCCAGTTCCGATTCGTTTACGTCGGTGTCGCTCACCCGTTTGTTTTCCGGCAGACCGAGCCGCGGCCGCGTGGACGTTTGCTTGACCTCGTCGAACGCCCGGTCGAACCGCCCGCGCTCGATGCCCATGGCCGTCGCGCCGAACATGGCGATCAGCCGCCGGTAGGCGTCCAGCGCGAACCGCCGGTTGCCGGTTTGTTTCGCCAGCCCCTCGACCGACTCGTCGGTCAGACCCAGGTTCAATATGGTTTCCATCATGCCGGGCATGGACGCGGCCGCCCCCGATCGAACCGAAACCAGCAGCGGATCTTTCGCGTCGCCGAACCGCCGGCCGCAGGTGCGCTCCAGCTTTTTCATTCCGTCGAGGATTTGTTTTTCGAGTGCCGCGGGCCAGCGTTTGCCGTGGCGGTAGTATTCGGCGCACGTGATGGTGGTGATGGTGAAACCGGCCGGTACGGGCAGCCAGATGCGGGTCATTTCCGCCAGCCCCGCCCCCTTGCCGCCGAGCAGTTGTTTCT
>JABFSN010000261.1 GCA_013140575.1 Phycisphaerales bacterium | reverse complement strand
AAAAGGGCGTGATTCACGATCAGCAATTGCGCCTTTTCCGCCCGCCGCCGCGCCCGCTGAAAAAAACACGCCTTGTAATGCGAACACCGCCGCCCAAGACAATTGTCCGACTCGCTGCGCGCCCGCTCCCACACCTGCCCGTCCGGCTGAAACGGCATGTCCGAAAGAGACCCGTCCTGCGTCTCTTTCACCCAGTCCTCCACCCGCCACAACGCCTCTCGCATTTTCGTCGCACCGAAAAGCTGCGTCTGCCGCTGACTGGCGATGCCCAACCGCCGCAGCCCCACATAGTTGGATCGCCCCTTGACCAGCTCCGCCGAAAACTCAAACGGCAACGTCGCCCGCAAAAACGGAATGTCCTTCTGCACGAGTTGCTCTTGCAACGCGATCGTCCGCGTGCTGATGACCACCCGTTCCCCGTGCGTCACCGCGTGCTCAATCGCCGGAATCAAATAGGCGAACGACTTCCCCACGCCCGTCCCGGCCTCCACGATCAGATGCCGCTTCCGCGCAAACGCGGCGCGCACCGCCGCCGACATCTCCAACTGCTGCGGCCGCTCCTCGTAATTCGGCAGCCCCTTCGCAATCGGCCCACCCGGCGCCAGTAAATCCACGTTCGCCATACTCGCCCGTCGTCTGTCTCGTCGAATCACCTCTCATTCCCCTCTCCCTTCCGGGGAGAGGGGTAGGGGTGAGGGTCGGATCACTCTGTGGTTCCGTTTTCCCTACACATCCTACCGCCCCCGCTCGATCGGAGAGCAATACACGCCCAGATATTCCCGCCGCCACCACGCTCCCGTCTCTTCCCGCGTCTCCGCATCCGTAAACTCATAGCGATACAAGAGCGCCCGCACATACCGCGGCGGCCTCTCTTCAAACGGATTCACCCCCATCAACCCCAGCACCTCCGGCCGCCCCTCCAGCAGTCGATACATCAAATTGACGACCCATGGATTTCGCTGAACCGATCCCAGCGCCGCGAACCACATCTGCCAGTCCAGTCGCGGCTGATGCGGCTGCGCGAATCCCGGCGCACGCATCACGTCTCCCGGCTTCCATGCAAACTCATATTCATGCCATGTCGCCCCGTCCTCGCTACCCTCAATCACAATCTCCGGTCGCGTCGTCGTCATCACCCGAAAGAGCCCGTACGAATTGATGCTGCGAAACGGCGCAACGTATTTCAAGACATCCCTGCAGACGTCAGGCACGCGGCCCTCCGGAAACGACCCCACGTACGCGTACGCCGCACCGATCGGTACAATCGTGGCCGCAAATACACACAGAAACGCAGTCCTGGACCACCCCGCTGCCGCCGGACGTTGCGAAGTGGCCGGTCGTGTCCGCATTCGCGCCGGCAGGAATCTCGCCAGAAACGCGTCGTCGAGCAGCGCCAGACACAGAGCGCCGGTCAGGAGATTGAAAAAATTGTAGTTCCCCGTCGCCGCGATCATCACCATCAGAAACACCGTCCCCAACGCGGCCCACTGCCGCGGCCGCCGCGGCCCGAACATCAAAAAGGGAAGACCAAGTTCGATTACATACATGATCGCAACCGACACCTCATGAAACCACGACGGCCAGTGATGCGCGTACCAGCTCGTCCACGCCGGCATCGGCTGCGTCAGGTAATGAAAGGTCAACACCGACAAGTCCCGCCAGCTCCCGTCTCCATAGGTCAGTTTTACCAGCCCCGACAGGAACATCAACCGGAACAACAGCCACCGCAATAGAAACAGCACGATCCGCGACGGCGCCCGCTCCGCGTCCGCCCGCGGAAATGCAGTCAACGGCGCAAGGAAGATCGCCAGAAACCCCGTTTCCAATAACAACGTATCCCACTGAAAGCTCAGAAACACGCTCCCCACCGACGACAGTGAGAGATAAAGCCCCCACATCCCCGCCAACATCGCCGTGGGCAATATCCGTAGGAACAGCACCATTGCAGCGGCCGCTCCGCCCCAACACGCATACAGGAGCGCCCGATCACCGCATCCCAGCCAGAAGAGGGTCGGTACGCGCCAATAACCCTCGCTCCCCAGGCTTGCCCGCGCCCGCTCCAGAGACGCCGCCGCCGGCGCGATTCCATTCTCGCCCACCAGTCCGACGATCTGCACCCCCAGTGACACAAACGCAATGAAATAGACGACCGCCAGCGCCCGCAGGAAGAACCACCGCGTCAACCAATAACTCGACGGCGACGGATCGCTCCCCCACAACACCGTCGTCAGCGTTGAAAACCCGCGCCGCCGGGCCGCCACGAATCGATACGCCTTTTCCGAAACTCCGGCAAACCCCGGCACACGCGCATACGCCCACGGCATCCAGCCGCCGCCGGGCGCAAACGACAACGACCGATAAACCGCCTCGGCCGCGGTGCTGATCCGCCCGTTCGGCTCAATGAAATGCACCGCCATCTCGAATTGATCGGCCGTGATCCCCGGAAACCGTCCGCCCGCCTCTTGATAGGGAACGTACTCGACGTGCGCGCCCGTCATCGCCCGCCATCGGCCGACCCACCGGCGGCAGAACCCGCAGTCCCCGTCATAGACCAGAGCCGGCCTCTTGAGGAGCGGATCAGGATACGGGTTTGAATTGTTCAAAAGATTGGCGGCATTGATGACAATAGTAAATGGCCCGGCACAACGTCGGCCCAAAAGTCGATTCCAATATCGTGTCGTTCGATCGACAATACGGGCACGCCGCGTCCTCCAGATCCGTCAATTCCACTTCACGACCGTCCATGCGCCGCGGAATCGCCAGCCCGAACGCTCTCAATTTCTCCAGACCGGCCGGCGAAATCCGGTCGCTGCTCCACGG
>JABFSN010000061.1 GCA_013140575.1 Phycisphaerales bacterium | reverse complement strand
CACAACGCATCCGAACAACGCCAGCGCTTCGCCACTCCCGTCCCGTGCATCCCTGCACCTGCCTTTCCGGGCCTTCATGCCCGGAACTGTATATCGGCGCGCGACCCGTTTTTGGGATAGGCCCTTAAGTTGCTGAATAACTTGTTCCCGACTCGCACTGCCCTTCTTGATTATTTGCACGAACGGATGATTCTGCCGAACGGGCGGCTCAATCTCGCCCTCCCACCCGGTGTAGATAATGACGGGACAAAAGGAACTGTCCCAAAGCGACTTCCACGTCTGCTGACCTGGCAACTTTGTGGAATGCCGCCCTTCCATCAAATCAAGCACAATGGCATCAGGGCGCAGCTCTCCGACTTGCTTTGTTGCTTTAACAAAGTCTACTTGCGTTTCACATTTGCAGTCTGTGATGGCTGCTCTAATCTCTTCTGCAAGAGCATCGGCGACATCTTTCTCGTCATCAACAATCAGCACAGTCAGCATGTGTCAGGCTCCAGCAGATTGCTTCAAGGGCACGTCAAAGACAAAGGTCGCCCCACCGAGTTTGCCTTTGCGTTCGAGCGCCAGTTTGCCCTCGTACTCGGCTACTAGTTCTGATGCCACAGTCAATCCCATTCCAATACCGCCGGGCTTGTTCGTCACGCCGGGCCAGAAGATCTTCTCGGCGTCCTCTTCCGCGACACCTGGACCGGAGTCGTGGACTCCGACGGAAACTCGCTTACCTTCGGAAATCTTGCGAGTGCGGATCTCGATTCGCTTGTCTGCGTCCCCCTTGTGGGTCAGCCAGTAGACCGCATTGCCCAACAAGTTGAGGAGGACCGCATCGAGCTCGCCGGGATCGACGGCTACTTCAGTTACCGTGTCGGTCGGCGAAGATATTCTAATCTTCCCGGCCTTCAATTCACGCTCGAGCATAAGAAGGCAACGCAGGGCACTCTCCTCGACGCAGGCGCTCCGCATCCTTCGTTTGAATTGACGATTGGCAAGTGGAGCGAACGTACCGGCCAGCTTGTCCAGCGCAGCCACCGCGGCGCGTCCCATCTCGAGCTTGGATGCGGCTTTGTCGTCGGATAAATCGGCCAGGCGTTTGGCCAACCAGTCCAGCACATGACCGAGAACCGTCGTCCGATTGCGAACTTCGTGAACGAGCATGTGCGCGATCGTACCGACGGTAGCAAGTCGGCTGTAGTACACGAATCGGGTTTCAATCTCCCCTCGGGCCTTGTCCAAGTTCTCGCTGAACTCTTCGACGAGCGGGAGTGCCTCCGACGCAGAACCGCCCTCGTTCGCAACTTCCGCAACGCCCAGAACAAGTTCTTTGGCGCTCAGCTGTTTGAACAAGTCCGCGACTCTTCTCTCCTTGGTTACCTCGCGGCGATCCTTATCACGCTCGTTCTCCATCACCGAAACGACCGTGCGCAGCGTCGCTTCGAATGCCAAGACTTCGGGGGTCGCGACAAGACGTTCGCGGTCGCTGGTGTCTTCCAAATCGGGATTGTGCGCAGCGGAAATGGCAACGTACCCCACCAACTGAGGCGTACTCAGGCGCGGCCCAACCTTTCCGATCCGCCGCACGTCCAACCCTAGCCAATCTCTGGTGCCTTCAGATTTCGGCAGGACGAGCACGTCGTCCCGGTAGACCGAAATGCCTTTGAAAGCTCGGATGTCGCGCCGCACCGTCGATTTTCTAAGCTCGAACCGCTCCGCGATTTCTTGCGTGTCATGCTGCGCGATATCCCACGCGCGTAATTCAAACTCGAAAGGTCCAAACCCCGGCTCATCTATACTGTTTAGTGTTGCATCATCGGCCTGATCCCGAATCTGTTTCCAGCTGACGGTGCCTGTTGCCGTTCGATGCTCTTCGCCTAGGATTGCTCGGTGTTGGTAGCGATAGCGCACCGTGCCCGACTCTTCTACGGTTCCGCGAATCTGATATTTGGGGTGCTTCAGGAACTCGGGCGGCTTGACGTCAATCACGTCGTCAAACAATGAGCCGGGCCTCCTGAATCCGATCGCGAAATCCCGTTTGACGGCGATCGGGGGAAGCAAACGACCGAGATTGTCCCGAAGGTCGTCCCAGGTGGCGTCGTTCCAAATCGTGCGTAGCGGAAAAATTCGAAGAAGTGTTCCGGATTTCTCAAAACGCCCGTCCGGCGCACGAGTAATAGTAGCTACGCACTCATTCAAGTTTTCGCAGTTCGCCAATTTCTCCCAATTAACGTGAACGGTCCAGCAGTCTCCGGGCTTGGCCTGTGTAGTCATCTCGAGTTTTGCGCCCAATCGCGCCGCGGACAATCGCCCTAGCCCCTTTTCTCCGGACGCACGTCGATTGCGCTTGCCAAGTTGCTTGGCGACGGCGTGTTTCTTTCGGTACGGTGTTGCTACCGTACACCACGCCTCTTCGATCGTCGAACGGCTCATTCCCGATCCGTTGTCTTCGATTTCCAGCACCCAATCGTCCTCGTCTTGTGCGAACCGGACGTCAACACGCGTTGCGTAGGCGTCGTATGCGTTCTTCACCAACTCGATAATGGCGACAACGTCATTCGTGACCAAGCCCGCACCCAAGGCCTTGAAGGCTCTGGGGTGTATCTTGAAGGGAATGGTGTCCCCGGCACTGACTCTGGTTGCCGATCCGGCCTTTGCCACTCAACCGTTCTCCACTGCGGCTCGTCGGGCGGAGTGCGTGAAGCGTAATTGTGTTGCTTCAGTCGGAAATGGAGTTTTCGGCCGTGCGGGTTAGTGTGGTCCCGATCGGAGGAAAACGACATGAACAACGCGAAGCAACGGCGGCATTTCACAGGGCAGGAGAAGGTGGCGATT
>JABFSN010000251.1 GCA_013140575.1 Phycisphaerales bacterium | reverse complement strand
GGGCGGGGGCGTGCGACGGGCGAAACGGCGACGGGTTCCACCGGAGGACCGGCGAAGCGAATGGACGGCCAAGCGGGGGCCGCACCGGGAGATTCGCGGCAAGGTCGAGGACATGCCGCGGCTCGACGCCCAGACGCTCTACCGAACGGCCCGCGAGTGTCGGTTCCGGCAGTGGATTCGGTGCGAAACGCACGGACCCGTGCTGCATCGGGAGTGGTTCGACGAAGGCACGCGAATCACCAAGATCGGAACCCAGACCATCCGGCTGACGCCGCGGCAGGCGGTTCCACGGCGGCCAGGGGCGTTTAAGGTCACGGCCGCGTGTCCGCACTGCCGGCGGCAGTACCGATACCTGTACCACTACGTCAACACGAACGGCGACGTGGCCTGTCGGCGATGCCACTGGCTGAAGTACCGCAGCCAAGCGCAGTCCACCGTCGCGCGCATGCGGATCAAGTGGGAGAAGGCCAAGGCCCAGCATTCGTGGGAGGGGATGAAGATGATTCCGCACCACTGGATCAGCCGCCTAGCGTGGCAAGATCGGAAAGTCGAAGACCGGATTGAGATGGCGAAGACTCGGGAACTCTACCGACGGGCTGACGAACACTGGGAACGTGAACACACCGGGCGACGGGGGCGGTGGAACGCGGCGCGGGAACGGGCGAAGCTCGCGTGGCGGGCGTTCCGGGCGGCGGTGGATTCACCGGCCATGCGGCAACGGGCGGTGCGCTACCGGCGCGTGGTGCGGGAACTGACGCGCGTGGGGATCGCGGACACGAACCGGCGGGAGGCCGCGGTCGAGGAGATGCAGGCGTTGTGGGCGTACTTCGCGGGCGAGTTTCCCGAGGCGGTTCTTGAGTTCGACGGGTTCTACGGGTTGGAGCGGGCGCGCGAGGAGAAGATTGACGAATTCGCGGCGAAGGTTGGCGAACTAGTGGTCAGGACGAAGTCGCATCGTCCGGCAACGCGAAGTATGGGGCGAATGCTGTTGAAGTGGCACGCGGCGGACCTGGGCCTACCCTCCGGCAGGCGGTCCTCCCAAGTCCTCGCCGAGAAGAGCATCGCACGATACGCCGACCTTGTGTGGGACCGGGCGATGCGCGGGGGACCGATTCCCGAGCCGAGTATTCACTGACAGGACGATAGGGCAATGCGTTATCCGTCGCGCTGCGACGAAACTTGTGACGTTGCCAGACTGGCCAGTTCCTTGCCCAGCAATTGCGGGTTGTGGCAGACGTGGAAATCCCACCGGCCAAGCTCGGCCCAGTTGTTCACGGCGGCGACCCAGCGCTTGGCGGCCTCGTGTTTGGCGCGGTCCTGATCGTTCTCGAACCCCTTCACCTCCACGAGCACCGTCGAGTCGTCGGCCAGCCGCACGACGAAATCGGGCTGGTAGCCGTGGGCGATGCCGTGGTATTCGTAGGGGATGACCAGGTCGAGGCGGTCGTTGCGGGCGTAGAACTTCACCACGTCGCTTTGTTCGAGCTTGAATTCGGCGGCAAGTTCCCAACGCTGCGTGTCGCTTACCGACCAGCATTTATTTGGCTCGTCCGCGTCGCGTGGCACGAATCGTCAGGCAAGCGCACGAGGATAGCCCTGTTTAACCGACTCACTCCACCAGAAGCGGCAGCGCGCGGGAAGTTGTTCGCCTGGTTTCGCGTGCGAGAGGCGGCATTTCGTCATAGGTCCGGCCGTTCAATTCGCGCCCTGCCAGGTGTTTGCGCACCCCACCCCACTGTTTGAAAAAGAACTGAACGCGCTCGCGGCGGCATTGACGACGAATCGATTCGACCCAAGCCTTGGCGATAGGTCGCGCGCCGGGACCGGATTCGCCTCCGACGATGACCCAATTAATACTGTCGAGGGAGAGCCCGTCCAGTGGGCCAATCAGTGGTTCGCATGACAGAAAGCGCACTGCGGCTGGGACTTTCTGTAAATCACCGATTCGATGGAGCACACGGACATCCTCGACACTCACACCCATCCAGACGTTTCGGGGCCACGTGAGCGACTGTGCGAGTTCACGGAGGCGGCCGCTACGTTTAGTCAGAACCTGAAATGTGTGCTGTGGACACGCCTTCATCGTAGCAAATACACGCTGGATGAACGACGCCGGAACGATTTCGTGAAATAAATCGCTCATCGAGTTGACGAAAATGACGCGCGGCAGACGAAGTCGCCGCGGTAGATCCACAAGATCGTCATGGAGCGTGACGTTGAAGCCATCGGTGTAGCGAACGTTTCCCATCGCTTCCAGTCGCTTGGCCATTCGCTCGGCGTAGCAGTGCCGGCAGCCCTCGCTCACCTTGGAACAGCCTGTCACCGGATTCCACGTATACTCGGTCCACTCAATCGTGCTAGCCTTGGGCATGAATCGCTCCCTGCCTAAACACTACCGCATTCACGGCATCCTCGCTAAAAGTGCCCCGACAACGGGTTTTCCCGGGCAATAATTCAACGCTCTCGATCAAATCGTTCTCTTCGATCCATTTAAGCATCCGCTTCGGGTTCGCAAACGGCGTGTCGTTGAGGGCGTAGTCGCGAAGCTCTTCGTAGGGAACGCGCTTCCCCTTGTGCCGCTCGAACAGCCGTCGCGCGAATTCCGCTGGATCGTCAAATCGGAAAAGTAGTGATTGCCCGACGTCGGCGTCGCAAAAGGCGTACGCGCCGCCCTGATCGATTGACTTCATCGCCTCCTTCATCTTCTCCAGTCCGAGGGGATGACCGCTGGCGAAGACGAGGAAGTAGTTTATCGAATCCAATTTCCCTCGCATTTCGAAGGCGAATACGTAACCGATGCCCGGAAGCGAGCGCAAGCGGCGCTTATAGAGGTCGAGCACCTGCCGGCACTGGACATCGAAATCGGCGTCAAACGACGGGCTTTCCCGCCAAGATGTGCCGCCGAATATTTCGGTCAACAGGACGCCGCGGTTTGCATCATCCCCGGCCCGAAAGATCCGGGCGATGCCGTCTGCGTCAAGATTGATAAGCACCTCGGATGTTCGGCTGCGAAGAATATCCGCGACGGCGGTGAACGGTGCGCCCGTCGCGCCGAATGGGTCAATGAACACGAACAGCGGTTCGGCGCGGGAAAAAGGGCTTGGCCGAGCGGTCTTGATCGCATCAAGTCCGTTGACGAAGCTGGTCGTGTAGGTGGACGGATGCACCCGAGGGTGGAACGATACCGATTTGAGCTTGCGCTCCAGGTTCTCCATGCGTGCGGCATCCAACTCGACAAAAGCACAGTGGATGTCGCCGGCTCTCCATCTCGCTTCATGCGTGTTCAAAGCGGATGTAGCGGCTTCCACAGCGACGATCGGCGAGCCCGTCGGATGATTGGTGTATTCGCCGGGACCGGCAAAGCCATCCACGTAGAGAAGCTCAGCGTTTCGGCGCGGCGGCTTGGTTCCCAGAATCGAAAACCACGCCTTCAGGTACGCGCTCAACAGCTCTATCTTGGCAATTGTGTGCGGCTCGGCTTTCCAGATTGTCGGGAGTTTCTTGGACATTACGCTGAACCCCATTCGTTATCGCCTGCATCGGGAATGACCTTGCTGCAGGTCTTCCAAACACAAGCCTAACAGGAGCGTTGCCGGACGCCAAGGGCATGACTGGACGATGCCAGTGATGCTCTCAGCCGTGCCATTTCGCCGTAGGCGCTCCCTGAACGTTCCGTTGGTGACGACTGCTTCGGCGTTCGCGCGGAGACGCTGGCGCACGCGATCGCGCAGCCGAATGTTGAGTTCGACGCCGCCGGACGCCAGCAATGATGCCCCTCGTCGTTCAGCACCATGATGGGCATGCGCCGCGCCAAGTCGCCGAGAATGCGACCGGCGAAGTCTCCCGGCGTCTCCGGGCCTTTGTTGACCACCGCGTGGGTCTTGTCGCCCTCCTTGTGCTCCGACTCCGGGGCGAACTGGTGCCAGTTGGTCACCAGCACGCGGCCGAACTGCAACAGCGGGCGATAACGGACCGGCACCAGGTCGAACGCTTCGTAGTAATTGTCCGCCCGCTCCGGCCGAAGCACCTGCAAACGCTCGTTGATGGTCAGATTGGGGCAGCACACGAGCACGGCGTTGGGAAACTCGTCGCTCCGCGGATTGCGGGCGCGGTTGCAGAACGCCCAGGCGATGAGCATGGCCATGACCACGGTCTTGCCCGACCCGGTGGCCATCTTGCACCCGAATCGCCGCAACGGAATCAGCGATGCGTCGAACGGCGTGTCGATGAGCGTCTGCGCGTAGTCGCTCCCCGGGCGGGCGAATGACGCGGGCTGCCCATTCAACAGCCGTGCGAGATCCTCGTCTGACAGTGCGAAGTTTCTGAAACCTGTGCGGGACGAGCGGCCGGGGACGCGCAGCTCGGCGAGATAAATGATCGTCTCAACGGCCTCGCGCTGGCAGAAAAACAGCCGCCGGGAAAGATCGGGACGCGACCAGTGTTGCAACAGATCGCGGGTGACGTTGGACGCTCCGCGATAGTCGGCCTCGCGCCAGCGGCGCACGTCTTCCCGGAGCAGGTTCACCAGCGGCAGATCGTCGCGCTCCTCGTCCAGCAGCCGCAACTGCGCACCGCCCACCCGGTCGGACTTGTAGTGATACCCGGCCGGTCGCCGAAAACCCGCCCGGCTCGCTTCGCCGGTCTCGCGGTCGTACACGTAATGATCGTTCGGCTCGTCGTAGGGTTTGCAGATGATCGGCTGATCGACGGGTTGGATGAGGATACCAGTCGCGGGCATGATCTTCCCAATTACCCTCGTTGTTCATCCGCTGCCAGTTCCAATGAAAGCGGCTCAACGGTCTCAACGTCCATCGTTTGCCTCTTCGCCTTTCCACTCGTCCGGAGGATGCCGCACACCGAGACTTTCGCGGCAAGATTAGCCCGCACGTCGCCCTCGTTAAGTTCATCGTACTCGCAGGGCAATTCGGGAAGATTGTCCGGTCTCTCCCGGAGCATGAAAGTTTTTGCGTCCAAGTCGATCTCTCGAATGGTCCCTTCCATTGTCGAATACTCTTCGGTAGGCGTCACGCGCTTGATTTCAGCGTCAATGCGTTCACGTGTCGCCTTCTTCAAAGCGTAACTGCGACCAATGCCCACGAGTCGTCCCGAAAAGTTTATTTCTTCGACCTCTCCGAAACGCGGCGGAACCAGTTGCCGAACAACACTCAGGACAGTATGCCATGATTTGGCATCTTGCAGTGGACGGTCGCCACCTAACTCCGATGCCCAGGCCAATCCCCCCAGAAGCACGTCGAGCGTACTTTTGTAGGCGCGTCGGTCCTCTTCCAAAAAAAGCTGTCCATCGTCCCGTGGCTCGCCGAGACAGATTTTCACGCTACCTCGCCCCAAGCCGATGAGCGGAGGATCGCAAAGCCGCTCAATCCATCCCTCGCGGCGTCCGCCGCCCTTGGGTTTCAACGCTTCGGATCGGTTCAGGCCCATGAGCGTTTGCATACCGCGTCGAAATGCCTCAAGGGTGCGTGTTACCATGCTCGATCGGGCTTCACCCAAACTGACGTTCTTCCCGGAGAGCGCAATTACGAGTTCGGTCTGCGCCTCGATCGCCGACGACACACCGAGATACTCATCAATCTGTTGCCGCAAGTCGCCAATCTGATCCAGATACCCCTCGGCCATCAACCGAAATCGCGTTTCGCTCTTGGGCAGTACGTCGCGTTTGATCGACGACAGGGCCGTCTCGACGCGTTCGAGTTGCTGTCGGACGACCTTCAATTGTTGGTCATTGGCGATCATAGTGTGATCCTCACCAAACCCTTCTTGCAATCAATCGGCAGGTCGTGCGGGGGCTGACACCATTTTACGTTGATCTGTGTGAAAAACGCAATCCATTCCCGTTCTTCCGGCGAACCGTCGCGCACCACGAAAACATCGAACCCGTACTTTCGCTTGATCGCTCGTTTCGACAGCAGATTGTACTCGAACGGTCGCACGTCGGCTTGCGAATCCCAATCGCGCGGAAGAACGAGAATCAGGTCGATGTCCTCGGGATCGTCCACAGCGGGCATCACAAAACTGCCGTTGACGATCAACGATACGTTCAACTTCGCCTGCCGCAGTTCCGTCACGTACTCCGACAACTGTTGATACAGCTTGACGCGGCGATCACTCCGTTGAAACGACCCGAACAACCGTTCCACCTGAGCCAGTGTCAGTGTACAGACCCCTTCCGGGAGCAATTTGTACTCGGTCAGAGGGGGCACGCCGGAATCATTTGAGTCATTCGCCATACACTAAGGCAGCTTCATAACCCTCATCACCTCATTCCCCCGCGGATCAATCACCTTCACCGCCACGCACTTGTGCTTGCCCGCGGGGAACGGCAGCGACTCCGTTCCGCTGAACGCCGCGAACGCTTCCGAATCGACCACGTCCTTCAACGCCCGCGCCAGCTTGTCCCACGCCGACCGGTCGGGGAAAAACGCCTGCGTGATGCAGAACGTATGACCGTCGTAATCGCCGTCCACGAACCACGCGGCCACCTTGTCCGCCCCGGTCGATACGATGCTGTTGTCCACCGGGTTGTAAATGTCCACCCCCTCCATCCGCACCACGTAGCGCCCGTCGCCGTCCGGCCCCTCCACCGACGTACGCGGCCGGCCGAACACGGTGAACAACTGACCGCCGGGCTGCTCCTTCAACAGCCCGTTCATGGCCGGGTTCACGTCGGGGCGGATGTGGGCGGCGTGAATCCGCAGCGTGGGGTGCTGGGCCTCCTCGATCACCGCCTGCGCCGGGCCGTCGAAGCTGAACCCGGCGATGACCAGATCGTCGTACCCCATGCGGCTGGCCGAACGCAGCACGTTCTCCACCATCTTGGCCGTCACCGGACCGTACTGCGGCCCGATGGCCACGCACACGGTGGCCTTGCCGTCGGGGTCGTCGTCGGCGACGCCCTCCAGCGTCCGACGCCCATGCGGTTATCGCGAGGCGATTCGAAATCCGAATCTGGAACCCCCTATGGTTTATCCGCCGACGCCGAGTGTACGCGCCATCGCGTCGAGCTTCTCCTTCACTTCCGGCGGAATCTCGTCCGGACGCATGGCCTCCGCAATCAGATAGTATTCCGACTTAGGCAGATCGAGATTCGCTCGACGGAAGTAATCGGGTAACAGTGTCTTGCTCGCCGGAATTGCGCTGAGATAGTCGTGATCGTCCATGGGAGACTTATAAACAACGAGAGGCAGTTGTTCCCGCAGAAACTCATCGGCGCCTTCGGCATCGGGAGGCCACACTCTTTTCAAAAGGAACCGTCGCAGTGCATCAGGATGCAGCAGATAGCTCTCCGCCTCGTATCGCTTCCAGCGACCGATTGTAAGCCCATCGCTCTTGAGCTCGTGATCCATCTCATTTCGGTTGTCGCCATCCAGCAACAGAAATCCGTGAACTGAAGGGTTAACTGATTTCAGCGCAAAGAAATGGCCTTGTGCTTCTTTCGGGCGACGACCATGCATGAGGTGAACAAATCGATGCGTGTCAAACCACTCGGCCATCGGATGCCCTAGCAAGTGGGCCCAGGCAGCAACAAGGTCGGCATCCGTCTGGTCCTCTACGTAGATCACACCCAAAGACTTTTCGGTCAGCAGGATGTCCATGGCCGATAACCGTTTTAGCGCCTCGCGCACTTGATCCCGCTCTGTGTTCACCGCTAATCGGTGCGGCTCTCCGTAAAATGAGAGAATCTGAGTCGGCGCCGTGTTGTCGATCAAGACTTCGGAATGCGTGGCAATGAGCAGTTGACAGTTCTGTCTTGTGGCAACGCGGCGTAACATGTCGTAAATCTGTTTCTGGAGGATCACGTGAAGGTGCGCGTCCGGTTCATCCAATAGCAATACCGTAGCCGGTCGGGCGTAAAAGAAGCCCAGCAGCAACAAGACCTGGTGAAATCCACTGCCGGCACTGGCAATGTCCAGGTGTAGTCGAGCCCGGCCCTTGCCCGCCTTTGTATCTTGACGAGTGTATTCGCACACGATGTGCGGCGTGCCGGAGTACTCTGGTTTCTCCAGCTTGACTCTGAACAACTCCTCGACCCGACGGCAAAGTTCAGTCCATTTTGATGCGTCAGGGTGTCCATGAACTTCGAAAAGCAGATTCCGCAAGATGTCCCCGGCCTTGCCCTGCCCTATGAGCAAGTCCTGATAGGGTCGGTCATGCCGAGTTTCCGCGTGTCCGATTCCAGAAAACGGTGGAACGTAGACCACGCTTAACTTGTCGGCGGATTCCGGGATCTCCGCTTGAATCGGCTTGACATACAGCAGCTCGCTATTGGAATAACGAAACTCGAAACCTAGGTTCCACTCGTTTCCGCCGTTGGTTCCGACAAGCGTGATCTCTAGAACCCGCGGTTGACCTGGTTTTTGACCGGCGGGTCGCTCCTCTCGCTGCAAGCCGGTGATTGTGTCAGTCCATAAATGATCCATCAGCCGAAGCGGCATAGCCGTGAAGTCTTGACGGGCAAGCGCCACGCCGCTTCTTTCTGTGGCTTTAGATCCGCTTTCGGGCCCCCTTCGCTCCCTCCATTTTTGAACCGCGAGGCTCCAGACGACGATCGCCTGTAACAGCGTAGTCTTGCCCGAATTGTTCGGTCCGGCCAAGACGACGTGATCCGTGAGGTCGAAATCTTCGTCCTTGAACCGCTTGAAATAATGGACGTGAACCCGCTTTATCACAGTTCCGGCTCCGAGACGAATTCTACGTGAGGCACTTCGTTCCCATCATCGTAATGCACCTGCAGGGTTGGTCCAGTCGATGTCGTGCTTGTAGAACTGGACGGCCCGGCTGTAGTCCAGCTCCGGGTCGGCCCACAGGCTGCGCTGCACGTTCTGCCGCCGGGCGACCTTGAGGACGGCCTGGGCGGACACCCGCTCGTGAATGTGCAACGCCACGGGATCGACCTCGAACCCGCCGCGTTCGTGCTGCTCGCGCTTCTTCGCCCATTCCAGCCACGGCTGATGGGTCCGCAAGGCGTCGGCCAGCAAGCGGGCCTCGGCGTCGGTCAGCGGGCGGCGCTTGGCCTCTTCGAGCAACTCGGGAAGGCGATCGGCCGCGCCCGTGGCGTCAAACCGCAGCACCGGCGGCCGATGGGGGCTGTAGGCGTACTTCGCCCGCGCGACCACCGGCACGTTCCCCTCGGCCGCGATCTTGGCCGGGGGGTTGTTCTTCCGCGTGGCCGATTCGTGGCGATAGTCGGCGACGGAGGTTCCGGCCTTCCGCCCCGCCCCGCGTCGGCCGCGACCGGTGGCCGTCCCGCGTCCGGTCGTTGTGGAATCGGTCGTCTCGGTGGGGATCGCCACGGGATCAATCGGAGCGCCCTTCGCCGTGTTCGGCGCAGCGCCACCATCACCCTCGCGCCCGCGTCCGCCCCGTTTGTTTCCGCCCTTGGCCATTGCGTTGCCGTTCGGCTGATTGATCCGACTCTCCGGCGCTCACCGGGCCGCGTTCGACCGCCCCGCACCGGACCCGTCCCGCCGCGAGGCCCGAATCTTAGCCCCGTCTCGCGGCATTGCCAGCACTGGACAATTCACACCCCGGACGGACCCGCGTTGCTAACCGGTCCGCCATCAACGCAAGATACGATGCCCTAAATAGGTCCACTTGAAAAGGAAACTGGCTTGCCTCCAAGATACCGGGAGTCATAGGAACCCGGATATCCTGGAGGCGGAGCCATGGAAGGCAGTGTCTCGCGGGGGCCGGCTGGCCGCAAGAG
>JABFSN010000190.1 GCA_013140575.1 Phycisphaerales bacterium | reverse complement strand
AACGACACCAGGTAGCCCACGCCCCCCACCCGCTCCAGCATCTCCTGCCGCTTCAATTCGTCCTGCACCGTCACCAGGTCGATTTGCCGGTTGGCGTCGTACATGTCGATCAACGCCACGAACAACTGCTCGTGATCCGGCCGGTAAAAGTAATGGGAATCGTCCGGACCGATGACCGGTATGATGTTGGCGATCGCGTCCCGGTCCAGCAACATCGACCCCAGCAACGACATCTCCGCGTCGATGTTGTGCGGGGGTATCCGCCCCGGCGGAACCGCCATCGCCGGCCCGACCGCCCGAACCGCCGATGTCTCATTACGTGAAATCATGTTCGTGCGGCCGATGCCCAAGGACCGCTCGGACTCAAGATGGACAATCTGAATGGGACATAATCTGCAAGGCCGCTATGACAACTCGTCTCGCCATCGGGACGACCAAGCCTCAAGAATCTTGTCAATCTTGTAAATCCTGTCCATTTCTTGCGTAACAAGGGTTGGCGGATTCTTGCCTGTCACCCTCGTGTGCACCGTCCGCGTGATGCACCGCCGACGCCGCGGCTATTTCTCTGCTTCCGCCCCTTCTCCCTCGCCCGCCGGCGTCGCCTTCGATCGCACCACCCAAACCTTCACGTCCGCCTCGATCGCATCGGCGAACTTCACCCGCACCGTCACGTTGTCCAGCCGCCCGATCGTCTCGTTCATCTGCACGTGCGCCGCTTCCACGTCGTGACCCTCGTCGCGCAACGCGGCCGCAACCTCCCGCGGCCCCACCGACCCATACAGCACCCCCTCTTCATTGGCCGCCGCCGCGATCGTGACCTCCACGTCCTTCAATCGCTCCGCCCGTTGCCGCATCGCTTCCATGCGCACCCGGCGGCGCTCTTCCGCCTGCTTGCGTTCCTCCGCCAGCGCCCGCACGTTGGCCGTCGTCGCTTCGGTCGCAATCCCATGCGGAACCAGGTAGTTCCGGGCGTATCCCGGTGAAACGTTGATCACGTCGCCCACGATGCCCAGATGGGCCACATCCTTGGTTAGTAACAGCTTCATCTCATCGCTCCACGTGACCCAGCGTCTCGGTGTCCGCCACGCGATTCGGGTCGCCATTCGCCTCAACTTCGCTTTTCCGTTCGACTCCCCCGCCCACCTCGCTCAACACGCGGCGGTTCCGCATTCGCCCTGATCGACGCCCCCCGCCTCAAAACGGAACGTCATCCCCCGACTCCTCGCCTCCCGAATCCGCCGGCTGATGCGATCGCGGGCCATCCTCCGACTTCGGTCGGCCCTCCGATCGCGGCCCGCTTTCCGATCGTTGACCGCCCCCGTCCGGTCCGCCCAAAAACTGGAAACTCTCCACCACCACCGTGTGTTTGCTCCGTTTCTGGCCCTCGGGCGACGTCCACGTATCCAGATTCAACCGACCCTCGATCAGCAGTGGCTTGCCCTTCCGGCAATACTGGTTGATCACCTCCGCGGACCGCGACCAAGCCACGCAGTCAATGAACATTACGTCTTCGTGCTTCTCGTTGGTCTGCTTGTTGGTCCACGTCCGATTGACCGCGATCCCGAACTTGCACACGGCCGTGCTCGACGGTGTATGGGACAGCTCCGGATCCCGCGTCAGATTGCCGGCCAGAATCACCCGATTGAAATTGGCCATAACGTCGCTCCGCTCCAATAAGGACCAATCTGAGTGGACGCCGGCTCCATCGCGGATACCGCTGTCATCGCGGATACCGATGTCATCGCGGCCCACGAATCCCCGCCCGGAGGGCGCACGATATTAGCCAGGGACTTCAGTCCCTGGATGACGGCCCAAACATCTTTCCCGCCCGGAGGGCGGACGAAATCAACTTCTTCACGCTCTCGCTCGGTAGCGGTCACGCCTTGCTTTCTGTGCACACCCGCGGCCTGCACCGACTCCCGATCGCTCGCATCCGCAAACTCAACGCAACATCGGCCTGCCGAACCGCGCGCCCGACGCCGCGATCAACAACCACTCGGTCAACTTCCCCCGGAACGGACACGATTCATACGATTGCCCGCCACCGCCGCCCGTGGACCCCGGACGAATCAATCTTGTCCATCTTGTAAATCCTGTCCATTCCCATCCGTTCATGCCGGCCCCGAGCGATCCTTATCCGTCCATGCTCGCGACCGCATCCACGCCCTCGCCGCCGTCACGCTCCCGCGCCCCGGCCGGCGCGTGCTCGCGTCGCCCCATCGGACGCCGCGGCGGACGCCCGCCCCGGTCGTCCTCGTCGATGTCAAACTCCTCATCGCCCGTCGCCTGCCGGGCCGCCCATTGTTCCATCTTCGCCTGCGACAGCCCCTCCACCCGCACCACCAGCAGCCGCAGAACCTGCTCCGACAGGCGCGCATCCCGCTCCAAACCGGTTATGCTCTCCGCCGGCGCCTTGAAATACACCAGCACGTAGCAACCCCGTTTCCGCTTCTTGATGTCGTACGCCAGCTTCCGCTCGTCCCACTTGCGCAGCAGCACGATCTCGCCCCGCGCCCTCGTCATGATCCGGTTGATCTCCTCCTCGACCTTCGCGAAGTCGCCCGCGAACGTCGAATCGAACAGAAACATCCCTTCGTATTGATTCAACGGTGTGATCCTCCTGTGCCCTGCGCACCACCGATTCCGCTACTCATCCTCATCCTCGTGGCACGGACTTCCAGCCCGTGTCTTCGACCGCGAACGTCCATCGCGTCATCAATTCCCGCTGCCATTCGATAAGTCCGTATCCTGCTCTTCCGAATTCGCCCGCCGATTGTACCGATTCATCGCCGACAACGTCCCCTCCGCCACCCAATGCTCCGCAACCTCCGCCCCCACCATCACC
>JABFSN010000245.1 GCA_013140575.1 Phycisphaerales bacterium | reverse complement strand
GGCTTCACCCCCCGGCCATGGACTGTCGCCCCTGCCGGGGCTTTCGGATTCTTGCGCTTCATTCCCACGGCTTCCGCCGTGGGCTATGCACGATCGCCCCTGCCGGGGCTTGCCTGTTCTTGCGCTCCGCTCCCACGGCTTCCGCCGTGGGCTGTTCACGGTCGCCGCTCCCGCGGCTCAAAACATACGACCGGAAGTGTCACGGGCTCGCGCGCATGGCCGCCCGGGGCCGTGCCGCGCGGGAATCGAACGGGCGGCGGACGATTCAATTCGTGGGGGGCGACGGGCGGCGGCGGAGCGTTCGGCTGGGGCGGGCGCTCGTAAACGAGTTGGCCGATCCAATTTTCGTCGGGTGGGCATGGGCCAACATTCGTGAGTCCGCGCCGGGCGAATTGGTGGGCGGTGCCCACCCTACATCGCGGCGACGGCAGGGCTACCCGGTGATGAAGGCGTACTGCCCCCGGTGCCCGGACCATCGCCCTTCGCCAACTCTGCCACGCACCCCCTGGTCCACGCTCCCCGGTCGATTATAATCACGTCGCCATGCCCGACCCGTTCCGCGTGCTTTTCATTTGCACCGCCAACGCCTGTCGATCGCAGATGGCGGAAGCGCTGCTGCGGCACATGGACCCGGCGCGCTTCCATGCGGCCAGCGCCGGCGCCCATCCCGTCGGGTTCATTCACCCCCTGGCCATCGATACCATGAACGCGCTCGGCGTTTCCACCGCCGGCCAGTATTCGAAAAGCTGGTCGGTCTACGAAAACGAACCCGTGGACCTGGTCATTACCCTTTGCGATGCGGCGGCCGCCGAACCCTGTCCGCGTTGGGGCGGGCCGGCTGTCACCGTCCACTGGCCCACCGACGACCCAGTCGCCCAGCCGGGCGCCGACGCCGACCGCCGTGACTTCGCATTGCAAACGGCCCATCGTCTGCGAGACCGAATCCGTCGGCTCATCGAACTGGACGTATCCGCCCTGCCCCGCCACGAATTGACCCGCCGCCTCGACGCCATTGGGCTCTGTTAGAAGTGATCCCGCGACCGGGTAGGGTACGGCGAAATCGCCCCTCCCCGGCGTTTATTACCCCTTCGGCCAACGAAGCGCTCGTTCCAACGGGCTTGCTTTGTGACTCTCAACGTCTCCAAACCACGCCGGCAAAAATTCAATCGCACAAGTCGGCAACGCCTGCAGCGATTCGATCTCGTAATTCGCCGTCTCTCGAAACGAGTCAGCCTGCGACGGCATGCATCGGCAAATCACCGTGCTCACTCGCCGCCCCGCGTCCAGATAGACAAACGGTCCCATCGGCACCGGGCCGTCGGCCAGCACCCGCGCCACCACCGCGTCGGGCGCCGCGGAAACATCGCCTTCGATGGAAAACCGGCGCCCCGGCAACGGCACCCCGAATTCGTCCGCCGCCGCATCTTCCAGTGATTGAGCGACGAACACCATGGCCCCGTCGTCATTTCGACTGATGACTTCCCACACCATCGGCGACCCTTCGGGATTCATCGTCACTCGTAGCCCTGAAGCGCGAATCCCCGCCGACGGACTTGCGTCGTCGGCTGCGTAAAACCACATGAACAATTGCTGCTCGTGCACGACCCCGTCACGCACCATCGTTGACGCGGCCGCATAAACCGTTGGCCGCAATAAATCGACCCCGCATGCACCGTCCAGGCTCTCGACGACCCGCCCGAATGATGTAACGCCGGAACCGACGTCCGGGCACGCCTCGACGATTAACGGAAACATTCCCTCCGGCACGCCTTCCACGCCGTCTTCGGGCGGCTTCCAGAAATCCGCGGACGGAAACCAGTCGTCGGTCCGTTCGTACAGCGCCGCGCGCCGCGCGGGCGTCCACTCCGTGACCGTGGGCGCCCTCGGCGCCGACGCCCGGCATCCGCCGAACGACATCCACAGGATCACGGCCACAAATCGAATCGCCGCCGCGAACGCCCTCCGCGCAAACACGCGGGCCGACCCGCGCCTGTCACGTCGCGTGGATCGGCCCGCATTCCTAAAATCCCCGGCGATCATTGCCTACTTGCGTGCGTAGGTGATTTCGAAGTTCAGGAATTCCTTGCCGTCCGCGCCGGGGCTGTGCATCTCCATAACCACGGACTTGTCATCGACCAGGCGCTTGACGATCCGGTACTTGACGCCCTTTTGGTTCCTTCCCGGGTCGTCCATCGTCCCCTGATAGGTAAACGTCTTACCCGTCTCGTCGCACTTTCCGGTCGAAGCCGTGTACGACGTCGCCATGCTATCCATCCAGGTGGACCAATACTCCTGGCGGAAATTGTCGTACCCAGAGAGACCCATGCCTTCAAAAGTCATTCCCCCCATGTCGCCGCGGACCTCTTCCACCAGAAACCGCTCGCCCATGATCCACTTGACGCTGCTCTCGCCCGCCGACTCCATCCATTCTTGGTCCGCGGCCATCCGGAATCTCGACTTGGTCGTCCAGTTACCCACGAACGGCTTCAAATGATCGTGATGCTCGCCCGGCGTCGCGGCCTCCATCCATCGGGCCATTTCCGCGTCATTGACGCCCGGAACCTCCTGCCCCTCCGGCTGACCGTGACCCTTTTCGCCCTCCGCGGGCTTCCCCTCCGCCTTCTCGCCGGTCGCCGGCTGCCCGTGGCCTTTCTCCTCCTGTTTGGGCTTCTCGCCCGCCGGCTTGTCGTGCTGCGCCGACACAGTCATGACCAACGTCCATGAACCCACCGCCGCCGCCGCAACCCAGAACCGCACTCGTGACTTCATCGTCGTACCTCTCCCTTTTGAACCTCAACCGCCCGTGTCGAAACAACTCACCCGGCGTCGCGCGCTCGGAACAACTCCGGCCGCCACGAACGACACCGGTATCATCGCATGTCCTCGAACCCGGATACAGGAATCAGGCGATGAACGGCGTCCGGTCGTCGCACCCGCGCTGGCGAACACTGAAATCCGTTCACCAAACCGTTGCTGACCCGACGCCCATCGGCCTCATCCCGACCGTCGCCCCGACCCAATCATTCAACAGCCTAACCATCCCCTACCATTCCCGCAAGTCCGTGATGGATGACCGTAACGACCTCAAATCCCATTGCCCCACTGCGACCGTCACTTCCGACCATTCGCCGGGTGGTTCCCCTGCTACCATACAACGTTCGCGCTCATCCCCTTTAGATCCAACCCGGACGAGCGGCTCGAACATGAAACTGCGGGAAGATCCGTCGCCGGGCGGGAGATTCATCAAGCCCCCGGCCGCAGCGAACGCCGACTCCGGTCCTCCATCGCCGACTCCCTGAACGGCCGACATGACGGCGGAGACCGCCGGCGTCACGATGCCTGCGCAAGCCGCCGGCGAACTTCGCGAAGGGCGACTCGACACGGGGCGTCAGGTGCGACGATGATATAGTCCTGATGGTTGTGCCATCGCGATCGCTTCAGTGGAAATGGGACGCCACGACACCATGACCGGCACTCTGCGCATTCCGACTCCCACCAACCACGCCGACCGGACCGACGTTCACTACCGGAAATGGAAACGACTGCTCGGACTGGGATTGGCGATCACTGGCGTTTCGACGGTCGTTCTGGTCACCCACTTGCCCGTGTTGCAGGCCGGCGCCCTCTGTTTCGACGACCCCCAATTCCTGACCAACAACCGGCTGGTTCAGACCCCGAGCTGGGCGTCGGCGTGGCGGTTCCTGACCGAAGTGCTCGAACCCTCCACGGTGGACGGCTACTATTTACCTCTGTCCATGGTTTCATTGATGCTCGACTACGCCCGCGCCGGGCGCGTCGATCAGCTCACGCCGTTTCACGCCACCAGCCTCGCACTCCACATCGCCAATGCCTGCCTGATCGTCCTTCTACTCTATCAACTGCTCCGTTGCGCCTGGCCCGCCGCGTTCGCCGGAATTCTCTTCGGCGTTCACCCGCTCACCGTTGAACCGGTGGCATGGGTGGGTGAACGCAAGACCGTGCTGGCCGCGTTTTTCGCCCTCGTCTGCTTCAATGTTTATCTCCGCTACGTGCGAACCCGCAGCCGCAAGACCTATGCGTTGACGATCGTCTTGTTCTTGTTTGCGTTGCTTTCCAAACCCACGACGACGCCTCTACCTCTTCTTCTTCTCTTGTTGGACTATTGGCTGCTCAACCGACTGAATCGCACGGCCCTTCTTGAAAAACTGCCCCATTTCATCCTGGCCGCCGTCTCTTCCATCGTCACCTTGATTTCCCACCAGCGAACCGCCGGCCTCGAAATGCCCACCCAGCGGGGCTTCGTCGATACGGCCTACTTGGTGTGTCACAACTTCGTCTTTCTCCTGCGCAAGATCGCCTGGCCGACGGAACTGTCCTCGCATTATCCGTTTCCCGAACCATTGACCCTGGCGAATACCCCGGTTCTCGTGGGCATCGTCGGGACTGCGTTGCTGACCATGATCGTCATCCTCTCGCTACGGCGTACCCGGTCGGTTGCCACGGGCGTCGCGTTCTTTCTCGTAGCCGTCCTTCCCACGCTGGGGATCGTCGGCTTTGCACTGACCCCCATTTCCGACAAGTACGTTTACCTGCCGGCCGTCGGTCTCTTGACATTGCTCACCGCATGGCTCACGCGCCTCTGGAACGTTTCGAATCCCGAATCACGATGGAATTCGCGGCGCGCCGCCGTCGTGGCGACAGTAGCGGTCGCGGCCGTGCTCTTGTCCGTCGCCACTCGCCGGCAAATCGGCCATTGGCGGGATTCTGAATCCTGGGCCCGACGCATGATCGAGTTGTCGCCCACGGCCTCGCGCCCGCGGCTGCACCTCGGCATCGCCCTGGTGGGGAAGGGCCGCATCTCCGAGGCCGTCGAACAATTCCGCGAGATTCTGAAACGCGACCCCGACTATTACCAGGCGTACGACAACCTCGGCATGGCCTACGGCCGGCAGGGCCGATTTGACGACGCCGTCGAGCAATACCGCATTGCACTTCAATTGCACCCCGAATGGGCGTTCAACCACCAGAACCTCGCCAATTTCCTCTGTCACCTCGATCGCTTCGACGAGGCCGTCGAACACTATCGCGAAGCCCTGCGCATTACGCCGCACGACGCCAGCCTCCACTTCGACCTCGGCAACGCTTACGTCCGCATGAATCGCTCCGACGACGCACTGCCCGCCTATCAGGAGGCCGTTCGTTTGGATCCGACTCTTGCGGGACCGCACGCCAAGCTCGGCAGCCTTCACATGCGCGCCGGCCAGTACCGCCGCGCCGAGGAGGAGTACCGCCGCGCCGTCGATCTGGAACCCAACAACGCCGAGACGAACAACAATCTTGGTTTCGCACTGGCCCGCCTCGGACACGTCGACCAGGCCGTGCAGGCCTACACCCGCGCCATCCGCCTCAACCCCAAACTAGCGACCGCCTACGTCAACCTCGGCGACGCGTTTCGCTCGGCACAACAGTGGGCCGATGCCGCCAACGCCTACGCCCACGGCGTGCGGCTGGACCCCGAAAACCTCGATCTTCGCGTCGCCTTCGCGGAAATGCTCCTGGCCGGCGATCGCCGGGACGACGCGGTTGCCGAATTGCACGCGGTGCTGCGCGTCGACCCGCAACACTCCCGCGCCCTCGCCATTCTTGCCACGCCCGCCGCCCGGCCGCGCAACGCCAGCTCTCCACCGTGACCGCACGACGCTAAACAGAACCACGGAATAGGGAAACTGATTTCGGCAAGTGTCGCGAATCCTCGCCCGTAGGGCGCACGGTCTTAGCCAGGGGCTTCAGCCCCTGGATTGGATTCCCCATTCCTTTCCGCCCGGAGGGCGCACGAAACTCGGTTTCCCTTTTTTGTGTTCTTATTTAGACGGTTAACCCGAGCCGGTTCGCCGCGTCACCGCCCGCCGATCAACAGCGCGATCGCCGCGATTGCCGCCGTCTCGATGCGCATCACATGCGGGCCCAGCCGAACCGTAATCGCGCCGATCCGTCCCGCGACCTCCGTTTCGCCCGCCGACCAGCCCCCTTCCGGCCCGATCAGCATCAACGCCGACCGCGGCGGCGGCCGGCCCTCCGTCAAATCGGCGATCGCCACGGCCTCTTCGCAAACGTCGGCCATCATCACCAGATCGAATTCACCGGCCGTCGCAATGACTTCGTCAAACGGCCGCGGACGTTCGACGCGCGTCGCCCATGCCCGCCCGCACTGCTTGCACGCCTCGATCACCGTGCGTTGCCATTTGGCGACCGACCCGTCGCCGGCGCGAACCACGCTGCGTTCGCAGACCAGCGGCCAGATCGCCCAGACGCCCAACTCGGTGCACTTCTCAATCAGCGTGGATTGCCGTGGTCCGCGGGGCAGCGCCGTCGCCAGCGTGACGCGGATCAGACACTCGAACGGTCGGGAGACAATTTGCCCGACCGCGACACGAACCCCCTCCCGCGACAACGCCTCCACCACGGCGTCCGCCTCCCCTCCGGCCCCGTCGAACAACGTCACCGCATCGCCCGGCTTGCTGCGCAGGACGCGCCGCAGGTGGTCCGCCTCCGCCGCCGGCAATGCGTGCCGCCCCGGCTGCAAATCCGGCATGTAAACCCGATGGCGTCTCATGTTCCTTGTCGCCTGCGATCTACTAACGCCTGGTGGCCCCACCCACTCTTCGCTTTGGTTGACACTGGCGAGCGCACGCGCTTGCCGGTGGTTTGCGCGCCGAATCGACCGACCTTCTGGAGATTACCACCCGTTCCCTCCGATGATACCCGCAGTCCACCGGATGCCCGACATGACCGCCAACGATTCCAACGCACCCCGTCCGTCCGACTTCGGCGGCACGCAGCCCGCCGGCGAGGGTGAAATCCAACGCCTGCTGGACGACGCCGCTGGACTCAGTCGTCAACTCGAAAACGAGGTAGGCGCCGAATTGGTAACGCCGGACGACGACACGCCTCCATCATCGTCCGATGTCCTTGACGTCGACGCCCAACTCGACCGCGTCGAGGAAATCCTCCGCCACGTTCACGAAATGGAGCCCACGCCCGATTCGCCTCCGGACGCCGCCGTCGTGCCGACCGGTGCCATCGACGCAACACCCGCGCACGAATCGCACCAACCCGCCCCCGTCGCGACCGATTCCGATTCAGCCGCCCGCGTGGGCTCCACCTCGAGCGAATCGACCACCGCGGACGCGTCCCTCAGCGCCACGCCGGCGGCGGACGCGACCTCATCGCTGCCACACGAACCGGACGTGTCGATCTCCGCCACCTCCGTGGCGCCTGCCGACGACGAACCCATCGCCGATCCGCACACGGCCGCCGCCGTCGATGAACTGCTGGCCATGGCTGCCGCTACCGCGGGCGATGCGGACGCCGGCCCTGTTTCGAACGCCGAAACTCCACTGGACCAATCCTCGCACACGGATGCCGCGCCCGCGCACTCACGCCCCAAACATCGGTTCGCCCCCCGACGAATGATGGCCTCGTGCGCGACCGGCGCATTCGTTCTGGCCGACGGACTGGTTGGCGCCCTTGATGCGCTCGATCGCACGGTCACCTGGATGACGTACGGCGTACGCCGAATCGTCGGCTGGCTGGCAATGGCCATCCTGGTCGCCGCCGCATCCATCACCGCCTATTCGTTGACTGATTCCGCGGATCCTCCCGCGACCGGCGACCGCCCACCCCCGGTGACCAAACACACCTTGACACCGCCTTCACACTAGCGCGCAATGGGGTGCATGTTTCCGAATCGCCCGCCGATACGCGTCGACTCACTGCGATTGACTTGGTTAATTGCCGTCGGTCCGATCGTCGTAGCAGGTGCGTGTTCGATGACCCACCCATCGTCTCTCATCCGTCAATCACTGCACGACCAGGCCGACGCCTGGAACCACGGCGACATCGATCGCTTCATGCAGGATTATCTCAAATCGGACGAACTCACTTTCGTCTCCGACGGCACGATCCTTCGCGGCTGGGGCGCCGCCTATGAACGCTACCGCACTCGTTATCCCGACCGGGCGACGATGGGAGCGCTGACGTTTTCCAATCTCGACGTGCGCATGCTAAACCGCGACTCGGCGCTGGTGTTGGGCCAGTGGCAGGTGGCGCGCGACGTGCGACCGGTCGGCGGCCGCTTCACGCTGGTCATGCAGCGCCGCGGCGGTCGGTGGGTCATTATCCACGACCACACCTCGACCTCCCGCGACGACGCTCCGTCGACGGACTGACCGCTACCGCCGCTGAATGCCGGCGCGCCCTGGAAATCACTCCGAAACAAAACGGCCAGTTTGAAATAGACAGGATTGACAAGATTCAGACGAAAACTGGTTACGCAAACTGGCCGGGCGTGATCTCTGCCATCCTGTCCATCTCTGATCCATCTCTGAAGCATTCGCCCTTTCGCCCAGTTCTTTCTTGACTGCTCGCTTATCGATCGAATTCATCCCCCCGAAACGTGCTCCCCAGATACTCGCGCCGCACCTGTTCGTTACGCACCAGTTCCTTCGGCGTGCCCGACGCCAGAATCGCCCCCTCCGCCAGAATGTAACTGCGATCCGTCACGGCCAGCGTCTCCCGAACGTTGTGGTCGGTCAGAAGCACCGCAATGCCGCGGTCACGCCGCAACCGCAGAATCTCCCCCTGCAATTCCTGCACCGCGATCGGGTCGACGCCGCTGAACGGCTCGTCCAGCAGGATCAACTTGGGATTGGTCACCAGCGCCCGGGCGATCTCCAGCTTCCGCCGCTCCCCGCCCGACAGCGTCCGGGCGGACTGCTTCGCCTGTCGCGTCAGCCCGAATTGCTCGATCAACCGATGGGCGGCCTCCAGCCGTTCGCGCCGCGACATCCCCCGCAACGACTCCAGAATCGCCAGCAGATTCTCCTCCACCGTCAATCGCTGAAACACGCTCGGTTCCTGCGCCAGATAACCCATCCCCCGCTGGGCGCGCTTGTACATGGGCAGTCCGGTGACGTTTTCCGCACGAAAAACCACGAGCCCCTCGTCATGTGCGATCATGCCGATGGCGATGCGAAAACTGGTCGTTTTGCCCGCCCCGTTCCGGCCCAGCAAACCCACAATCTCCCCGGGCTTTACGTCGAACGAAACACCGCGCACGACGGCCCGGCCATCGTATTTTTTCACAATTCCACACACTTCCAGAAGTGCCCCGTTTCGCCCGTTTCCTGCCTGTTTCATGGGTTCTTCTGGACGTGGACGACCTGTTGATAACCGTTGACTTGGCGCCGTGGGTTCGTCAATCACCACAGATGATGCACTGTAATTGAAGCAACGAAAGCGCCGCAACGTCGCGGACATGAACTTTATTCAATTCGTAACATCAATTCCAATATAAGATTACATACCAAAACAGCCGGAACTGGAAAAATGCATGCCGGTTTTGTCACCACATTCAATCATAAACTCATCTAAATCACCCAATCATCCTATTCATCCGATCCTGCTGCCCTAATTGTGGAAAAGCCCCCCCGGCGTATCCCAGCGCGTCGCACCACCATTTCCAATTCCGCAACCCGAACCAGCCCGAGCGGTCCGGCGCACGAATCCGCCGCCGCACCCCACGATCTGCGTACCAACCACGAACGCGCCCGAATGGCCGCGCCTACCGGATCCAGCGCATTCGTCCCACGTTGGGCACGAAATACTCGAAAAAATATTCTCCCCGGCCCGGGAGCCAGTCCGGCCGCAGTCCGCTGGGCCAATACACGAAAAACGCGCGCCCCACCAGTTGATCGCCGGGCACCGTCCCTAGTTGAAATCGCTCACCGCGATCCCGCAGGTGCGCGCCCACTTCGTCCCACAGACGCGAATCCTTGCTCGCCGGGCTGTTGTCGCCCAGCATGAAATACTCGTCGTCGCGC
>JABFSN010000123.1 GCA_013140575.1 Phycisphaerales bacterium | reverse complement strand
CTACTAACTCCGGCTTCGCCGGTAACCCCGGCACGGCTGGAAGCGTGCGCTCGCCGCTATCGTCGGCCGCGCACGACGACAAAAAACGATCAACCCGGGAAGGCCGGTCGCTTGCGACCGGCCTTCTCCTTGCGCGCACTGCGAACGACCGCCGTCTGTTGTCTCATGATACATGAGCGATCTGCAATGAAGCGGCCAGTGCAGAGTCGGAAACTACCGGCGCGGGGCGGGGCGGCATGTCATGACTCATGCCGCGCGGTGACACTCAAGCGGCGTTGGCGGCGGCGGGTTTACGTGGTGAGTTGACCCGGGACCGGCTCATGAATCTCAACCGCCTGACCAGGCCATTCAGTGATCAATCGGACGTTAATCGTCGTATCGTGTCGAGTAGGGTCGAGACGCGCACCGGTGTGCTCAGGATCGCGTGCGATCGCGTTTCGAGCCACGAATGGGACGCGTTCAACTCTCCCTCGGCGCAAATAACAATGAGTGGAATGCCCGAAGTTTCCCTTGCCTTTTCTTCGGATTCGAACTTAGCCCCCAAAACTGCAAGTTCTTCGGCATTCCGAAGATACATGACACCCACATTCCCCGGCCGATCGTCGCCTGCCGATGTCACACACTCGCAGAAGATTCGAAACGCATCAACCTCGGGCTGGACACTAACGCAAACGGGCCGAAACGCCGGCAATTGCGCCCGCACTTGCATTGCGAGGTCGGGCCAGTTTTCCGTCTTGGCGCGGGCAAGCATTGAGAACTTCATGTCCCGGGTCTCGCCAGGAATCGAATTCGCAAGCTCCGCGATCACCGAGGTTTGAATCTGCAACGCCGCGACCAAATCGTCGAGGGGATAAAGGACGTCGTTCCCGCTGCTACCGAGCAGAAGGGCGTGGGCGAGGCGGTTGGCCAGCGCCACGGAGGCGGAAGGGTTGAAAATGTCCGGCCCCAATCGCTCCAGCTGGCGAACCGACTGATGATGGTTGACAACGGGCGCGATAAACGCACGTGGGAACTGCCAGTGTTCAAGCGCCTTCTCCAGGATCTCGCAGTGGTCGAGGTGCAGCGCTTGCCGCTCGACCACTTCAAGCGGCAGACCCAGTTGCTCAGCGAACTCACTCACGGCACGGGATTCATCGGGAAGCTGATTGAGCAGAATCAACCGTCCCACATCGTGCAGCATGCCCCAGAGAAAGCTGTCGTCGGTTTTCCCTGCGTGACGATCCCTCGCGATCGCCGAGGCGATCAGTCCGCAGGCGATCGAGTGCTCCCAAAACAGCCGTGGATCGAAGTTCGCGCCGGCGCCCTCTTCGTATTGATCGAGGACACCCAGAGCCATAACCAGAGAACGAACCTCCTGCAAACCGATTCGTTGAACCGCGTCCTTCACGCTGTTCACTGGCCGGCCTCTTGAATAGGCGCTGCTGTTGGCGACTTTGAGGATGCGGATCGAGATCGCCTGATCGTGTGTCACCGCCTTCGCCACGTCCTCGGCGCCGCATTCCGTGCTACTTGTCACCGCGATGACGTTTTGGACGGTCGGCCCGAGGGAACGCAGCTCCAGTCCGTCATCCAGCAGCCGCAACAGGTGCGCCTTGTTGACCAGGGGCTGAATGTCTTCGAGAGATCGGATTTCAGTCGGAAGCGGCAGGGACGATGGGCGTTGCACCATGTCCCCACGTTTGGAGGCCTCGACCGTTTTCACTTTTGAGGGGGCAACCACGGTCGTGGCCGACGGCGCAGCGCGCGATGTGCCGGGACGTTGCACGGGTTTCGAGCCATTCGCGTGATCTGACTTGGGCGGGAGAGAAGACGGGGCTTTCGCCGTCCCGACGAGACATGCCGCGACGCGGGCAAGCAACACATCCAGCGAGAACGCCGATTTCAGAAGGTATCCCTGAATCCCGCTCTTGGCCGCATTGACGACGTTCTCTTTCTCGTTCCTCTCCGTCAGCATGATAACGGGAATGTGCTTGAGTTCCGGATTGCGCCGAAGCGTTCGTAAGACCGCGAATCCATCCAGCTTGGGCATGTTTACATCGAGCAGGACCAGGTCCGGCCGCTGCTCCCGAATCGCCGAAAGCGCTTCCCCGCCGTCCTCGGCGCAGAAAACTTCGTATCCGGCGCCGCGCAGAGCTTCGGCGATCGGTTCGCGACAAAGCGCGAAATCGTCCGCAACCAGGATTCTCGGCATTTCAGAGCCTCCCCAACGTCACACCGTCACTGCGTTCGCCTCACTCAGCGTCTCGTTGTTGGCGTCAACCGCATTGGCCGTCGCAAAACATCGCGCCAACTCGGCTTCGAGTTCGGCGAAGACGACGCCGGCGCCATCGAGACTGCCCCCGCGACCGATTTCCTCGATTCTGGCCGCGATCTTTCTGAATGGCTCCGCGCCCACGTAGGACGCGGCGCCCTTTAGTCCGTGGGCCACGCGCGTCGCCTCGCCGACATCATTCTCGTCCAAGAGCCGGCCTAGCTGTTCCACCTCCCGTGGCGCGCTCTCCCGGAACTTGGCGATCAACTTGTCCACGAAAGCCCGGTTGCCACCCCAGCGTTTCATGACGGAGTCAAGCTCAAAGGGCGATTCCACGACTGGAGCTCCGGCGGCGGCGTCGTTTTCAAGCTGATCGGCGAAAAGTCTGGTGGAGGTGTGTTCGAAGTGCGCGTTGTCCAATAAAAAGCGTTCGATCGTCTCAATCAGACTCTTGGGATCGAGGGGCTTGGTAAGGTAGTCGTCCATGCCCGCTTCGAGACACCGTTCCCGGTCGCCTTTGATGGCGTTCGCCGTCAACGCGATGATCGGAATTCTGCGGCCGGTTGCCGGGGATTCGGCCTGGCGAATGGCCCGCGTCGCGTCAAAGCCGTCCATTCCCGGCATCTGGCAGTCCATCAGAATCAGGTCGTACGCTCCGTCGCGAAATGCATCCACGGTTTCCTGGCCGTTCTTAACGGCGTCACAGGTGTAGCCCGCCTCACGGAGGACCATGGTCGCGACTTCCTGCCCGATCTCATTGTCCTCGGCGAGCAGAATCCGAACCACCCGTCGAGCGTCGCTTGCCGGGCTGTCGGACGGGACCGCGGCAGCCTTGACCAAGTCACGCGAGGCTGAGGCATCGACACTCGGGTTCGCGTGTTTCATGAACTTTACGGTGAACCAGAACGTGGATCCGCGTCCCGGCTCGCTTTGTACCCCGATCCGTCCGCCCATCAGGTCCACCAGTTTTCTGGAAATGGCCAGCCCCAGACCCGTCCCGCCGAACCGGCGCGTGGCGGACGAATCCGCTTGGGCGAAGGACTCGAACACGCGATCCTGTTGGTCCGCGGGGATGCCGATCCCCGTATCCGTCACCGTGAACTTGACCGTGATCTCGTCGGACGTTTCCTCCTCGGTCGTGGCGCGGAGGTCGACTTCACCGCGTTCGGTGAACTTGATCGCGTTGCCCACCAGATGGGTCAATACCTGCTGTACCCGGCCCGGATCGCCGCGAACCAGCGCGGGAACGCTCGGACTCAGGGCGTGGATCAGGGCGATGTTTTTCGCGTCCGCCGCAGGCGCCAGCGCACGGCACAGTGTGTCGCACAGCGCTCCAATGGAGCATGGTGTCTTTTCCGCTTCGAGCATTCCCGATTCAATCCTGGAAAAATCGAGAACGTTGCTGACCAGTTCCAGGAGCGTCTTTCCGGAGGATTGGACCATTTCCAGATGTTCTCGACTCGCAGGGTCGCGCTCGGACCGCAGCAACAGGTCGGTCAAACCGATCACTCCGTTCAGCGGCGTACGAAGCTCATGGCTCATGGTCGCCAGGAACTCGCTCTTGGCGCGGTTTGCAGATTGGGCGGCATGCTCCGAGAGGCGCAGCGCGCCGATATAGCCCCGCACCGTTCGATATGCGAGCATCCAGGCCACTGCAATTCCACTTATGGCAAGGATGGAAAACAACCACACCCAGGACATGGCCCGTCGGTGGATTCCCAGCTGCGCCTGGACGTGGCGGTCGATCTCCGCATCCAGCCTCATCATTCCATCGGAATACAGTTTTTTCTGGACTTCGTACTCCTGTCCAAAAAGCACGGCGGACGCCGCATCGCGGTCGCCCTGTCGGACGAGGTCGAATGCCCGATTCTCCAACGCCACCAGTTTGATGTTTGCCTCGTTCGTTTGAACGGCGTCCTCGGTATCGTAAACGCACGGCACAAGTTCGATGATGTTCCGAATCGCCGCGTCCAGAACCGGCTCATACCGTCGATACCGTGCTTCCCATCTCTCGTCGCCGGTTTGCGATGCCATCCGTGCGGACATGGTCAATACTTCATCGTAGTAGAGAGTGACTCCACGTAGCCGCTGAATCTCCAGATCAATGGCCACTTGCTCCGCGAATTCACGTTGTGCATTCCACGCGCCCAGGCCCACGATGGCCATTGCGAAAACGCTGAGGATGATGCTCAAGGTAAGTGCCAGCAGCGGACGGGCGTGTTCCCGCCGGCGGGGCGCCTTGCGCTCGGGCCGTGCAATTGCAAGCAATGGAGCCGCCCCGACTTGCGCGTCCGGCAACAGGGGTTTGCCGCCGTTGTCGCGCGAGGCCTCCAAGTCGCATTTCTCCGTGGCGCGCGTCAAGGCGTTGTCGGTCGGCGTTGCGTGATCGAAAAACGTCTGCGCAGGCCTCGGGGGATGGGCCTTGGCACACGCCATGGCCGTGGCAATGGCGTCAAGCAGTCGTGCCGGCGTTGCAGGCTGATCCAGCCAGGCCGTGAACCCCGCCGCGCTCCAACGCCGGACATCGGTACGCTTGCCGAGTGAAGTGATCAGCACCAGGTTCGTGGTCCCGACGACCGGATCGCACCTGATCGCCCTCGCGAGTTGCTCGCCGTCCATGCCGGGCATTTGCAAGTCGAGGATGGCCAACGTGTACGGCTTTTCCAGCGCGTGCGCCTCATGCAGGCGCCGAAGCGCCGTTTTCCCGTCGGACACAACATCGTGCACCAGACCCAACTCGGCCAGTTGCTCGTGAAGCACTTCGCGATTCGTCGCGTTGTCGTCCACCGCGAGCACTCGGATCCGACGCAAATCCGCGGGCCAGTGGCGGCTCGGCTGAGAGGTTTCCGCTTGTTTCTGGAGTTTCACCGTGAACCAAAACGTGGAGCCGCTTCCGGGTTCGCTGAGCATGCCGATCTGACCGCCCATCATCTCCACCAGCTTCTTGCAGATGGTCAGCCCCAGACCCGTCCCTCCGAACCGGCGCGTGGTGGACGAATCCGCCTGGGTGAAGGACTCGAACACTCGATCCTGTTGGTCCACGGGGATGCCGATCCCGGTGTCCGTCACCGTGAACTTGACCGTGACCTCGTCGGACGTTTCCTCCTCGGTCGTGGCGCGAATGTCGACTTCGCCGCGTTCGGTGAACTTGATCGCGTTGCCCACCAGATTCGTCAATACCTGCTGAACCCGGCCCGGATCGCCGCGAACCAATGCGGAGACCTCCGGGTGGATGGCGGAGGCCAGCTCCAGACCCTTCTCTTCGGCGCGCTGGGCGAATGAGACCGCGACGCTTTCGACCGACTCTCGAAGATCGAAATCAGCCGATTCCAACTCAATCTTCCCGGCCTCGATCTTGGAAATGTCCAGGATGTCGTTGATCAGCGTCAACAAGGTCCTGCCGGAAGCAAGCGACAGTGACGCCTGGCGTCGCTGCTGGACAGTGAGCTCGGTGCGAAGCAACAGTTCGATCATGCCGATCACGCCGTTGAGCGGCGTGCGTAACTCGTGGCTCATGCTCGCGAGGAACTCGCTCTTCGCCTGGTTGGCGTGGATGAGGGCGTCTCGCTGCTGCACGGCAGAGATGGCGGACACGATCGAAATCGATAGAAGTTCGAGCACCTCCAGGACGCGGGGATGAAGGGTTTCCTGCGAAAACATGGCCACGACGCCGATAACATCGTCTCCACGCCGAAGCGGAAATCCCGCGAAGGATTTCAAGCCGTGCTCGGTCGCCCACTCGTGGTTATGGACCCGCTCATCATTGACTACGTCGTTGGAGATGGTCCGCCCGCGTCCCTGTGCGATTAGCCCGATCTTGAAGGCTCCCAGAGGCACGCGCCGGTGATCGCCGTCGATGTGCGTGTAATGCCCGGAGCTGGATACAAGGTGAAGGCATTCGACCTTCGTGGGACAGTGTTGGGCCAAGGCGCACTCGGAACAGAGGTCCCCGGGTCGTTTCACCCAGAGTCGGGCAAAATAGGCGCCGTACTTCTCCACAAGAGCTCCCGTAACGACTCGGCCAAGTTCGTCCAGCGACTCGCACGTCAACAGGGCTTGATTGACCTGGTCCAGAAGCACGAGACTGCGATTCGACGTATCGGCGCCCTCTTTAGCCAGTTTCAACTCGGATGCGATGCGATTCCGCTCGCTGATGTCGCGGACGATGCCGGTAAACAAGCGACCATCTCCGAGATTGATTTCGCTGACGGAAATCTCGCAAGGGAAAACGGACCCGTCTTTTCGCTGAGCGACGACTTCGCGGTCCGTACCGATGATTCGACGCACACCGGTGGTACGGTAGTTTTCCAGGTATTGGTCATGCTCGGCTTGGTACGGCGCCGGCATGAGCATCTTGACGTTTTGCCCGATGAGCTCCGCGGCGGTGTAGCCGAAAAGCCGCTGGGTGGCGGCGTTTAACGACTCGATCACGCCGCGCTCATCGATCGTGATGATGCCGTCGACCGCCGACTCGAGAACGGCCCGAATGCGTGCATCGCTTCTGGTCAGCGCGCGATTGGCGGACTCGGCGATTTCGTTCGTTCGTTCGAGTGCGGCCCGCTGCCGGGCGATGTCCCACATCTCCTGAACGCCGCGGCGACAGAATGGGATCAGGAAGACGTTCTCGAACACAACCCACGCGGCATGCTCGACCGCTCGCCAGGGCGCCGCGAAGGCAACGCCAAAGACGGACTGCGGCCAGTAAACCCCCCGGAGCAGATGATCCCACGCGATGACGATCGTCGCGGAAATCAACACCTTCCAATCGCGGTAAAACGCCAGAAAAGCGAGTGATCCGAATACATGAAAGTGCGTTTCGATCCTTCCGCCCGTCAGGTGAATCAGCAGGGAGGACCACAGCATCTGCGCGCAGGCGATGACGTGCCGGGTCAGTTTGGCGCCCGGTGACTTCCAAGCCAGGAAAACCGGAAAGGCGCTCAGCAGTCCACCCAGCAGGATCGCCGACCAGACGTGGATATGCGGCCTGCTCGTGGCGCCTTCCCACGCCCTGGGTGAGATCCACAGCGCCATGACGATACCGGCCACCCACTGCACCGCCATGAGGATGGCAAAGAGGCGATCGGTCCGAATTAGGATTCTACGCCGGTGCTCATCGAACAGCACGTGAGCGCGCTCTTCGATGGGACGGTCGGACGCAACGTCGGCGGCGTGAGCTGACACGTGGTCGCCTCTTAGGTGCTCGGGGTTCCTGGATCGAACAGCGGACATCCGAAGGCAGGCGTATGATCCGGTTTTGCGACGCCGGTCCGGAGACCGGACAGGACGGCGCTCTCGCCCGGGTTATCGCCCGCGTGACCACGCGCACCCGTAATCCCACCATGGAAGATTCGCGTGCCGGAAGCGTCGAACAGCAGCGCGCTTCCGGAAGTGGTGACGCCGAATCGACGCGCCTCGACCCCGTTCACATCCACGCTGACGCGCACGCCCGGCATGGCGGCCGCGGCCGACCACAGGCCGGTTTTCTCCCAATGGAGCGGGAAGTGACCGGACCGAACGAACACGATGCGGCATTCCACAAGATTCCCGTCCTGCGCAATGATGCGATTGAGTTCCTCGAGGCTGGCTCGTGAACACGGACAATGGGGATGGAGGAACATCACCAGCGTCGCCCCAACCGTGCTGCGAACCAGGGAGCTTGTGAGGGGCCACTGAGGAGAAGGCGTGCCGGCATCGCCCGGGGTCTTGGAGTACTGCGTGAGTGTGCCGAAGCCGGTGACCACCAGGACGCTCCAGACGATCAGTACCCGGGGAATCCGCCGTGGAAGGCCCGATGCGGCGAGATTGCTCCCTTCACGAGCCATTTGCCGCACCTCTCGTTGCTGGTGGTGCGATATTCACGGCTTTCCCCGCTATCTGCCCAAAGCCCACCCTCGGCGGTCGAATGGTCGCCTTTTCGACCGTTGCGATGCACGGCCGTCGAATGCCCTAACGGTGATTCCCCTGCGGCAGCGCCGCCGCGCACTTCGCGCGCCGGGTCCGCGCGCGAAGCGCCAGTGCTCCGCTCGGCAGGCTGAGCCCAATGGCTCTTTCGACTACAATTGAGCGCATTATTAGGAGCACCCGTTGGGCAGCATTCATTGACCACGGCCGCCAGTAATTCGTCGAGAAACGCGGCCGTCGGCGCAAACCCAGCGTGGGTCGTGACTTACGTCGAGCCGGGTGCCCGGCTGGGCGATCCGAGATTATTGAATACGTCGTGAAATGTGGAATTGTAGGGTGGGCACTGCCCACCACGAACGCGAGTTACGAAGCCACCACCTTCTCCGCCAGAACCTGCGAGGCCCGCAGAATCTCGAGACCGACGACTTCGCCGTCCTTGCCGTACTCGAGGGTAATGCCCGGAGCGACCTCGGTGGAACGATGTATCGGTCCGCCGGCCGCGACCAGGTACAGAACATCCCTCGTAGCATCATAATGACTCTGCTCGGCACTCACGATCACGACAGCCCCCTCCCGGTTCCGCACCTTCGCCTCGACGTCACGCTCCTCCAACAGATGAACGTTAATGGCCGTCGCCGCGTCGCGGTCCATTTCGATCGCCACCCTCATCAAGCGCGTCTCACCCGGAGAGGGGGCCGGTGGGATCGCGATCCGGGAGTCACCCGTGCCGGTCCGCTTCGAAAATGCAGACCGAATCACAACTCGTCACGACGCTGCGGCGGCCGCTCCGCAACGACTGTTAACTGACTCACAACACGCGACCGATACCTGTCCTCGATCTCTTTGAGGTGCTTGGCATACGCAGCCAGATCGTGCCTGAATTGCTCGCTGATCGAATGCCGGCGCTCGCGCACTTCCGCGACAATGGGACCATCCCCAATCATGGGTCAATCTCCTTCGGTAACAACATGTATGGGGTCACCATGATGGGAACGGACAACCCCATCTGCGCATTCAGCGTTTCGAGATGCCTGATCTTCCTGGCGTTCGCAATGTGTCGACAGTTCCACGTCAACAGAAAATCGATTCGATAGAACGATGCCAGCGCGACGTGCACCGAGTCCGCCGCGGGATCACGCGGCATCAACTGCCGTGCGCGATAAGCCTCGGCGATTTCAATCACTTCAGCGCCCGCCGCGAGAAGGGGCAGGTCGGTGACAAGCGACACGCAAGCGGACTGCGTGGGATACGAGCCGCGCAATAGCTCGTCCATCACCACTGGCGAAATAAAGCACTCATAGCCTTCGCGCTCGTGGTCCCACCATTGGCGTGTCCTCGCGATATCGCCCGACAACTCCTTCCGCTCGTCGCAGTAGTACGATGGAATGGTGGTCTCGATGTACACCGTCGGCCTCACGCCCTCATTGTACGCCCCGCCGTCACCGCCGCCAAACTCGGCGCCCGGACCGTTGCCTTCCGGAACATCGACATAGGTAAGCCCTCGCGGGCTGTCCCTGTCACACCACCGTGCGTACGGGTCCGTACACGGCGGTTCGATGGGGTTGAGCGGTCAACGAACGGATAGCAAAGGCAGTCCGAGTTCTCTCAGGAAGGCGTCCGGCATCGCGTACGACAGAGCCGGGCTGCGGCTGATTCGCCACGGGCCGTGAGGGCTTCCGGCGGTTTGAGCCGCCAAGTCCTTGTTCACGCCCAT
>JABFSN010000054.1 GCA_013140575.1 Phycisphaerales bacterium | reverse complement strand
CGGCGGATGTTCCTACGGCATCGTGATCGGCGGGTGGCACGGACAACGGTACTCCGTTGTCCGTGGTGTCGGAGTGCGGTCGTGGAAATCGACGTGTAAGCGGACCGCATGAAGACACGGGCAAGCGAGTACGCTTGCCCGTGCCACCCGACGGACGCCGACAAGACGATGTACCGGACGTTCCTCTGATGGCGCAGTGGGTGGCACGGACAACGCTGCCCCGTTGTCCGTGGCTTTCGGCAATCCACCACGATATGCTGGACTCATGAGGCTTTCGAACGGAACCGTTCGCAAGTATCGTCGGAGCTTCAATGAAATCGGGCATGCGCATGAACTCACGTTTTCGTGCTACGGCGGGCAACCAATGCTGAACAGGGATCGCACGAGGCAATGGATGGTCGAGGCCATCGACGCCGCGCGACGCCGGCATCATTTCGAGGTCTGGGCGTATGTCATCATGCCGGAACACGCCCATGCGCTGATCCTGCCGGGCGGGCACTACGAAATGTCGACCATTTTGAAGACCATCAAGCAGTCGGTCGCACGCAAGGCGCTCGCGTTTTTGCGGAAGCACGAGCCGGCGTGGATGGAGAAACTACGAGCCAGAGCGGATGTGGGGGGCGCGATATACCACTTCTGGCAGCCCGGCGGTGGATACGACCGCAACATCACCAAAGCCGCGACAGCATGGGCTTCGGTCGAGTATCTGCATCGCAATCCGGTTCGACGCGGACTCGCGGCCTGTGAAACGGATTGGAAATGGTCGAGCGCGCGGTGGTACGCCGGTTTGGACGGGGTTGTACTTCCAATGGATGACCGTCCCCCGGATTCGTAAGCCCGTTTGCCCGGGTGGCGCGGACAACGGTACCCCGTTGTCCGTGGTGTCGGGGAGTGGTTGTGCAGGCTGAGCGCGGTGTTGCGCGCTTGAAGACACGGGCAAGCGAGTACGCTTGCCCGTGCCACCCGACGAGTCGGGGACGAACGACGTGACCGAACACGACGACGATGCCATTGTCAGTCAGCGTGCGCCGGAGCCGGTCGGGCCTTATCCGCATGCGCGGCGGGTGGGGAACCTGTTGTTCCTGTCGGGCATGGGGCCGCGGAAGCGCGGGCAGAAGGAGATTCCCGGCGTGACGCTGGACGGCACCGGCAACGTCGTCGCCCACGACATCGAAACGCAGTGCCGCAGCGTGTTCGAGAACGTGCGGCTGGTGATCGAGGAGGCCGGCGGGCGGTGGGAGGACATCGTCGACGTGACCGTCTTTCTGACGGACATGAAACGCGATTTCGCGACGTTCAACCGCTTGTACGGCCTGTACTTCACCACCTGCCGACCGACGCGAACGACGGTCGAGGTGAACGCGTTGCCCACCCCCATCGCCATAGAATTGAAAGTCATCGCGGCGCTGCCGCCGGCCGCGGCAGGTTGAACCGGAGCCTCGGGCCGGGAAGGGGACAGCGGAACCCCGGGACGGTTGAATTGCGCGAGGGGAGAGTCGAACTCCCACACCTTTCGGTACAGGAACCTAAATCCTGCGCGTCTGCCAGTTCCGCCACTCGCGCGGCGTCGCGTTCCCGCCATCCATTTTAGGCGGGAACCCGATGCAGGGGAACCGCCGCCGCGCGGCATGGCCGTCCCAGCCATAAATCATGGGCAGGATGCCCATGCCACAGATTACGGCGCGAAGCCGTAGATCAGGTACGACTCGCCCGCGTCGGTTCGGCCGTTGGGGTCGGCGAGGATCGATCCGATCAGCAGATCGTCGCGCCCGTCGCCGTCCGCGTCGCCGGCCGGTCCCACGCCGAAGCTGCGCTTCATCCGCTTGGTCTCGACGCCGCCGCCCAATTGGTGGCCGGTCAGCGCCCCGACGAACACCACGCCGCGGAACGCGCCCACGCCCAGCGTACTGATGGAAACCGAGTTGGTCGCGTCCACCACGCTGGGCAGGTCGTTGGACCCCAGGATCAGGTACACCTGTCCCGCGCCGATCAGTTGATCGGCCGCGTTGATCGCGCCATCGTCGTTCACGTCATCCGCCGCGCCGTCGCCTACCGCGCTCGTGGGATCGACCAGGTTCACCACGTCGATGCCCGCGCGGTCCGGAACGCCGTCGTCGTTGCTGTCGAACGACGGCGACGCCATGGGCGCGGCCACGGCCAGGTCCATGCGTCCATCGCCGTCAAAATCGCCGGCCGCCGACACGTTGAAACCGAACTGGTTCCCCGTGGCCGCCCCGATGATGCGGATGGCCCGCGGGTTGCCGTCGGCGTCGTCCGCGGCCAACAGCGTGTTCAGGTCCATTCCGCCCTGCGGCGTGATCAGATCGTCGGTCGCGAAAACGATGATGACCTCGCCGCGGCCGGTGTTGGCCCCGGGATTGCCGAGAACCAGATCGTCGCGCCCGTCCGCGTTCAAATCGATGCCCTCGTTCCGCACCATTCCGGTGGTCGTGGTGGTCACGAAACTGCGCATGATCACGCTGCCCAGCCCTTCCGCCTGCCCGGGACGCCCGTTGATGCGAAGTCCCGCCAGGCGCTCGTTATCTGCCGGCATCAGTGACAGCCGGGCCAGCACATAGTCGCCCTCGATGAGCGGATCGCGCCGATAGGCCGCGTACACCGCCCCGTCGCCGTTGTTGGCCAACGGCGCGCCCACCACGAAGTCTTCCCGTCCATCGCCGTTGAAATCGGGTATGCCCTCGATGATCTCGATCATATGACCGGGCTCGCCAAGGATGCGGAACGGCGACGGCGAAAGTTCCAGCAACTGATCGCGCCCGCAGTGGCTGGGCAAACGCTCGGCCGTCGCCGTATTGACCAGTCCGATCTGGAAATGGAAGGGCGCCGGAGGGTTGGTGCCGGTGACATTCCAATTGGGCCACAGGTTGTTCATGTTGATCATATAGGCCAGCCCGTTGTCGTTCAGGTCGGCTGCTTCGGTTCCGGCCACTTCGCCGACGACGGGCGTGCGGTTGGGCGCGGAGAACATCACGAAGTCGCCGCTGACGGCGATGGATCCGGCCAGCTTGTCGCCGGTGGTCGCCTCCATGCCTGCGGTACCCGGAGATGCGCCGATGATGCGGGCGCCGAACGGCGGCTGGGGCGCGTTGCCGGCGAGCGGATAGTAGTCGCTTCCGGCGCGCGTATCGTCGATGTTCTCGATGGCGAACGGCGCCGCCTGGTCCCCGGCAAGCACCGGCGTGGGATTAATGCCCGTCGCGGGAACGCAGGACAGCAGCTGATTGCCCGTGGCCACCGCGATATGCCCCGCGGCGCCGTAACATTCGGCAAACGATCCCAGCTCAAACTCGCCCAGGAATGAGTTATGGTTCGCGATCGGGAGCGAGAATGGTCGGCATTGCGTCGCCAGATTGCCCGAAAGAACGCGATTAAAGCCCGTCGCCGGCGGACGCCAGGATTCGAACTCCATGTCCGTGGAGATCATACAGTTCGGATCGCCGGACACGATGTCCGCCCAATGGAACGCGCAGGGAATCGAGGTGTTGGTGAAATTCTGCCCCACCAGGTCCAAATGCACGACCGGCTGCATGCTGAAGGGCAGGTCCGGATCGTCGGAAAACTCGGGCGGCGGGTTTGAGAGATTCGGATTCGTGCTGGCGACGAACACCAGCCCGCCGCGCAGGAACTGCCGCGGACGCTCCAGGGTCAGTTCCGACACGGGATCCTTGTCCACGAACAACGCCTTGCTGTGACCGCGCGAGTCGATGAACGGAAACCCGAAAGCCAGTTCCGCCAATCCGTCGCCGTCTTGATCGGGTATCAGCCGCACGGCGCTCAAACCGTCGCTGGCGGATTGCGCGGCCGATCGCGTTCGCGGTCCGGTGAACGTCACGCCGTGAAGGTCGGCCAGCGCCACGGTGTTTAGATTGCGCGTCTGATTGCGGCGGTCGCCGCCGAAAATCATGTAGGCTTCGCCGATGCCGATGCCGTCGGGGTTCTGAAAGAATGGTTTGCCGAATCGCGATCCGATGATGAACTCGTCCTGACCATCGCCGTTGTAGTCGCCGACGGTGTTGACGAACGTGCCCGCGTTGTCCTGAAAGTTCACTCCCTGGAACCGTTCGCCGGAGCGAATGGACGCAGCCCCCCGGCCGATTGATCCCACCCAGAATTGCGGCGCCAATATGGACACGCGCACCACGCCCGGCGCGCGGGCTTGAATGGGGTTCACGACTTCCGGCAGGCGCATGTCCACGAAAAGGAGAAAATTCCCCAGCCGTCCCGACGTGTCCCACGTCGCGCTACGCACGTTTAACGGCAGATTGTTGGCGATGACGATGTCGGCGCCCGTGCCGGCGTCGGACGAATTGCACGTCGTGCAGGCCCGGGCGAACACGCGGAACGTGCGGTTCGTTCCCGCCGGCACGTTGGTGCTCCAGTCGATGTCCACTTCCGTTCCCTGGGCCACCTGGCGGTTGGTCCCCGGGGCGGACACGGCCAATTCCGTTCCGCCGGGACCGACGACGTTGATTAACACCGCGGCCGCGTCCGACGTTTCGACGATGTTGTTCAATCCGTCGAACACCGACGCCCCCACGGCGTACACGCCCGGGGCCAGACCGGCCGTGTCGAAATCGGTGGAAGAGACCGTTGGGTCGGTGATGGTGGCGATGGTCACGTCCTCCTCGACGTCTTCCTCGTCCTGGAAATCGTAGAAGACCCGAACCAGGAATTGGTTGCCCTCAAACGTCTGGGCCGTGAAGTTGATGTTGATCACGTCTCCGACGAACGCGGTCTGGTTGGGCGTGGTCAGCGAGATGGTCGGCGGTCGGGCCTGTCCCGGCGCCGTCTCAATGGTGACCGTGAAACCGGCGTAGGTGGTGACGATCGAGTCTGCCCGGCCAGATGAAACCGCGTCGGCAATCGAGAAGCCGGTATCCGTGGCCGAAATGCCCAGCCGATACGACCCCGGGGCCACGTTGCCGGTGTCCCAGACGAAATTCACGGTGTTGCCGGTTCCCTCGGCCAAGCGCGTGCCCAGCAGCGTTCCGCCGGCCGCCTGCCCCTCGGGAATCTCCTCGGCGTCGGCGTTCACGTAGAACAACCGCCAGCGGGCCAACGCTTGCGGATCGCCGATGTCGATGACCACGGTGATCTCCTGGTCGGCGCGGACGGCGGTGTCCTCGGCTGGTTCCAAGAATAACGGTTCCGGCTGCCCCTGAATTTCGATGGTGCCGGTCGAAACGAATTCCTCGTCGTCGGTCCGCACGCCCAATTGATAGAACCCGGGCCGCAGGTCGGTGGAATCGAACACGAACGATCGGTTGGCGCCCGCCGGCAGGTCCTCGACGATCAGCTCCTCGATGCCGATGGGAATGCCGCCGAGGTTGGCCGGGGCGTTCAGCACGCGATAGAACGCCAGCACGTCGGTGACGTCGCTGGGAACGGTGTAAAACACGGTAATTTGGATGTCGTCGGAAAAGGCCGCGTTGGCCAGAATGTTGAGGATACCAAACGCCGCCGGCGGGGGCGTTCCGCCGCCGCCATTGTTGTTGTTGTTCATGTTGTCGGTCGGAGGCGGGCAGCCTGTCCCCGCGAACAGCAGGCCGACCGTGCCGGCGATGGCCAGAATCGAGGCAGTTTGATTACGCGGCCTGAGGCGCCCGTGACGAATCATTTTGAAAGCTCCTGTACGCAGGGTGGCCGGTCGGACCGGCCGTGGCAGGCGCGCCCGGACGTTCGCCAGACGCCCGGCAGCGCCGTCGCGGAAGGGTCGCTTGGGCTCACAAGGTCCGGGACGGCGTCGCACGTCGGCGGTCCCGGCTCGCTGCGTTCTGTATATAGGGCCCGCCCAAGGTTCCTGTCAACGCGGCGCGGCGGCGATGGAACCCCGGTTGCGGGACGCACTTGACCCGGTCGCGACGGTCGATGTTGCGGTCCGTTTTTCATGGTTTCCTGTCCCCGCACGCATCGGCCGGATGCCCCTGCCACGTGGCCGGTCAAACGCCCCGCAACGCCCCGAGCCGCGGGTCGTCGCGGTTGGCGACGCTCGCTTCCGCCACCTACATAACTCCGGCGGCGCGCTAAAGATTTTTCGGATTCGTCGATCAGCGGTGGGCGGTGGTAGGAACGTGGACCTTATGGGACGAAGAATGGGTGGAGCTTATCCGGAAGTTTCACAGATTCGGCAGATGAATGGAAGGCCCGCGGCGATGCGTTCGGGCGCAAAAGCGCTACTGCCCCCTTTTTCCCCCGTGTTCGCACTCCGACGAGGTGCGCATGGGGAGACGCTGCTGATCGGTGACTCTCGGTCGTCGGGGATGGTTCGCTCGACGAGCGAACTTCCGACCGGTAGAGTTCGTACCGTGCGAAGGGCGGTATGACGCCGGGAGGCCTGCTTATGGCTGTGAAGATTCCAAAAGCGCACAAGGAACCGTTGCGGAAGTTGGCCAGCATGGACGCTTCTGCCCGAGCGCGGCTGGTCTCAGCCATCCAGTCGGCAAATGCCGTCCTGGACCCCGATGACTTTATCGCGCAGGTGAAGATGGCAGTAGACGTCGATCCGTCCTCGGTCGGTTCGATAATCTGGATGTTGGTCTCCCTGTACCGGGCCGCCGATGGTGAGCCGCATCAATTCGCCGGCGACGCGGTGGACGCCGCGAAGGCGGAGCTTCAAGACCTGAGCATGAACGAGAAGGAATGGACTGCACTTACGCACGATTTGGAAACGCTTCTGGCGTGTCACGAGTCGTTGGGCGTGACGGCGAAAGTAATGAGCGTTCGACGTGAATATGGAAACGTCTTTTGCACCGCTCGTATCATGACCGACATCCGCCCGGTGTACGGACCTGACCCGTCTCGGGCTCCGCTTGCTGCGGCGATCGTACACATGTTGCGCATTTCGCATCACGCGGGAGATTCTCACGAAGACTTCTACGTAGCACTCGACTCTGAAGACTTGCGGAAACTACGGGACCAGATCGACCGGGCCGTGAAGAAGGAGGCTTCTCTCAAGGCCGTGATCGAAACTACCCCAGTGAAGTATCTTGCATTGGGGGACCACTGATGCAGGCGCCTACCCAGGAATTCTCGCGACAGCCGCACGGCCCGGCGACCCTTGATGAGACGTGGCGCGACGAGTGCGACGATATCAAGTCTTACGACTGGGTCTGTGAATACGGCCGAGCTGCGCACGAACGCGAATGCTTTGCCGGCGATCGATCGATCTCGAAGTTACGGTCCACGCCGGCGCGCGAACCGTGGGAGACGCTTCCGGGCGAGCTGAACCGGATCCGAAACGCAGTAGTTCAGTCGCGCGAGATGCTGGACTTGCGGGACGACTGGGATGACGACGGAGCCAAGCAGATCAGCGAAGAAGCGTGGCGTCGCGCTGCCGCATTTCTCACCCGATACGCGGAGCGCGTGTGGGACCGGACCAGCCGTGTGCTCGATGCACCGGACCTCACTCCGTCTGTGGACGGCGGCGTTGACCTTGATTGGGACAAGCCGGCGTATCGACTCCTCATTGCGATACCACCCGATGTCGGTGTGATGGCGAGTTTCTACGGCGACAATCGGGGCCGCGGGTTCATCAAGGGAGAGTTCGATGTCGACGACCTGAATGAGGGACTCATCGAATGGCTGACGAAGGCGTGAGTCCCTGGTTGGTCGAACCCATCCCCGATACCGACCAACTCTTCAAACGGATTCACCGAAAGCTCTTTAAGCCCGATGGAAGGATCATGACCGGTGCTTTTGAGCACACTGAGATGTCGGTTGACTGGTCCCGGTATTCAACGCCCGCCGAAACCCAACAACGCGAAGGAAACGCAGCGGAGAATGCCGTCGTCAATCTGTCCGTCGCGGAGGTCCGGCGCATTCCTGGGCAGACTGTCGGGCATACCCCTAAGAAGGGGAACAGGTCTCATTCGCACGTCAAGGGAAAGAAAAACGCCGAGGCGAAGATGAGACTCAGGGACGCTGCTGAGATCGTCCTGCGTGTCCCTTTACAGTGAGTCGAGGCGTGAACCGGCGTCAGGACGAGCTTTGCGCCGTCATCCCGGGCCGGCCAAGCGGTCGCGCGGTCATGGCCGGGTACGGGCGGGCTACGATCCAGAATGTGTCCGAAGTCCCCCCCACGCTGCCCTCTCTCCCTGGCACGCGGGAGAAGGGAAAAAAAGCCGCACATTCCGGCGGAGCACGGAACCAGGGCGCACTCCTATTTTCGCGCGGAGTAGGACCGGACGCTACGAATGACGTGGTCGATTTGTGCGTCGGTCAGTTCGGGGAAGCAGGGGAGGGTCAGGCAGCGGCGGCAGGTGGATTCGGTGACGGGCATGGGCAGGGCGCGGTGGGGGATGGTGTTCATGGCCGGTTGCAGGTGGACCGGCGTTTTGTAATGGATGCCGGTGCCGATGCCGCGGTCGGATAGATGTTGGGCGAGGGCGTCGCGGCCGTCGGTCTGGATGACGTAGCAGTGGTAGTTGTGACGGGCGTAGTCGGCCTCGAACGGGGTGGTCACGTCCAGATCGGCGAAGGCGTCGTTGTAGCGGCGGGCGACGTTGCGGCGGATGTCGTTTAGTTCATCCAATCGGGGCAGTTTGGCGCGGAGGACGGCGGCCTGGAGTTCGTCCATGCGCATGTTGTAGCCGACGACCTCGTGCTCGAACTTGCCGCGGTGGCCGTGGTGGCGGAACAACGCGACGCGGTCGGCCAAGGCGTCGTCGTTAACGGTGACGAAGCCGGCCTCGCCGAAGGCGCCGAGGTTTTTGGTGAAATAGAAGCTGAACGATGCGGCGTCGGCGAGGGAGCCGGCGGGGCGGTTTTTGTAGCGGGCGCCGTGGGCCTGGGCGGCGTCCTCGATGACGCGGAGGTTGCGGCGGCGGGCGATGTCGAGGATGGGGTCCATGTCGGCGGGCTGGCCGTAGATGTGGACGGGGACGATGACGGCGGTCCGCGGCGACAACGCTTCCTCGATGCGCGCGGGGTCCATGGTGCAGGTGAGGGGGTCGATGTCGATCAGGACCGGGACGCCGCCGGCGTGGACGACGGATTCAATGGTCGCGAAGAAGGTGTGGGCGGGGACGATGGCCTCGAAACCGGGCTTGAAATCGAACGCCGTCAACGCGAGGGTGAGTGCGTCCGTGCCGTTGGAGCAGCAGAAGCCGGCATGGGCGCCGCAGTAGCGGGTGAATTCGGATTCGAAGGCGCGGAGGTTTTCGCCGTTGAACAGTTGGCCGCGATTCAGGATGGCGTCGAATTGTTCGAGAAGCGCTTCGCGAATCGGCAGATACGTGGCGCGAAGATCGACGAGGGGAACCTGAACGACGGCGGGTGGCGATTGAATTTGGATCATGTTGGATCGTCCGTTGTTGAAGCGACGCCGTGCGTTCAATTCCCCGCCCCACGGTACGTGACCAGCGTATCCGCGGGTTGCGTGGCGCAGGCAGACCAGAATGTAGACCCGCGTTTCAACGCGGGGCTCGCGGGCGTCTCCTTAATCCAAGTCCCGAAGGGGCGGCTGCAACGCCGCGTTCCACTTCAGCCGTCCCTTCGGGACTAGCGGAGGGGAAGGCGGCTCGTCATCCCAGCTACTGAAGTGCTGGGCTACATTCATCGCGTCCCTGTGGGGCGCCAAACACATGCGCCCCAGGACGGGGTGGGGCGCCCGTCACGTTTCCGACGCGGGACGATAGCCGCGGGACCTAGTTCGATCAATCTGCGGACCGGTTCGGTTGGTACGTCGAATTGACGGAGCGGCGCCGACAACCGATAGTCGGGTGGTGGTCGTGAGTCAATACCCAGAACGGGGGTCCGGGGGCGGACGCCGACCGAGCCGCGTGGGGGCGGGGGCGTCCAATGGGATGGGGACGTCGGTCCCGTGCGTCCCGCCACTCCCGTGGCGGGTTCCGATTGGGTGTCGGTTCCGTGTGGCCCGCAACTTGCGT
>JABFSN010000236.1 GCA_013140575.1 Phycisphaerales bacterium | reverse complement strand
GCCCTCTCCCCCGAGTACGGGGGAGAGGGAAATAACGACGGCGTCGATTCTGGGATAGGCTCTAAGACGAACCCGAATCGGGATCTCGTCGAAGCGATCGTCTACGGCAATGGGACGCAGGTCAGCTATGCCTACGACAACCTTGACCGCGTGACGCAGATCATCCATTACAACCCGGCCGCTCTTCCGCCGCCGGCCGCGGTGCTGGAAATCAGCTATGTCTACGACGCTCGCGGGCTGATCGACTGGGTGACGGAGTCCGGCATCGACGGGTCGGCCGACATCGACTACACGTACGACCGCCGCGGCCGGCTGACGCGGGAGACGCGGAGCGGGGCGTCGGCGTATGACTTGGCCTACACCTACGACGCCGGCGGCAATCGTGAGACCAAGGTCAACGCGCTCGCCGGCCGGCAGACGACGTATCATTATGACTTGAACAACAACCGTCTCGAGTGGTATACTGTGATGGCCACCGCCGGCCCGCAGAACGGCTACACGCTCGAACGCGTCGAGTACGAATTCCAAAACGACGGCGACGCGGCCGGGAACGTGCGGCGCGTGCTGCGGATGGTGCCCGATCCGCCGCAGCCGGTGCCCGATGAGTGGTTCGTCTATGCCACGGAGTTTTTCTACAACAAAGCCGGCGAGGTGCAGGTGATCAGTCAGCGGCAATGGTTCGAGACGGCGGCCGGCATCGCTAACGTCTCCACGCAGTCCATTCGCGAATTCCGCGGCAATGGGCGCACACGCTACATGATGCGCGACCGGATCATCAACCCCGGCCAGCCAAACGATCTAATGCCAAACTATGACACCGGCACGTGGACCAGCTACGACGGCGAAACGCCGACGAAGGATTGGACGCTGACCTGGACGACGAACCCCGTGCCGGCGCATTACGTCACCACCGGCGTCGTCCGTTACCATCTGGGCATCGCCCAGTTCACGCCCGAGTCGCTGACCGACCCGGGAAACCTCGACTACGACGTGAAATACTTCCACGCCGACCACCTCGGCACCACCCGCGCCATGACCGACGAAGGCCAACCCGGCCCGCCGGCCGTCCCCCGTCGGCGCTGCCGCGTCTGGTCTACACCGCCTTCGGTGAAAAGATGTCAACCATCGGCACCGCCGACACCCGCTACCAATACGTCGGCCAACACGGCTACGAAACCTTCGCCGACCTCCCCTACCAACACGTCGGCGCAAGATGGTACGACCCGTCGACCGGCCGCTTTCTCCAACGTGATCCGATCGGGATTCATGGCGGAATGAACGTATTCGAGTACATTTCCAACGCGCCGACCTTCGCTACAGACGCTTCAGGGCTCGCTTCGGGCGATTTTTGGGACCGTTTGGACGAAAATATGGGGCGCGGTGGAAACGTTGGTGCTCTCGTTGGGGGTTTTGTTGGTGGCGTCGCTGGAGGCATTTCGGGATCCGGGATTCCGGGGGCCGGAACAGTCGCGGGGGCCGGAATCGCCGGGCTCGCAGGATCAGGGGCTGGATATGTTGTTGGGCAGTTGTGCGGCGGCGGTTATACCATCGGCGAAGAATTCGCGGACGGCTGGCAATCTCTCTGCTACTACTTTTTCGCCAAGGGAACGCCACCGGTCAATGTACCGCCCAGTATCGATCATGGCCTTGATCTAGGCGGTCACCAAGACCATCGTCCCGGGAGTTCCGTGGCACCGCTCCTGCACCTTTGAGTACCAGCAACCTCCGATCGAAATGCGGGCATCCCGCTAGCGGTGAGGACGCTTTTTTGGTGGAGGATTCATGGTCGGCCGAAGTGTATGTGTGGGTTCGGAGTTGCAGTGTTAGCATTTGTCGTGTGCCCGGGACTGGCTGCCAATGGATTGCGTTCTGTGCCGTTGGCTCCATGGTTCGCGGGTCGAATGGGTTTGAATCTCGCCCGGAATCTGTAGGGCGCAACTATAGCGACTCCGGTGGATTTCCATCTAATGATACTCTGTCCATCGTGCAATTACGATCTGCGTGGCGATTCTGCAAGTGGGCGATGCCCAGAGTGTGGATTTCGATTCGATCCGCATGCAGCTTGGTTTCGCCCATCGAAGCGTTTTCGACGATGGCGCAACGCATGGCTGATGACAGCTTTTCTAGTAGTTACCGGGCACGTGGTGATTAAAACGACACGCGGCACTTCAAGCTGGTCTCTTTTCGACGCAGCGATGTTGGGCCTCATTCTTTCATGGCCGTTGATATCTCTATTTCGTCAATGGCGCCATGATTACCGCCATGAGTTTATTATTATTGGGTTGAAAGGAGTGTCTTGGCGAGTATCGGGTTTCCCGGAATTCTCCGTTGAATGGAGCGAGATCGAAGGCTTCTCGGCATCGCCGTTTTTTGAGGCAATTTTATTACGCCCACGTGGCTCGCGGCTGCCCATCACCATACCGCGGTGCGTGCGCCCAGAGTCAATGAAGTTCTCCGAATTGGCCTTGCTTATTCAACAACATTGGCAGCAAGCAAGGGCATCGCTGGCGTCGGAAGGGGCCTCGAGGCGGAACAGGCGACAGGACGACGCAGGAAGCTTGTCAGCGTGAGTTTTGCGGGGTCTGCGATGGGGTGGCGGCAAGGTCTCGCGGGGTGGGGGAGTGGCTAATCGTGTGGCGGAACTGTGTCCCCCGTAGGAGCGCAAAGTAACCCGCGTTTGCCCGGCCCATCGTGCGCGAAAGAATTGTTTCTCGCCTAACCCCGTGAGCCCACCGGGGTTAGGCCGGTTACACTTTTTCCGCTTGACTCCCCCATTGGTTCGGAGTATGTTAGGGGTGGAGGCGATCAAGGCATGCGGTCGAACAAGTCGAAAGCCTGGTCTCGATCCCCACAGCAGCCAACTCCATCCCAGCGGCAGCTAATCGGAGCGGTTCCGACCACGAGCGGCGAACAGAACGGCCACACGCTGGAGCGCGTCGAGTACGAATACGCCTACGACGGCGACGCGGCCGGGAATGTTCGGCGGGTGGTGCGGAAGGTGGCGGACCCGCCGCAGCCGGTGCCGGATGAGTGGTTTGTTTATGCGACGGAGTTTTTCTATAACCGGGCGGGTGAAGCGGAGGTGATCAGTCAACGCCGATGGAACGAGACCCCGGCCGGCACCGCCAACGTCTCCACGCAGTCCATCCGCGAATTCCGCGGCAATGGGCGCACACGCTACATGATGCGCGACCGCATCGCCGACGAGCGGGCGTCTGGCGGCGCGCTTGATTGTCAGTGGTAAGGCGTTGGTCTTAACCGTCACGCGTTGATCTGCGCGCGGTTCGGCGGATCGCCGGGCTGTTTCAACAGGTACAGCACCATGCGCAGGGGCGAGCGGGTGCGGACGGAGTGCGGCAGACCGGCGGGCATGTGGATCCAGGCGCCCGGGCTCACCGAGCAGAATTCATGGCCCAGTCCGACGTCCGCCTCGCCTTCCAAGAAGTGCATGACGGCCGGCATGGAGGCCGTGTGTTCGGACAGTTCCTGTCCGCTTGAGAAGGTGAACAGGATGACCTTGAGTGATGCATCGTCGTGAAGGGTTCGCGTTAGAATGCCGTCGGCAGGAAATGGCTGGTGCGCGGCGATGCTTTCGATGAGGAGGTGTGATGGCGGACGGGAATCGCCCGTGCGCGAACCTGTCGGCGGGGTAACTAGGGAACCGGCGACCCGGCGGCGATCCGGGGTGCTTGGGTTCATGGGCCGCGAAGACTGATTCGGTTCAGGCATCGGAACCCCTCGGACGGAAATACGCGAAGGCGCGCGGAACTCGACGACTTCCGGCGAACCGCGGTAGACCGCCGCACATTGACCCCAACGGGATTCGAACCCGTGTTGCCGGCGTGAAAAGCCGGTGTCCTAGGCCACTAGACGATGGGGCCTTGATCGGCGCCGTTACGAGCCTGGTCCGAGATCGTTCATGCCGTCGGCGTTGGCATCGCGTCAGAACCGCAACGGCGTCCGACCTACGGCGGGAAACTCCCGCATGCCACTCGTGGATCGCGCCGCTGTGCCGTTGCACCGGCGCCAACGGTCAGACCGCACCGTCCTTCCGGTCGAGCTATTACGACGGACCGCGGGTCAGAAGTTCGCGGGCCAACGGAAGTTCCAGGCTGCATTCGTCGTTGCGGTTATCGCCCAAGACGGATCGATACGTGGCCGCCAGCACGAATCGCTGACCCGGCACATCGACCGCGGATGCGCCGGAGAGGGCCAGCCGAAACTCGTACATCTCCGTCGCCCGATTCCAATGATCGTCCTGGTCGTTCGAGTTCAATAGCGGAAGCGACCAGTGCTCAAGACGCGCGCCCTTGTGATCGGCCGATCCGTCGCGAAACGCATACAGCTCAATCAAGAGCCGGCCGGCCGCCTGCACCGGATCGCCCGCGGCGTTACGCGGTTGAACGTAGACGACCAAACCGTCGATGCCGGGGCGGTCGTCGCGGTCGGCCCATCGCGTAAACGGCTCCACAATCTCGATGGATTGCGGCAACAACGTGGCCAGCGCGTCCGACTGTTCGTTGGATAGCGGCGCCGGCGTGGTTCGACAGGCCATGACGATCATGCAACCGGCCAAGCTCACCGCCATGCGACGCATTCGCGACCACCTCCCGCCGCGCCGGCAATCCCGACCGACCGCGCGGCGTACGTGATTAGGTTATTCCGTGCATTTCAGAGCACCGGGCGCAAACCCGGTGATTGGATCGCGGGGGCCACCCCGAACGCGGGTCATCCACGGGCTTGCGCCCAAGGCTCTGACGAAACTCGCCGCACGCTAATCACAACCCTGCGGCCAAGCGAGTCTACGTGCCGCTCGACGATTGTCAATCGCGGAAGCCGGTCCACCGCCTCGGTCGGCCTACCCCCACTCGGCAGTCAAGCGTTTGTGTCCACGCGACCGAGAATCCACCTCCTGCGGGCGAATGATCCCGGTCATCCTAATCACCTGGTGACCGCTACGGCGACGGTCGGTCGTGGATATGCGGCTTCACGGGGATGGATTAGAATAAGATGGCGTTTCCCCTGCATTTCCTCAAATGAGCCGACCCATGTCCATCCTAATCGGTGTAGATGAGGCCGGTTACGGACCGGTGCTCGGTCCGCTGGTGGTGACGGCCGCGGCGTTCGAGACGCCGGACGCCGTGGTGGAAGACTGCCTGTGGCATCGTTTGCGCGAATCGATTACGCCGCGAATGTCGAAACGCGACGGGCGTTTGCCGCTGTTCGACAGCAAAAAGCTGTACCATCGGGAGGAAGGGCTCGGCACGCTGGAACGAACGGCGTTGACGCTGGCGGCCGTCGGCGGGTTCGAATGGGGTTGCTTCGCCGATTTGATCCGCGCCGTGGCCCCGGACGCGGCCGCGGCGATGGGTGAATACCCGTGGTATCGCGGTTTCGACGCGCGCCTGCCGACCGTTTGCGATGCAACGGCGATTCGTCTTCGGGCGAATGCGGTGATGCACGACGCGGCGCGGTCGGGCATCCGATTCCTGGGCTATTTCACCGAAATACTCCCGGAAGGGCATTTCAACCGGCTGGTCGCGACCACGGGCAACAAGGCCGTCGCCTCGATGGGTCTGGTGCTGCGGACCATGCACCGCGTGGCACGGGCGGTCCCCGATGGCCGGGTCGTGCGCGTGTGCATCGACCGGCAGGGCGGACGGACGCACTACCGCGACGTGTTGACCTCCGCGTTCGAACCGTCGCGTGTGGACATTCTGGAGGAAACCGATGAGCGCAGCGCCTATCAATTGATGGATCGATCGGAGGGCGGCGGCCCCGAGCGTGTGGAATTCCTGACCCGCGGCGAATCGAAGCAACTGCCCATCGCGCTGGCCGGCATCTGGAGCAAATACGTCCGCGAGCTGTGCATGACCGCGTTCAACGCCTGGTGGACGAGTCGCGTGGCCGGTCTTCGTCCGACGGCCGGGTATTACCAGGACGCGCAACGGTTTCTGGCGGAGATCGAACCGGCGTTCCGGGAGGCGGCGGTTCCGCGGGATCTGCTGGTGCGGCAACGGTGAGCGCGGGGGCGTTTCGCGCGTGCGGTCGGGCCGCCGTCGTTTGACACCCGTGACCCACCTTGCTAAATAAGAACACACAATAGGGAAACCGAGTTTCGTCCGCCCTACGGGCGGAAAGAAATGGGGAACCCGATCCAGGGACTGAAGTCCCTGGCTGAGATCGTGCGCCCTCCGGGCGAAGAGACGAGCGTCGTAATCCGAGCGACGATACGAGCGTCGTAATCCGGGCGAAGAGACGAGCGTCGTAATCCGGGCGAAGAGACGAGCGTCGTAATCGGGGCGAAGATTCGCGGGTCATGATGGAATCGGTTTCCCTATTCCGTGGTTCTATTTAGGTTTTCGCTTGGGAACGCGGTGGGATGTTCGCGATATGACGATTCAGAACTGGTCGGACAACGTGCTGCTCGGCGAGCTTCAGGACGATCCGGTGCTGTCGGACGACCTGACGGCGCTGGTCGAGCAGGTGCGGGAGCGCGGCGATCAGGACGTGGTTCTGGATTTTACCAACGTCGGCTACGTGAATTCGTCGAACATCGCCAAGCTGCTCAAGCTCCGCAAGATCGTGAACATCAGCCACCATCGCAAGATGGTGCTGTGCGGCATCAACTCGCAGGTGTGGGGCGTGTTCCTGATCACCGGGCTGGAAAAGCTTTTTGAATTCGCCGACAACGTGTCGCTGGCATTGGCTACCATTCAGATCAAGAACAACCGCTGACGGCGGGCGGGCGTATTTGCGTCCAACGGCTGTTGAACGATCGGCCGCGGAAGCGGAAACGGGCGTAGCGCGCACGCTGCAAGCCGTTGGCATGCGGCGATTTGCGTTCGACGATTCGAAAACAGTGCGCGCCCGGGGGATGGAACATGACCGTCGAGGAGTTTCGTCGGATCGCGTTGAGTATGCCCGAGGCGACGGAGGGCGAGCATATGGGGCATCCCGATTTCCGGGTGAAGGGGAAGATCTTCGCGACGCTGTTCCGGCGGGACGACGTGGACTGGGGGATGGTCAAGTTGAAGCCCGATGAGCAGCGTGAAATAGTGAAGTCGACGCCCGACATATTCGAGCCGATCAGGGGCGGATGGGGTAGGCAGGGATGCACGCAGGTGCGCCTGGCGGCGGCCGACAAGACCACCGTCCGAAGCGCGTTGGCTATTGCATGGCGGAACACGGCGCCCAATCGCCTGGTTGAGGAACATCGTCCGTAGCGTCCGCGTCCGCGTCCGGCGCGGGCGGTTATTCCAGAAGTGACTTGACGAGAGAATTGGGGTTGAGAGCGACGGCGCGGGCGGCGTAGCGGCGGGCGCTTTCGACGTCGCCGAAGCGGTGGGCGAGGCGGGCGGCCTGTTCGAAGTGCGCGGGGTCCTTGGGTTCGAGGGTGCAGATGGCGTCGAGCTCCTGGAGCGCGGTTTTTTCGTCGCCGGCGCGGATCAGAACGGCGGCGAGTTCGCGGTGGGTCGCGGCGTTGAATGGGTCGGTGTAGATGGACTGGGTGTACCAGTAGCGGGCGTCGGCCAGACGGTCTTGCTTGGCGAAGATCATGCCAATAGAGGCGGGCACTTCGGGATCGTGATCGTCGGTGGCGGCCAAGGCGAGCAGGTGGGGCAGGGCGTGGTCGTAGTCTTTTCGATCGAGGTAGATGCCGGCGAGGCCCTTGTCGGCGTCGGGGTCGAGCGGGCTGACGCGGTTGAGGTGGGAGTAGTAGCCGAGGGCGGCGTCGAAGTCGCGGTCGTCGAGGGCGATGCGGGCGAGCGCTTTGGGGGCGATCCGGTCGTCGGGTTCCAGCTCGATCAACCGTTTCATGGCCGGTTTCAGTTCGTCGTCGATGCGGCGTTTGTCGGCGCCGCGTTGGTGCATGTCGCGGATCATCAGCAGGTTGCGACCGAGGGTGACGAGCGCCGGGGCGATGTTCTCGTCGAGATCGAGGGCGCGGCGGGCGGCGTCGAGGGCGCGTTCCATGTTGCCGGCGTCGAATTCGGCTGCGGCGAGATCGGCCCAGGGGCCGGGGGCTTCGGGATCAACGGTCACTTTTTCGCGGAGGGGTTCGGGGTCCACGGGCGGGGTCAGATTGAAACCCCACGATTCGACCTGACCGCGGGCCCATGCGGCGAAATCGGCGTCGAACTGCGGCTGTTCGATCCCCAGCACCTCCTGAAGTAGAGCGTGTTGCGGGCGGCGGGTGACGAAGGCGTGCATGAACGCGTCGAGCTTGTCGTAGCCGAAACGCTCGATGATGTATTCGCACATCCACTCGCTTTGCGCGTAGGCCAGCGTGCGATCGTTGGGACGGCGGGGCCGGATGAACCCCCAGTCGATGGATTCGAGGGTGAACAACTGGTTGCGGCGGACGGCGTCGGCGAGGAGGCCGAGCCATTCGAAGCTGCGCGGACGGTCTTCCTGAAGCACGGCGAGGCCTTCGGTGAGCCAGTGGGCGATGCGGTTTTGAGTGGCGGCCAACGTGACCGTGTGGGTGAATTCGTGGCGGAGGACGTTGGCGATGTTGTAGGGGCCTTGCAAGTTGGGGTCGCGGCGGGGGGAGTCCATGGCGATGACCCGGCCGGTGCAGGCGCCGACGGTGTGAATCCAGGGTTTGCCGGTGATGCGGACGGCGAACATGCGATGGGTGGGGAGGATTTGAATCGTGGTTTTGTGGGTGAGGGTGGCGGCGAAGTCGGCGCATAGTTCGTCGTGAATGGATTCGAGGTAACGGGCCAGGTAGGGCGCGATGACGGCGTCCTTGGCGGCGTCGAAGCGGATGATGAAGTGGTCGGTTTCGTGGCGGGCGAAGGCGGACAGGTTTTCGAGGAGGTCGAGGGTGTTGAAGGTGCGGGCGTCGAATTCGTCGAGCTTCCAGGCCGCGTCGAGGGCGTCGCGAGCCTTCTGTTCGTCGCCCCATTGCATGTACATCAAGCCTAGTTCGGCGCGGGGGTGGGGATCGGTGGGGTCGAATTGAATGGCCAGTTGGTACTGTTTTTCGGATTCGGCGTATTGCCGCAGGCCGCCGAGGACGTCGCCCAAGATGCGATGGAATTCGGCGGGCGTCGGGTTGACGTTGCACGCGCGTTGGCGGAATCGTTCGACGGCGTCGTCGTCGGAAAGGCAGTAAGCGGCGGCCGCGGCGTGGCCGAGCGCGGCGACGTCGTTGGGGTTGATTTTCAAGGCGCGGTCGGCGGCGTCGGCGGCGAGTTGATAGCGTCGCTCGGTAAGGCGCAGGGCAGCGTCGAGGAGATGGGCGGGGACGGAGCGGGGATTGCATTCGAGGGCGCGTTTGAGGCGTTTTTCGGCGTCCTCGAAATCCCATTTTTCGAGGGCGAGCAGGCCGAGACCGACGTGGGCGTCGGCGAGGCGGTCGTTGATTTGGAGGGCGGCGTTGTAGTCGTCGGCCGATTGGTCGGAGCGGAATTTGGAGCGTAGGAGATCGGCGGAGGCGATCCGGGCGGGCCAGTAGGTGCGATCAAGCCGTTCGTAGGCGGGTTGGAGGAATTCCTGAAGGGCGTGGGTGGTGCGGTTGCTGAGGTTGTCGTGCCGGGTCAGGACGCTGTAGCGCAGGAACCCCTGCGCGGCCGCGGTGAGGTCGGGGGCGTTGGTGGGCAGACGACGGAGCATCAGCTTGTCGAACGGTTCGTAGGTCTGGATGGCGTCGTCGCGTCGGCCGAGGAGTTCGAGGAGCCTGCCTTGTTCAAACGCAGCGATCAGATTATCGGGGTCGTTTAGAAGCGCGAATCCGAGCGAAACGCCGGCCCATTGGTACTCGCCGTTCAACATGAGCAAGCGAGCCTGCACGATGCGCCATTCAGCGTTCGATTCTCCCTGAAATCGCACGCGATTGATCGATTCCGCGGCGCGGTCGTATTGGCCGGTTTCAATGTGGCAGGTGGCGAGGCCGACGGCGGCGGCGACGGCGTGTTCGGGCTGTTCGAGCAGCAGCGTGTAGGCGTCGATGGCGGTTTCGTATCGGCCGGACATTCGATGGGCGTCGGATTCCGAC
>JABFSN010000002.1 GCA_013140575.1 Phycisphaerales bacterium | reverse complement strand
CCCCTGACCCTCTGAAGGCGGCCGAAACCATGACCCGATTTTTCGCAAACCGCCCAAAACCCGCCGAGTTTTCGCAAGAACGCTTCCGATAGGGATTCCGATTTCCGATACACCCACACTTCAACACGGCGGCGGAAACAGCCGTAACTCGTCTTTTGAATGGCACTTACAAGACTTGAACGCCACGGACTCCTTTTCACTAAAGCCGTTAATTTTTCACCCACCAGCGATAAGCCGCCCGGATTTTTGGCAATTAGCGCAAGCCCGTTTTATTGTAAGTCGTTATTCGATAACCACTTAGCCATCGGCACTTTTGGCGTTTTTTTTCTGCGTCGAACAGCTAAGATACGGGGCTATGTCCACGTCGCCATTTGTGAAGGCATTGGCCGAGCGGATTGAAGCTGGGTCGCTTTTCCCGCGTGACGGACGCGTCGTCGTCGGGGTATCGGGCGGACCGGATTCGATGGCGTTGCTACACGGGTTGGTCGCGCTGAACAACGGCGCCGGGTATTCGCTTACGTTGCACGTCGCCCACGTGAATCACCAACTGCGACCCAACGAGGCCGAGAAAGACGCGGCGTTCGTGCAGGCGGCCGCGGACGATTTGGGCATCGGATGCACGGTCGTCGAACGGGACGTCGGGGCGCGGGCCGCGGAACTGGGCAAGTCGATCGAGGAGGCGGCGCGGGTCGAACGGTATCACGTTTTGGAACGGATCTGCATTCAGGTGGGGTCGGACGTGGCGGCCGTCGGGCATCATCGCGACGACAACGCGGAGACGATTCTGCACCGCGTGTTGCGCGGGACGGGGTTGCGCGGTCTGCGGGGCATTCCGGCCAAGCGATCGATCAGCCCGTTGAGCGATGTGCACGTGGTGCGGCCGCTGCTGGGGCATTCGCGGCGGGAGATACTGGGCTACCTGTCGGACGAGGGAATTCCGTATCGCGAGGATCAATCGAACGCGTCGAACGAGCCGATGCGCAACCGCATCCGCAACGTCATCCTGCCGCAATTGGAACAGGATGTGAACCCGCAGGTGCGCGACGCGCTGGTGCGTCTGGGCGAGCAGGCGGGGTGGGTCGAGGAGTATCTGTTCGAGACGGCCCAGCGGGCGTTCGAGACGTTGATCATCAGCCGGAACGACCAGATGCTGACGTTGAACGCCGCCGCGCTGGGAAAGAAGAGCCGCATCGTGCAGACGGAGTTGATCCGGCGGGCGATTGTTTCGTTCGACGTGGGGCAGCAGGATTTGACGTTCGCGCACATGCGGGCGGTGCTGGACCTGGCGTCCGATCCGTCGAGCGGCAAGCGGATTCAACTGCCCGGCGGCATGTTGGTGACCAAGTTGTACGATCGGCTGGTGCTGTCCATGCCCACGGAGGAGCCGCGGGAGACCATCGCCAGCGAAATCGCGGTGCACGTGCCGGGCCGGACGAATCTTCCCGTGCGGCGGATGGAACTGATCTGCGAAGTGAAACCGGTCGGGCGAGCGCCGCAGGGAGACTGGCGATCGAAACAGAGCCGGATGGACGAGTGGGCCGATTTTGAGCAGGTGCACGTGCCGCTGATCATTCGCGGCCGGCGCAGCGGCGACCGGTTCTGGCCGTTGGGCGCGCCGGGGTCGAAACGGCTGTCCGAATTCCTGATCGACGCCAAGGTGGACCCGGACGAGCGCGACCGGGTGGCCGTCCTGTGCGATCAGTTGGGTCCGGTGTGGGTGATCGGGCACCGGCTGGACGATCGGGTGCGGATTCGGAGCGTCACCCGAACTGTTCTGCACATGCGCGCTCGTCAGCTTGAGGACGAGCGTGATCGAGGTGGAGCCTGAAGTTGCGATCGGGTCCGTCGGCACACCTGCATGGCTCGGTCCTGTCCAGTCGAACGTTTGCGGCCCTATTCGTGGTGGCGCTGAGCGCGCGGGTGGCATGGGGACTGTTCCGTATCGTCCGTGTCGGCGGCGGGCTCGAATTCCCCGATGAAGAGGGCTATTGGAATCTGGCCGCGTCGCTGGCCCGGCATGGAGAGCTGGTCGGCGAACATGGATTCCGCGCCATGCGGATGCCGCTGTATCCGGGTTTTCTGTCCGCGTTCACGCATTTCGACCACGGCATCGGAGCGGCCAAGGCGGCGCACTGGCTGATCGGGTCGGCGACCGCGGTGCTGACGGGGGTGTTGGGTGCGCGGATCGGCGGGCGGCGGGTGGGGACGATTGCAGGTTTGATCGTGGCGATCGACCCGTTTCAGGTCTTTTTTTCATCCCTGTTGTTGACCGAAACGCCGTTCGTGGCGGCGCTGGTGGGATTCGGGCTGGCGATGTGGCCATTGGTCGATCGGGCAGGGGAGACCTACCCCGCGGCGGAATCGGCGGGTGAAACCCGCCCTACGGGTGACGCCGCACGCAGGCCCGCGACGGGAAGCCCGGGAGATTGCCGCCCGCAGTGGTTAGGGTGGGCGATCGCCGGCGTGGTGGGCGCGATTTGCGTGTACTTGCGCGAATCGTCGCTGGGGCTGGTCGTGGCGGCGCTGATGATGGCGGCGGTCGGACGCCGGCATGGACGGGGACGGGCGTTCATCGGGGCGATCGTGGCGGTGGCGTTGATCGTTGCGTCGTTGGCGCCTTGGGCGATTCGAAATAACCGCGTCACCGGGCAAACGTGCTGGCTGACCAATCGCGGCGGTATCTCGTTGTACGACGGCGTCGGACCGCAGGCGCCCGGGGCCAGCAATCTCGCGGACATCAAACAGATGAGCGCCGTGCGCGGATTGAGCGAAACGGAGTGGAACGAGTATTTCCGGCGCGAGTCCTGGCGATTCATCCGTGACGAGCCGGGGCGCATCCTGCGCCTGGCGTTCATCAAGATGGCCCGCACGTGGAATCCGCTGCCCAACGCCGAGTCGTATCAATCGCGATTGTTCCGGGTGGTCAGCGCCGGCTGGATGCTCCCGATCTATGTTCTGACCGTCGTCGGCGTGGTAAACGTGTGGTCCGATCGCAAGACGGCGATCGCGCTGCTGTTTCCAGCCGCCTATTTCACGCTCGTGCATGCCGTTTTCGTGGGCAGCATGCGCTATCGCCTGCCGGCCATGCCGTTCCTGGAAATCCTGGCCGCCATCGGGCTGGCGGCGATCATTCGTCTTCAAAAAGCGAGGCCTGCTCGGGATCCTGAATGGCGGCCAATTCCTTGACCTGCTGCACCTCGTCGACGAACTGGGCGACGTCCTGATATTGGCGGAACACGGCCGCGAATCTAACAAAGGCCACCGCGTTCAGTGATCGCAGGCGGCGCATCAGCAATTCGCCGATCTGCGCGGTGGTGATCTGTTTATCGAACCCCGCGAAGATGTCGCCCTCCACGTCGTCGATCAGCCGATCGATTTCCGCGTCCCCCACGGGCAGCTTGTAGCACGCGGTGGCCACCCCGTTGCGAATCTTGTCGCGATCGTACGCGACCCGGGAGCCGTCGCGCTTGATGACCGTCAGACGCAGTTCCTCCTCGACGCGCTCCTTGGTGGTGAACCGCCGGCGGCACGCCGCGCATTCGCGGCGGCGGCGAATGACCGAACCGCCCTCGGTCATCCGCGAATCGATGACGTGGTCGCGATCGCTTTCACGGCAGCCCGGACATCGCACGTTGGGTCGCTCCTGCGGCCGGGCCGGTCGCATCCCTGTTCGCGCGGCAAGCCCGGGTCGGTCGGGATTGTACCGCGGCGGTCGCGGTTGTAGAGCCTGCGATACCGTGGCGACGCGCTTCCGGGGCGCTTGGAGAACCAAGATCGCGGCCCTATGGTGTCGTTCATGCCCACGTGGATGAACACCTGCCGGGTCGGCTCGACGACGCTGGTCGGCTACAGCCTCGCCGGTGAGGAGTCGGTGGTCGCGGTCCCCGAACTGAACGTCTGTTTTGACGTCGGACGGGCGCCGCGGGAGATCATCCCCATCGACAACGTGTGCATCACCCACGGGCACATGGATCATGCCGCCGGGGTCGCCTACTACCTGTCGCAACGCGGATTCATCGGGGCGCCGCCCGGGCGGGTGATCATCCATCGCGCCCAAGCCCAGAACATCCAACGACTGATGGCCGTCTGGGCGGATATCGAGGGGCACCACGCGCCCGGACACGTCGTGGGGGTCGATCCGGGCGAGGACGTGCCGATTCGGCGCGGGTTGGCCGTTCGGTCGTTCGAGGTCGCCCATCACGCGTGGGCGTTGGGGTTTTCGATCGTGGAAACGCGGCACAAGCTGAAACCCGAGTTCGTGGGCAAGTCCGGGCCGCAGTTGGTGGCCATGAAGAAGCAGGGCGTGGCCATCGAGGACCACGTCGAGGTGTCGCTGGTGACGTTTACCGGGGATACGGCGCTGGGCGGCTTCCTCGCGCTTCCGCACGTGCGGGACGCCGACATTCTGGTCATCGAATGCACGTTTTTTGAGCACGAACACCTGTCGCGAGCCCGGCAGGGCAACCACATGCACGTTTCCGACCTTCGGGAAGTGCTGGGTCGCGTTCGCAGCCCGCACGTTGTATTGGCCCATGTGACGCGGCGTACGGACCTGCGGCAGGCCAAACAGATTCTGCGTGACGCGATTTCGCCGGGCGATCTGGATCGCGTGCAATTCCTGATGGACCGCCCGCCGCGGCCGCGAAACGTCGGGGAACCGCGGGAATCCGCGAGAACCGAGCGCTAGTCAGGTACAAACATCCCACTATACCCATAACTCCTATTTTAACGGATTCGCGGACTTCTTTGTCACGGCAAACAGGGGTGCGGCGATCGACAGGCGCGCGCCGATGGCATTTGCAGGCGCGAGCAATCACCTGCGCGAACGGCGAGTTGGTCGCCGGTAGTCGCGTGGGTCCGTGAAATCGAACAGGAGGATCGGCCATGCTAAGCGGAAAAGCACGATTGCTGAAGGAACGGGACGGCGTGCGACGGCGGTTGGACGAGGCTTGGGTGGAAGATGTTCTGGGCATCGAGCCGGCGGATCCATTCGACCGGCGGGCGATTCGGATTCAATACCGCCACGATCAGCTGGTCGATCCGTCCGACGACAGCGGTGCGTACGTACTGGCGGCGGACAAACCCGCCGGCACCCCGCGCGCGGACAACGTGACGGACGAGCGGCGTGAATGGCCCGCCTTAAGATATGAAGACGGCAACTTTGCACCGGCCCGCCCTCGTTGGATTCAGCCGTCGCTTTTCGACGCGCCGACCGTCGCGGGGTTTCCCGCCGATGGAGTGCCAACTGCTGACGCATCAGTCGCCCGCTCAATGGAGCACGGCGCCGCGGTCGCGGAACAACAAATCTCGACAATTAGGCCGACCCCGGCGATCTCGGCGGCTCCGGCGCGAATGCCCCCCCGAAACATCGCACGGCCATCGCAACGGGCGGCGACCGGATCGGTTCAATCCCGCGCCGCAACGCGGCAGGGGCGGTTCGCGGTCGGTCGACCGCCCCGCGAAACGACGAACGAATTCAGTTGGCTGCGGTTTCTGTCGGGACTAGCGGTGGGCGGCGTGATCGGGGCTTTCGTGCTGATGCTGATCGCGTCGGCGTCGTGACGGTAATCCAGGGCGCGAATTGGACGGTTCGGCGGCTTCGCGTTGCTTGATGCGCCGAATCAGAACCCCGGACGCACGATGTCATTGGCGTCCGCCACTCGTTTCAGATTTCGATGTTCGGTGACCATGACGGTTTCACCTGTCCGCGGGCTTGCGCCCGCGGCTCCGATTCGCGGTTCGGCACGAGACACGTATCGGACGCAAGTCCGGGGCCGATTCAGAACCGAGTCCCAGTCGATCTGCGAAGTCGATGCCATTCGGCCCGCCACTCGCGTGGCGGGTTCTGATTGGATTAATTGGGCCGCGGGACTCGATCTCAGTTCGGGCGCGGACGCCCCACGTCAAAAGGAAAGGGCGGCTCGAAACACTCGAGCCGCCCCTGGCTTGTCACGTCTGGTTGCCCGTTCGTGGGCGTCTTTCTCGTTCGTGGCCTCGGCGGGTGGGCACGCGGGCGTGCGGTCGCGCCGGGTCAAACGGATCGGCGAGTTACCGCGGAAGGTTAAACTTGCGTCCGTTCACGGTCGGCGCGCAGGCGACCAGGAAACTGTTATTGGCCTTGGCCGTCGCCACCGCCTTGATCGCGCTCTTGCCGAAGCAACGGGTCAGGGCCGTTTTGGCCGCACCGGCGCTCGCGACCGGTCGCTGGGCCTTGGCCCAGCGGCGGACCTGGGCGGCGCTGACCTGGCGGACCACCGCTCCCTTTTCAATCCATCTGCCGAACTGATTCAGCGTGGTCGGCGAGGGGCGATGGCTCGCGGCCGAGCCGGTCGCCTGGCTGCAAAGCGTGCGATACGACGCGATCTTGTGAGTGAACGCGGCGCAGACGGCCTTGTACCCCGACGTGCTCGCGCCGGCGGCGCGCTTGGCGCGACCGGTGGAGCTCGAACCCCAGGACGATCTTCCGTAACTGTAACCGTAGGAACTGGAACCTTGCATACGCTGTCTCCCTTTGCTTCGACGTGACGCGCCGAAAAAACGAACATTTGCGGCAATCATCGGTGCCGTGAATACACCGCTTGAGTTAACCGACCGGCCGGACGCTTTTTTTCTCAAGTGACGAACCCGACGCGGGTCCATCGCCGCGCTCAGGATCGGACCCGCGCACGTCGAACAGCGGATGCGCCGGACGAGCCGACGGGGCGCGTCGGCGCTCCCACGCCATCGACCCCGCCTTGCCCGGCCGCGGATTGTCGGTTTCAATCCGCGCCGTTCGTTCTGATAATCCGACCGGAAGCCCGCTGGAATCGTACGTGCAACCTTCCATTCGATCGCTCCTGTCCAACCGCGGGTTCATGCTGTTGTGGTGCGCGTACGGGATCAGCGCGCTGGGCGACCATCTGTCGGAAATGGCCATTCTGGCCCATCTGGGCGCCCTGAACCCGGACGTGGACGTGACGCCGTTGCAGGCCCGCATGACGTTCTCGTTCATGCTGCCGTTCTTCCTGTTCGGAGCGTTCAGCGGGGCGCTGGCCGATCGGCTGCCGCGGAAGTGGGTCATGATCGGCGCGGACCTGGTCCGCGTGGCGATCATGTTCGGTTTCCTGGGGCTGATCGACTACTTCACTGGAATTGCCGGCCGCCAATGGGGGGCCTATATCCCGCTGGGATTCGTCGGCATCTTCGCCACCCTGTTCGCCCCCGCCCGCTCCGCCATGGTGCCGGAACTGGTGGATGCACGCGACCTGGTGCCGGCCAACGCATTGATCGGCGGCATGGGCCTGATCGCCACCATGTTCGCGGCCGTTGTCGGCGGCGAACTGGCCCAGCAGGGCAGGATTCAGACGGCATTCCATTTGGACGCCGCGACGTTTGCGCTGAGCGCATTCTGCTTGTTGTTTATTCGGACTGCCGCGCAGCGGGTCCGTTCGCGAATCGGCGATTCCCCGGCCGGACATGCGCGATGGGGCGCTGGACTGGGCTACGTCGTGACGCACCGGCGGGTGGCCCGGTTGATCGGGGTGGCCGTGGTGTTCTGGTTTTCCGGCGCCACCGTCCGCAGCGTCATCCCCGCGATCGTAAAGAATGTATACGGAGGCGATTTCCGGGACATCGCCCGGTTTCCGGCATGGCTGGGGCTGGGACTGGCCGGCGGCGCGGTGCTGGTGTCGATCCTGGGACGGGCATTGCGCAGCGATGTGGCCATCACCTGGTGCCTGGTGGGAATTGGCGCGGCCATCAGCAGTTTGACGGGTAGCGTGTTTGTTCCCGTAGGACCAACATTCGCCCACGTTTGGGGGGCGGCGTCGGTGTTCATGGCCGGCGTGTTCGGCGCCGGATTGGCGGCCAGCTACGACGCGATGATTCAACGCATGACGCCCAACCGGTTACGAGGACGCGTCTACGGAATCTATAACGTGGCCACGGTCGGCGGGTTGCTAGTGGCTACGGGAGCGCTGGCGTTGCCGAAATGGACGGCGTTGGACCGCTGGGCGGGTTTCATTCTGATGCTGATCGTGTTCATCCTGCTGAGCACCGCCGCCATGACCTATCGGGTGCGCTCGTTCGGGTTCCCGTTCGATCGGCAATTCGCATTCGTCCGCAACCTGTGCGAGCTGATGGTCAAGTTTTGGTACCGGTTGGAACCGCGTACGCGCTGCACAATCCCGCACAGCGGACCGGTCATCGTGACCGCCAACCACGTGTCCCCGGTCGATCCGCTGCTGGTTTATGGTACATGCGATTATCGGCGCCCGGCGTTCATGATCGCGGCCGAATATTACAACGCGCCGGTTTTCGGCTGGTTCATTCGATTGGCCCGGTGCATTCCGGTCCGCCGCGGCGAGAACGACGTTGGCGCGACCAAGACGGCCATCCGCCGCCTGCGCGACGGCGAAGTCATCGGCATGTTCATTCAGGGCGGCATCCGCAACAAGGAAACCGACGAGCAACTGAAGAATGGTGTGGCCTTGTTGGCGCTGCGAACCGGCGCGGCCGTGATCCCCGCGTTCATCGCCGGGGTCAGCGACCGGGACAGCACCTTCAAATCGGTATTCTCCCGCCATCATGCGCGCATTGCATACGGTCGACCGGTCGACCTGTCGGATTTCGCGGCCGAGGGCGGTCGCGGCAATCTTGATGCCGCCACGCAGCGGATTTATGCGGCCATCAACTCGCTGGCGCCGCTGGTTGCGGATTAGCGACCGCCGCATTCACACTGCCAATCTGTCGGAAGTTGTCGGCACAGATTTGGTGCGTAGCATCGTAACATCATATTTTCAATGTCGTTACAGTTGTTTTAGCTTTTTCTGCCGTGTCAGCGGATTTCGCCCAGCGCAGGACGGAGCCCCGTTGATGCGTCCTATCCTATAACAAACGTGTAACAGCCTGTGGGCTGGGATTTGACGGCTGATCGGCGTTGTGGCACTATTCCGCCCGCCGCACAGTTGTCCCAACCGGTAATCGAGCGTGAAGGACCATGCTGACCCGGGCCAAGCGTACGTCCGTGCGGCAAGCGGTTACGTTTCGATCCTGGAGGATCAAGTCGCCGATAGATTAAGCTGGAAAGATCGACTCCGGAAGCACGGTGCGGACGGGGTTTTAGGCAAATCGCTGGGTCTTTGCATTTTTGGAGAAAGTCGATGCGTCGGCTAGTAATGTTGGTGGTCTGTGGATTGTCGGTGGCCGCGTTGTCGTCGGCGGCGTTCGCGGGTCCGGATTGCGCCGGTTGCGGCAAGATCGAGAAGGCGGGTGAAGGATTCTGCGGCGGCTGCAAGCACGGCAAGGTGTTTGCGTTGGAGGTTAACAGCCAGGCGCTCTACGACCTGCTCGCGGGCAGCACGGAGATGACCGGCAAGTTGAAGGAGTCGAAGTGCCCGGGTTGCAAGAAGGCCGCGACCGAGGGCGGCGCCTGCGATCACTGCAAGACGTTCGTGGCCGAGGGACGGACGTTCCAGTCCAAGCCCGCGTTCGTGCTTGCCAAGGGCAAGCTGATCGCCCCGGATGCGGTCGCGGGGATCGAGTCGCATTGCTCGACCTGCGCCGAGGCCTTCAAGACCGGTGGTTTCTGCGACCACTGCAAGGAAGGATTCGTCGGCCACCACCAGTATAACAGCAAGGAATCCTACGACGACGCCGTGGCGGCGTATGCGACCGTCCAGGCCGCGGTGAAGGACAGCGCCAAGTGCGAAGGCTGTGCGACCGCCCGTTTGACGGACGGCACCTGCAAGGCCTGCAACACGGCGTTCAAGGACGGCAAGCCGGCCAAGAGCTAGTTCGCCTTCCGGGGTGACCCGCTTTCCCGCGGGTCCGTCGGACGAGTGATTTGATGGGGACCACATCCGCATCGGCGGGTGTGGTCCTTCTTGTTGCGCTCCGCGCCGGCTGACGCGATCGCGTCGAAGGTCGGGAATCAACTTGCAGGCGACGGCGGGGTTGGGTATAGCCACGGCATGGTACGTGCTCGTTTCACGATCGTGGCCGTTGCGGGGTGGTTCGGAATTGTCGCCGGCGGAGGATGCGGTCCGACCGAGCAAGAGAAGTTTCGCGTCCTGTCCCAGGAGATCAACCGCCTGAAGGTCGAGACGATCGAGCTGGAGGAGCAACTGGCCGGTCGTGACGCGCGAATCGAATCGTTGACCGGGCAAATCCGAAACCTCCAGACCGAAGGAAGGCTGCCGCCGTCGCCGCTGTTCGAGATCGAGAAGGTCGTCATTCTGGACATTAGCGACGGCGTTAATTTGGACGACCGGCCTGGAGACGACGGCGTCGCCGTCTATTTCCGTCCAGTCGATGCTGACGGCGACGTGCTGAAAGTCGGCGGGCCGATCACCATCAAGCTGCTCGACCATGCGGAGCCGGGGCAGACGCGGACGGTGGGGTTCGCGCTTCTGACTGACGCGGATTTCATCCGCAAGGCGTGGTACGGACGGTTCTGGACGAATCATTACAAAGTGGAGGTGCCGTTCACCGCCGGATTCGAACCCAAACCGGGGCAGGAAATCGACATCTGGATGGAATTCGTGGATTTGGCGACCGGCCGGCCGTTTACCGCGACCAAGACCATTGCGGTGGAGGCCATCCGGTCGGATGCAGACGGCGGGGGTTGATTCCTCGACGCGATTCTGGGAAAATGGCCGATTGAGGCAATTCAGGAGCCGCACGGCGGACGAAAAAGCTATGGACCAACTTGAACAAGCGATCGTGATCGATTCAGCGGACACCGGCGGCTCGACAGCGACGGCCGTGGCCCCGGTCGAGACTCGTCCGGCGGCACGGATGCTGCCGCCGTATCGTGTGTTGCTTCACAACGACGACGTGAACGACATGATGCACGTCGTCAGGGTGATCGTGGAGTTGACGCCACTGTCCACCGACGAGGCGATCGAGCGGATGTTCGAGGCCCATCAGACCGGCGTTGCGTTACTGGTGGTCACGCACCGCGAGCGGGCCGAGCTGTACTGCGAACAATTCCAGACGTTTGAAATGACGGCCACGATGGAGCCGGACGCATAGGCAGTTCCGTTTGCCCGTCCGCGTCCCATCGGGTCCTCGTAGCGCGGGTTTCCCCCGCCGCGGCGGACGATTCGAAGAATTCACAAGCGGCGTTCACGGGGCGACCGTCGCCGGCACGATCCGGACGGGGCCGTCGGTCGCATTCAATCATTACCGAAACATACGGCGCCGGGGCGTGAATGACGTTGACCGTGGTGACCGCGTTTTGTAGCATCGCGCGGGAACCGTGGCATGCGTCGCGCGTCGATTGGTGGCGCGGCGGCGATGTCCGGCAAGGGTGGCGCGGCATTTCACGAAGGAGTGGGTCATGCGCACGGACGTGAAGTTGGGGCTGGCGGTGGCGCTGGCGTTGACGGTGGGGGCGGGGTGGTATTTTTCGCGATCCGACACGCCCGCGACGCAAGTGCCATTAAGTGGCAGTGATGGGGTGTTGTCCATGGGCGGCGGAGACAAGTCGACGCCGCCGGCGCCGGCCACCAACCCGTCTCGTGGAAACCGGACGAATCCGTCCACGAATCGCCCGGCGCAGGCGGACGCCGGGCGACCGTCGCCCGCGTCAACCGCACCGCGCTCGTCGACGTCCTCGCCGGCGACGCAATCCGCGCCTCCGCCGTCGACCACCGCGCCCGGTGGTCAACCGACCGATTCGCGTGTGGCGTCGTCGAATCCGTCGAACGCGCCCGGCGCCGGAAGCGTCGTTGCGCCGGGGCCGGCCGGCGGCGACTCGATCGGCCGGACGGCGGGTGACGGGACGCGCGGCAACGAGTCGACGCCTGCGCTGACCGACGGGCGCGCGAATGCGCCGGCCGTTTCGGCGCTGCCGATGGTGGGAAACGAAAAGCCGAAAACATCGACCGAGGTACACACGTCCAAGGCTGGTGACACGTTCGAGCAGTTGGCGCAGTTGTACTACGGCGACGCACGTTACGCGGCGGCCATCCGCTCGGCGAACCCGTCGTTGCAACCGGAGCGGTCGCTGGCCGCCGGTGCCGCCGTCGTGATCCCCGACGTTCAGCCGTTACCCGCGTTACCGCGTGCGCAGCCCGAGCGAGTGGCGGGCGCCGTTCCGGGCGGCCGTGATGGATCCGCCCCCGTGCGCGGCGCGGTTCCGGTTGCGACGAACGCCTCGTTGCCCCCCACCCCCGCGTCGATGAAGATTTACACCGTCCGCGAAGGAGATTCACTGTACGCGATTGCCCGCGCGGAACTGTCGGCCGGCACGCGTTGGAAGGAAATCTACGAACTGAACAAGACGGTCATCGGCGGTGATCCGGCGCAGGTCAAGGTCGGTCAGGTGCTGAAGATTCCGTCGCGATGACGGACGCCGCGGCGATCCCGTCCCACCGCGAGTTTGCGCGGCGATTCTATTTCGGCCCGTGCGGGTGGAGCTACCCGGACTGGGCGGGCATCGTTTATCCGTCGGGTGTTTCGCGGCGATTCGACGCGTTGGAGTATCTGGCCCGCTATTTCGACGCGGTCGAGGTGAACGTCAGTTTCTACCGTCCGGTGCCGCCGCGAATGTCCGCCGCGTGGATCCGCCGCGTGGCGTCGCACGCACGGTTTCGTTTCGCGTTCAAGCTGCATCAATCGTTCACCCACGAACGCGGCCGCTATTCGGCCGATGCCGTGCGAACCTATGTGGACGGCGTGCGGCCCGTGGTCGACGCGGGGCGATTGGCCTGCGTGCTGATGCAGTTTCCGTGGTCGTTTCGGCGCGGACCTGATTCGCTGAACTGGTTGCGGCGGCTGGCCGGCGATTTCGAATCCATCCCGCTCGCCGTCGAGCTGCGGCACGATTCCTGGTCCGTCGCGGACACCCACGCCTGGCTGAAGGACGCAGGCATCGCCTGGTGCAACATCGATCAGCCCCCGCTGGTCCATTGCGTCGGACCGACCGCAGTGGCCACATCACCGATCGGCTACATTCGGCTGCACGGACGGCGTTCGGACACCTGGTTCGCGGAAGGAATCGCGGCCCACGAACGCTACAACTACCTGTACGCCGAGGACGAGTTACGCGAGTGGGTCCCGCGCATCCACGACGTGGGGGACCAAGCCGACCGCGTTTACGTGTTCACCAACAACCACTACCGCGGCCAGGCGCCGGCCAACGCGTTGCAGTTGCGGGCCATGATCGAGGGTGGCCCGGTGGCCGTTCCCGAGGCGCTGGGCGCTCATTACCCGGCATTGGATTCAATCACCGACCGATCGAAGTCGTTTCCAGAATCCCTGCTGTGAACGTCGGTGGATCTTGTTTCGCGGCGCGAACATCAAAACCTCGGGCGAGAGTGCGGGGCCGAACCGCGACCGAGCCGAGGCGCGCCTTGCAAGGAACACCCACTCCGTTCGGCCCGCCACTCGCGTGGCGGGTTCTGATCGCGGTGCCGTCGTCTGGTTGAGAACCCTGATTTCGGCTCCTATTATCGCGAGGGGAACGCATGCGCCAGGGCCCGTGGCCCCACACGAATTGGGACCTTCCGGATCGACGTTGCGCGCGCCGGCGGGGTTCAGGCTTGCGAAACGGCTCGGCCGGTCGTTCGCGTCTCGCACTTGGTGAACATCGGATGCGCACGGACCGATACTCGCGACAGCATCCCGCGGCGCGCCGAAGGACGGCCGCACGCCGGAGACCGGTGCGGATCGGGCGGTAATGGGGCGCCTCCAACCCCCGTCGCGCCGACGGCGATCGAGACACGAAACATGACCAAACCAAAAAGCGTGCTGACCACCGGACAGGTCGCCCGAATCTGCAACGTGGCCCCGCGCACGGTGAGCAAGTGGTTCGACGCCGGCCAACTCCGCGGCTATCGCATTCCGGGTAGCAAGGACCGCCGCATTCCGGTGCCGGAGTTGATTTCATTCATGAAGGTCCACGGCATCCCGCTGAACGGCATGGAAACGGGCAGGACGCGCGTGCTGGTACTGGACGGCGACCCGCAGACGAACGGTGCGCTGCGCGAATCGATCGAGTCCCACGGCGCGTTCGAGGTGATCTGGGCGCGGTCGGCGTTCGAGGCCGGCGTCGCCGCTGAGAGCGTCAAGCCGTCGGTGATGGTCGTGGACGTGTCGCTGCCCGACGTCGAGCCGGCGCAGGTCTGCCGCGATCTGCGTCACCACCCGGGGATGTCGTCGTTGAAACTGATCGCCACCGGTTCGGGGCTGACCGAGGGCCGAAGCCAGGCGATGCTGCAGGCCGGTTTCTGCGGCGTGCTCCCCAAGCCGTTTCACGCCGCCCAATTCATCGACACGGTCAGCAAGGCGCTGGCATAGCTTCGATCGGGGGGCATCAGCCGGACCATCCGCGCTGCCCTTCCGCCCGCATGGGTGCCACGAAGATTTCCCGCATCAGGGAGCGAAGCCGGCCGTCCCCGCGGTTTCCGTCACCCGTGTGATGAACGCCGTCGCGTCGGGATCCGCGGAGATGTCCTTCTCCGGGCCGATCGTGCAGCCGCTGGAGACCTCCACAAACTTGCCGGGAGTTTTTAACTCGATCGCGCCGGTCCCGCTGACGCACTTTACGTTCACCTTTGCATACGCGACGTTCCCCAGCGGGAAGTAGATGCGTTGTCGATCGTCGCTCACGATTTCGACGGCCATGATCGTGCCGATTCCGCCGGCGACGACCCACGTGGTTTCGGCCACCGGCATCTTGCCCCAGAAGAAACCCCAGCCGCGCCGCAGAAACAGCGTCGGCGCCGAGTTGTGCAGTTCCGCCTCGGCCCATGAGTCCCTGCCCGCCCACGGCCCCATCAGCACGTCGTAGTCGTAGTGAATGTCGTCAACGGTCTGCTCGATCGAGAGCCGGACGATCTGGTCGGTCTGGAGATCGTCTTTCGCGTAGACCCGACGGGCGAGCGATCGCTGATTGACGCGGACCCCGTTCAGACCGGACAGACGATTCGTCGTCGCGGCCGCGGGCGCCGTCGCCGCCACGCCGTCCAACCAGAAGACCGGGGCGGTTGTTTTCCCGATCTTGTCGATTGAGCAACTGCAATTCACGCACAGGCATCCGGCAAGAACCGCGGCACAATGCCGAAACATGAGGGTGGCTCCTTACTGGCTGGGGTGCGACGCACGTCGCGTCGACGGCCGAACGACGAAACCGGTCCATTCGCCGGCCAAGACGGCCGCGAACATCATCGGGAACGGGTTGACCAGATACCGCGCCTGGTGATAGACCGCCACGCAGAACACGCACACCATAACCCCGACGACCGCCCACGCCAACACCCGTCTGCCCAGACCGCCGCGCACCACCCCGGCGACGCCGCATCCCAGCAATGCCGCCGCCGCCGGCCACATCATCTCCCCCGCCAGACGCGGATACTTGATCACGGATCGGCCCACCAGCGAATCGATGGCCGCGGCTTGGGCGTACGAACCATGCAGTCGGCGACCATCGGGGTAGGCGAAAAGATCCTGATCCGACCGGTGGTCCGCGACTACCACCGTCCTGCCTTCGAACCGTCGGGTCAGTTCTTCCTTGGTCTGACGGAACACATCGCCATAGTCAACGGTGGCGGCACGAAGAACGTCGTCCGCCGGCATCGGCGTGTTCAGGAGCGCGACTCGGTCTCCGTCCTGTATTCCCAGAAGCGGCGAGCACACTCGATCATCCCCGGGGCATTCGCACAGGTGGGAGGGTTCGATCACGTCCGGGTCGCCCAACGGCCGCCGCGCCGCCGGCGCCAAACCCACTTCCCAATAAACCAGATGAATCGACGGCGGAACGTCCTCGATCCGGATTCCGAACTCGGCGCCGGGATGGCGAACGTTCGAAAACGCGGCCAACGACAGCGACGGCAGCGGATCGTTCATTCCCCGTTGCGCCAGCAGGTGCACGCTCCACGGCGACCGTTCGTCAAGCCCCGCGCCCATGCAACCCCAACGCACGTGCTCCGCGATCGTCGAACTGATCGGCGGCACGCCCTCGCCGCCGAACCACCAGGCGCGAACGCCCACCACCACGTCCACGCCCACCGACTGCAACGCCTCCACGCCCGCGACGAAATCCTCGTCGTATTCCGTCGGCGAGGGAAAGGCGATATCCCATGCCACGCAACGGCACCCGCTCTCGGCCAGGCGCGACATCAATCGTCCGTGCAGTCGCCGCCAACTGAACAGTTCCGATCGGCGGACGCCCGCCAGCCCCGACTCCGCCGCCAATTCCTCAATCGGCGTCTGATCGGTGATCGCCACGATGGCCACGCTGCTGAGGGGGGGAAGTCGTGTGCTCGGCGTCACCTTCGTCGTGACCCAGCGCTCATACCATGCGTTCAGCGGCGTCCACCGATAAATGACGGTCGCTCCCACCGTCCAGACGATCAGCACCACGGCGACGACAATGACCCCCCGGCTCGCAACCGTGTGCCGCTCCGCCCACCGTCGCACCCATCGCCGGGTCGAGCCTCCGGATCGTTCCGTCAGCGCCCGCGGCGATTCTCCTTGACGGTACAACGCGACATCGTCCCGCAATGCGCGGGCGGTCGCATACCGCCCCTCCGGCGACGGATGACGGGCGTACTGCACGATGGCCGCCAGATCGTCATCGACCCCGCCCCGTTCACTGGCCAGCTCTTCCAAAATCACGCCCAGTGAATACACGTCGCTCCGCGCGTCGATCAGCTCCGCCCGCCCCCGCGCCTGCTCCGGGGACATGTAGCGACGCGTGCCGACGGCCTGCCCCGCCTCGGTCACGTCCCCGTCCGGTCCCGCGTGCGTCGACTTGGCAATCCCAAAATCCAGCACCCGAACGCGCCCGTTGGTGTCCACGATCAGGTTGGACGGCTTGAGGTCCCGATGGATGATGCCGCGGTGATGCGCGAAGTCCACGGCGTCGCATACCGACTCGAACAGCGAAAGCGTCTCGTCCAAACCCAGGGCATGCGTCCGCACGTACGCATCCAGCGGCTCACCGGACACATAGTCCATGGCGAAAAAGCGCCGGCCGTCCGACGTCGTGCCCGAGTCGTGAACCTTGATGATGTTCGGGTGATCCAGACCCGCGACAATGTCGATCTCCCGCTCGAACCGCTTCTCGTATTCTCTCGACGCCGACCGGTCGATGCGCAGGACCTTGACGGCCACCTGCCTCCTTTTCATCGAGAGTTGCAGCGCCTTGTAGACTACGCCCGCGCCGCCCTGGCCGATCACCTGCTTCAGTTCGTATCCCGGAATAAGCCCGGGCGGCGCCGAATCCCGTCCGGGCGATGGCGTCGATCCCGAATCGGCCGTCTCCGTCGGTGCGTTCGACGGATCATCCGGTCCGTCCAGGTCTTCCCGCTGATTATCGCCGCGCGCTTCGGGCATTCATTCGACCTAGCATCGCCGCCGATTCCCCCTCGCCGGCAACGAATTCTAAAACGCCATCACGCTTCCGGGCGCGATCGGCGGATCATGGGCGGTGGTGGCACATCGCCCTTTCCAGCCCCTGCGTGACGGCGGTCATTGGCCGGGGGTGGAGTCCGCCACAGCGGACGAAACCCCCGGATTCGTCCGCCCCATCGAATCCAGCCTCCGTAGGTCGGGTCATCGACCCGACGCTTCCTGCTCCGGTCACGACTCCGGCGAGTCGCCGTCGCCCATCCGCGCCAGGCGTTCCAGCGTCTTGACCAGCGCCTGCGTGCCCTCCCGGCCCTCGCCCATCGCCTGGTTTGACGCCAGCAGTTGATGAACCAGCGAAGTGCCGGGCAATGGCACCGGACCGCCCCGCGCGGCCTCCAATGCCAGGCGCAGGTCCTTCTGCTGCAGATCGATCATGAACATGGGGGCAAAATCGCGGCGCACCATCCGCGTGCCCAGGTGCTCCACCGCCCACGATCCGGCGGCGCCACCCGACACCACCCGCAGCATGACGGTGGGGTCCAACCCCACGCTCTTCGCGAAGACGATCGCCTCGCCGACGGCCAGCAGGTTCAACCCGCAGATGATCTGATTGCACAGCTTGGTCAACTGCCCCGACCCGCACGGGCCGCAGTGCACCACCGTCTTTCCGACGGCCTGCAGCACCGGCATCGCCCGTTCGAGCGCGTCCGGCTCGCCGCCCGCCATGATGACCAGCGTGCCGGCCTCGGCCCCGGTCTTTCCGCCCGATACCGGCGCGTCGAGGAATGAACCGCCCCGCCGCCGAACGGCCTCGTCCACCCGCCGGGCCGTCTCCGGCGACACCGTGGACATGTCGATGGCCAAACCGCCCGACCGCAATCCTGCGCAAACAGCGTCCGGGCCAAGGTACACCGCCTCGACGTCCGGCGAATCCGGCAGAACGGTGATGACCACGTCCGCCGACTCGGCCACCCGCCGCGGCGAGTCGCACCATGACGCCCCGGCGTCGAGTACCGGTTTGGCCCGCGCCCGGGTCCGCGAATGGACGCGAACGGGATGCCCGGCCTTGATCAGATTCAACGCCATCGGCACACCCATGATCCCCGTGCCGATCAATCCGACGGTAGCGCGATCCATGTCCCGCGGCCTCCCGCACACACGCTAACCCGCGGGTCCCGCCCTGTCACCCCGAACGCCGATGCTCCGGGGGAGCCTGCGGACAGGATGCCGTTGTGGTCCCAGCCCCGCGGATCAGGCATCAGAACCCCGGCCGCAAAACCGGGGCCGAACGCGCACGACCGTCGGCCGCCCGCAGGACCGGGACGCTTGCGGCGTCATCGATGACCTGTACGCATGGCGCAAAAAAAAGCGGCGATCGCTGGGATCCCCGCCGGCGCCGAATCTCGGGATGTTGTGAACGCCTGTCAGGCTCGCCGACGCCGCAGCATCAGCAGCCCGCCGGAGGCGAGCAGCATCATGGTGGCCGGTTCGGGAACGATGACGTGAATTTCGGTGTCGATGCCGTCGCCGGCGATGGGCAGTTGGGCAAACGTCGGGAATTTCTTGACCATGACGCTGCTAACCAGCGTGAAATGATCGCCCACGTTGGCGTTCTCGTCCACGGTCACCATCACTTGGGCGATGGGGATCGTGCCGCTCGCCGGCACCTGTACGCTGAAGAGCGAGCCCAAAAGGGTCATGGGGTTGGCCAGCGCGTCGGTATGTGAATAATGCACCCCGTTCAGTCCGCTCATCCACGCGAAACTGTCGATGGTCATGCCCGGGTCGGCCGTGAAATTGAACCGCACCTGGCCGAGGCCGAATCCGGCGCCCGTCGCGTCGGTGACGCTGATGGTCACCGCCGTCGACTCGCCCGCAACCACGCCCGTCGGTGCATACGTGATAATCGCATCCGCCGATGCGGCCGAGGTAATCAAGGCGGCCATCAGCCCGACGAGCCACAAATGTTTCGCGCGCTTATCCATCATATCCATGTTACGCCACCGGCTGGACGAATTCCACAGTGGTGTTCCCCCAAATTCACGTCATTCTGTTTCGTCGTGGATTGGCGGCGAATCGGGTTGATTCCCGTATCGGACGTCCGCTGGGCTTCTTTCCCACGATCGGCCCGACGACCCGATGTCGTTCGGGATCTTTGCGGTTGCCGTCGGTCTCCCCATCCGCTGCGTTACGGGCTTCGCGGTCCCCCGACCACTCGCCGACGCGTCTGAACGCATCGGTCATCGCCCGTTCCAACCTTCGCTCCCGGTCACGGTCCGTAATAAACGGGAAGCGTGTTTGTGAGGAGCGGGACCCGAATCGCGGGTCCCGCTCCCACAGGAGACTGTGCGGAGGCGAGTTCTATCCCCGCCTCAACTTACGCCTGACGACGACGACGCAGACCCAACAGTCCGCCGACGGCCATCAAAGCCAGCGTCGCCGGCTCGGGCACCACCAGATGCACCGACGCCGCGTTGTCCAATCCGAACGGCTCGTTCGGAAAGCCGTCGCGCGGCTGAGTGATGTCGCGGAACCCCTGGGTCACGCCGTGGAAAATGGCACCGTTGCTCGCCAACACAAAATTGCCCGGCCCCGGCGCCAAGTTGGGCGTGATCATGAGCGTGCCCAGCTCCACCGTCGCGCCGGCATTCGCCCGGACGGTCAACGCGTCGCTGCCCTCGCCGAACGCCGTCTGCGGCGGAGAATTCGAAAACAGGTACGGCTGCGGGTAGAAGAACCCGTCCTCCTCGTTTCCCGTCCGACGAATTCCACCCCCGAACTGCGAGTATGCGGGCGCCGCATTACCGTTGGCATCAAACGGGTCGCCCACCGGGCCGCCCCACTGCCAGCCGTCGTCCGCCAGCGTCGGACGGCTGAACGGATCGGACACATTGTCCGCGCCGTCGTAATCGAAGCCGATATTGCCCGGCGAGCTGAAATCGAAAGACGCGCCGCCGATGCGCAACTGAGTGGCGGGCGTGTTGTTCCTCAGCGAAATCGTCAAGGGCTGCGCCACCCCCGGCATCATCATCACTGGGTCGTCCGCCTGACCGGTGTGACCGTTGTACAACAACTCGTAGGGCGCCGAGCCCGCCGATGCGAGCGAGGTCACCATACCCACCACCAACAACGCTCCAAAACTTCGTTTCACCATCTCCACAGCCTCCATCTTCCTGTACTGCGGCAAGCCTATCGGAGCCTCGCCTCGAACGCTCCTGCTTGCGACCTTGATTCCATCTGGACGAATCGCACCGTCGGATTCGCCCGCACCCCATGATTCGTCACACGTCCCCGATTCAAGTCGAATCGCGCGGCGTGCGTGTCACCCATGTAACCGACAGACTTCTTTCTGCTCCCTCGAAACCGTGTACCCGCCCCGTCGCGCCGACTACGGCCTCGCCGGGATGGTCTGATTCAGCCAGATCTTCGTGGCCGGAGCCGTACCCGCCAGAATCTGGCGGAACCGGATCAGGTCGTTTGGTTGCAATGCCGTCGCGTTGCGATCGATGTCGAAGTAAAGCGTCGCGGGCAGGCACGGGGCGGCAAATCCCCCGGCGAACGCCTGCCGGAAATTGATCAAGTCCACCGGCTGGGTGGCCAAATCCTGGTTCACGTTACCCGGCAGACGGGCGATGTCCACCCGGTCCGGTTCGTTCGCCAGGCCCAAGCTGCCATTGTTCGTGATCGGGTTGCCGCACAGGTCCTCCACGGTCGCACGGATCGTGGTCCACTGCTGCAGCGTCATGACGCGGTTCAAGACCACCTCGTATCTCGACCCGTCCATCGGGGCCAGTTGATTGACCGCCATCACCACCGGGGGCGCTCCGCCGCCGGTCTCGGTCGGGATGAACGACTCGGCTCCCACCGGGAATCCACCGATGCCACGAACCGGTTCATTGAACTGCATGACTACGCGATCCGGGCCGGTGGTCTCGATACGCGGGTCGCGATAACCGGAACAGGGCTGAACCTGACCGGCCCCGCCGTTGCCGTGCACCAGTGCCGGGGCGGCCATGTTGGGGTCCTCGCAGCCGCAGGTCAGCACGACGCTGCTACCGATCACGAGGGTCTCGACCGCATTCACCGCATACGTCTCGTTCGGGACCACGCCCGACACTGAATCGATGTAGTTGGCGAACAAGCTGCCCGGGATGAGCTGAAAGGTGTATTCCTCGCCCGACTCGCAATCGCCCGGAAGCGACAGCGTGATCTGGTGAAGCTCGGCCCCGCCGCCGTGACCGACGTTCAATGGAATGTTGCACCCGTTGAACGGGGGATAGCAGTTGGGTATCGGAACGAACGGTGCCGCGTTGGGGACGTTCTTAATTGTATTGGTGCCGCCGCCCATTTGCGCCAAGTTGTTGCCGCTGGGCGTGCCGTTAAAGTTGATGCTGTAGCCCAACGGCGAGACGAACTCATCGACGTCGTCCCCGGGCGCGATCAGCGCCGCAGTCGATAGATTGACAGGACGCGGACCGGTCACCCGCGTGTCGTACGCGAAGAAGCACAGACCGCTGTTCACGCTCTCGTTGGTCAACGTTCCCCGGATCTCCAGCGTGGTCGATCCCCCGGGCGCGACGTTGGGTGAGCCGGTCAGCACCACGTTGGCCGTAAATGTTTCGGCGGACGCGGCGCCCGCCACCATCAACCCCGCCACGACGCTCATCAACTTGGACGTTTTCATTCCCAAACTCCATCCCCGGAAGTTTTTTGGATTCCTCCGGAATCCTGAACCCTTGTGTCACGACCCCCCGGCGAGTGACGCCACGATAACCCCGGCCGCAAGGGCCATCGTATCGCGCGCTGCCCACCGAGTCAAGAATATCGCCGGGACGAGACCGCCTTCCAAAAAAAGCGTTTTTCTGACTCCCCCGCGTGCCCCCCCGCTACGACGACCACGATTCCCCGCCTACCCCGGCGGTCGGCCCATTATAGCCGGGGGAACCCGGCCGTGGCGAGCGGAAAACCACCCCATTTGCTCAATTGTGAAAGACCGGGTGGATGGTCTTCTTTCTCCTCCCACCCCGTCGCGTACGCCCGTTTATAGCCGACCCGCGACCGCGATTCAAGACTGCCGACCGCGAATTCCGGTCCCCCGGTCGCCTTTCGGACCGCCGCGACGAAGCGTCCGGTAAGATATCGGCGTCCGCAATGGCGAAAACGCCGATATTCGGGCACGATTGATGCCCGGTAATCAGCGGTCGCGATCGGACCGACCACTCCGCCGGCGTGCGGGATCGTGACCGGGAGGTTGCGGGCGTCAGAATTCGCGGCGGGAGCTGCGGGCTGCGCGGAACCGACGGCGAACCACGGAGAAAACGCGGGGCGGTTGGCATTCGCCCCCCGGCCTTGCGGCCGGTACGGGATTAGCGTACGCCGTTGCCATTCAGAGCACCGGGCGCAAGCCCGGCGATGGCAGGGCTTTGGTGCGGCGACGAATATCGCACCGGGTCGTCGTCCGTGGGCTTGCGCCCACGGCTCTGATGTCGTCCTTCGCACGCTAATCACATACTGCGGCCGGGGTTCCGACGCCGGCCCCGGATTCCCGGCTTGGGTTCTGATTCGGCGTCGCGTCGTGCCATGCTATGACACTTCGATGCATCACACGAGGCGTGCCATGACTCCGCGCAGCATCACCCGTGGCGTGCAGAGCCTGCACCGGTTGCAACGCATCGCGCGCGTGCTTTCGCAGCACGGATTCGGACACGTCGTCGATCGCGTCAACCTGGGGCGCTTCGTGCCGTTGTGGCTGCGGCGGGAGCGCGCCGCGGAGGCGGCGCCGGCGAGCGTGGGGCGGCGGCTGAAGATGGTGGCCGGCGAACTCGGTCCGGTGTTCGTCAAGCTGGGGCAGATGCTGGCCACGCGCCCGGACATTCTGCCGCCGGACATACTTGATGAACTGCGCACGCTGCAGGACCGGGTGGAGCCGTTTGACAGCGATGAAGCGCGGCGGATCATCGCCGAGGAACTGCAAAAGCCGGTGGCGGAAGCGTTCGGTCACGTCGACGAGGAACCGATCGCGTCGGGTTCGATCGGACAGGTCTACTACGCGACGTTGCCCGACGGGCGGCAGGTGGTGATCAAGGTGCAGCGGCCGCGGATTGAGCAGGAGGTCCGCGCCGACGTGTATCTGCTGGAATGGCTGGCCGACGCGCTCGAGAAGTGGGTTCCGGAGGCCCACGCCTATCATCCACGGGCCATCGTCGAGGAATTCGCGCGCACGCTGTCCAACGAGCTGGACTTCACCTACGAGGCGTCGGTGACGGCGCGGGTGCGCACGGCGTTGCAGGACGAACGGCAGGTGATCATCCCGGAGGTGATCTGGTCGCACACCACGGCGCGGGTGCTGACGCTGCAGCGCGTGGGCGGGCGGAACATCGACGAAGCGTTGCGCGCGGACGGCGTGCAATTCAGCCGCAAGCAGATTGCGTCGCGCTTGGCCGACGTGTTCCTGCGGCAGTTTTTCGAGATCGGCGTGTTTCATGCGGACCCCCATCCGGGGAACATTCTGGTGATGCCGCCGGCGCAGATCGGATTGATCGATTTCGGACAGACGGGGGTCATCAGCGAGACGGCCGCGAGTCAGTTGCTGGTGATGGTGATGGGCGCGGTGGCCCGCGATCCGGAATTGATCGTGGACGCGCTTTCGGAGATGCGGGCGTCGTCGATGAAGACGGATCGCGCGCAATTGACGCGGGACATCAAGGCGCTGCTGGACCGCTACCATGGTCAGCCGGCGCAGCGGTTGCGCGTGGGGGCCGTTTTTCTGGAAGTGACCGGAATGATCCGGCGTCATCAGCTGGCATTGCCCCGCGACGTGGTGATGATGTTGAAGTCAATGGCCACGATTTGGGGGACGGTGCTGCGGCTGGACCCGGACCTGAACCCCGCGGAAATCCTAAAGCCAAGATTGAAGCACGTGATACGCGAACGGCTGTCCCCGCCGCGACTGGCGCGGGCGGCGGGCGTGACGTTGTGGCATCTGGTTAGTTTTCTGCGATCCGCGCCGCAGCAATTGCGGGAGGTGTTGACCCAGTTTTCGTCGGGCCAGTGGCAGGTCAACGTGCGACACGAGAATATTGAATCGCTGGGCCGGGAAATCGACCGTTCGAGCAACCGGCTGGCGTTTTCGATCATGATCGCGGCGATCGTGGTGGCCAGTTCGATGGTGGTCACGTCCGATTCGGGGGCGGTGTTGTTCGGGGTTCGTTTGCAGACGTACGGCTTTTTCGGCTACCTGATCGCGGGGGTGCTGGGGCTGGGGCTACTGATTGCGATTCTACGCAGCGGACGGTTGTCGTAGTCTGCTGAGAACCGCGCGACGGGTCCGACGCGAGCGTATTGGCGCCAAGCCATGACCGACGAGTTGATGCTGAATGAACTTCGGTCGCGCGCGACGATTCTCGCCCGGCTGGCCCGCGAGGAGGACCTCGGCGCGGGGGACGTCACCGCGGCGCTGAACCCGCGGCCGGACGAGCCCTTGACCGCGCGCCTGATCGCCCGGCAGCCGGGTGTGCTCGCGGGCCGGGAGATCGCGCACCAGGTACTCGCGGTTTACAGCGATCAAATCGAGATGTGTTGGCGCGACGGCATCGGCGACGGGACGCATTGGAACGACGTGCCCAGTGAATTGGCGGTCCTGCGCGGAATGGCCGGCGACGTCTTGGCGGCCGAACGCGTGCTGCTGAATTTCCTGCAACGCCTGTGCGGCATCGCGACGCTGACGCGGGAGTTCGTCGACGCGGTGGCCGGGACCGGTGCGGCCATCTTCGACACGCGGAAGACGACGCCGGGCTGGCGGGCGCTCGAGAAGTACGCGGTCCGTTGCGGCGGCGGGTGCAACCACCGCATGGGGCTGTACGACGCCGTACTGATCAAGGACAACCACATCGTCGGTGTGTCCACGGAACGATTGGCCGGTCATGTGTTCGGGATGCTGAATGCGCTGGCCGCGCGCAATACCCGGTCGAATGTCCACGACCATGGTGGTCCGCGATTCACGGCGGGGTTGAGCCCGCGGCCGGGCGAAGCCCGGGGCGAGCGACCATCCTTCATCGCGGTCGAGGCCGACACGCTCGAACAAGTCGAGGCGTTGCTGACGGTCGTCGGCATTGACGTGATCCTGTTGGACAACTTCCTGCCGGCGAAGATGCGTCAGGCGGTCGAGCTTCGCGACCGTCGGAACCTGCGGGGCAAAGTCGCACTCGAGGCGTCCGGCGGCATCACGCTGCACAACGTCCGCACCGTGGCCGCCACCGGCGTCGAGCGCATTTCCGTCGGGGCCATCACCCATTCCGCGCCGGCGATTGACCTGGCGCTGGAGCGAACAGCGGAATGAGATCGGGCGGCGGCGCGTGAGCGTGGCCGAGCAAGCGTGGGCCCCGCCACCCGATCCGTTTGCGTTGACGGGGCGGAGGGTGATTTCTAAATTAGAACACACAGAAGGGAAACCGGGTTTCGCCCGCCCTCCGGGCGGGAAGAAATGGGGAACCCGATCCAGGGACTGAAGTCCCTGGCTAAGGTCGTGCGCCCTCCGGGCGAAGATACGAGCATCATAATCCAGGCGAAGATACGAGCGTCATAATCCGGGCGAAGATTCGCGGGTCATGATGGAATCGGTTTCCCTATATTGCGGTTTTGTTTAGGATGGCGCGACGGGGGATTGAGAGGGGGCATTCATTTCGGTGGACCGACCCAGGACATTGCGGGAATTGCGCGAGAGCGGCCACCGGCCGAGCACGGTGAAGGAGGAGCTGCGCCGCAACGTCATCGCCAAGCTGCGCGCCGGCGAGCCGATTCTTCCGGGGATCGTGGGGTATGACGACACCGTTGTGCCGCAGTTGGTCAACGCGCTGCTGAGCAAGCACGACATTTTGCTGTTGGGATTGCGCGGGCAGGCCAAGACGCGGATCATCCGATCGCTTCCGCTGTTATTGGATGAGTTCACTCCGACGATCGCAGGGGCGGAATTGCGTGACGACCCGATGGCGGCGCAGTTCCGCGAATCGCGGGGGATCGTCGAACGGCAGGGGGATGACACGCCGGTGCACTGGGTGCATCGCGACGAGCGATACAATGAAAAGCTGGCGACGCCGGACGTGACCATCGCGGATTTGATCGGCGAGATCGACCTGGTGAAGCACGCCGAGGGGCGGCATTTGTCGGATGAATCGATTCTGCATTTCGGGCTGGTGCCGCGTTCCAACCGCGGGATATTCGCGATCAACGAATTGCCCGATCTGCCGCCGCGGATTCAGGTGGGTCTGTTGAATCTGCTGGAGGAGCGCGACGTGCAGATTCGCGGATTCGCCGTGCGGTTGAATCTTGATCTGTGCGTGGTGTTCAGCGCCAATCCGGAGGATTACACCAACCGCGGACGGATCATCACGCCGTTGAAGGATCGCATCGGGTCGGTGATCCGCACGCACTACCCCCAACGGGTCGAGCAGGCCATCGACATCACCAAACAGAACGCGTGGCTGGTCCGCGGCGACGGCGAATACACGGTTGTCATTCCGCGATTCATGCACGAGATCATCGAGGAGATGGTGCGTCTGGCGCGGGAGAGCCCGCATATCAATCAACAGTCGGGCGTTTCGGTTCGCACGTCCATCGCGGCCACGGAGAGCATGGTGTCCAATGCCGAACGGAGGGCGATATTGACCGGCGAACGGCGGGTGGTGCCGCGCATCAGCGACCTGCCCAACGTGTCGGCCAGTTGCCGGGGGAAACTGGAATTGATGCTGGCCGACGATGAACGCGCGGAAGACAAGTTGATCACCGCGTTGCTCGGCGAGGCGGTTAAGAACGTGTTCGCCAATCATGCGGACGCGAACGCACTCGAGGGGATCGTGGCGGCGTTTTCGGACCGCAAGGCCACGCTGGAGGTGGGCGACGAAATCGCCAGCGATAATCTCGCTGACGCGATGAACAAGATCGAGGGGTTGAAATCTGCGGCGGCGGGCGTCTGCCGGCACAACGATCTGTCGCCGGAAGACGCGTCGAATCTGGCCAGCGCGGCCGAGTTCATTCTGGAGGCGCTCTATGTTACGAACCGGGTGACGAAGTACGCGCACCACGGGCGGACGTATTACAAGCGGTAGCGGATTCGTACGCACGGTGCAATTGTGGGAATGGACTCCTGCGCCGGCGACCATTAAAGAACGAGTAACGCCGCGTCGGGGTCCCGTTCGAACGCGAACAACTGCACCGCGTTGCGTCGCAGAGCTTCGGCGATTTGTTCGCTCGAACAGTTTCCCATGCGAAGCCACACAACCTTCGGGGGCGGGCCGTGGAGGAAACTACGCTGGTGAAAATCGCCGTCCTTGGAAACAATCGTGTAGCCGTTGGTTCCGGCGAAGTCCCAGATGGTCGCGTCGGCGGCGCGCTCCATGTTCCGGTCGCGAACGTGGGCGGCATCGGGAAAAATATCGGAAAGTGCCACAACCAGCCGATGCGAGAGGTTCTGGTCGAATAACAACTTCACGGCGGCAGGCTCACCAGGCGGCGCTCGCGATCGGCGGCGAAGGTAAGGCAGGCGCGAATATCATCGCGGGTGATGTCCGGAAAATCGGCGAGAATCTGCTCCTCGGTCATTCCAGAAGCGAGATACTCCAAGATGTCGTAGACGGTGATGCGCAGCCCGCGGATGCACGGCTTGCCCCCGCGCTTGCCGGGTTCGATGGTAATAGCGGGGTTTTGATTCATAGGTGCATCATACCAGCGGGGAGGGGGTCGCTCAACCCTGCCACGGCCAGTTGCGCCGCCGTTTGGACGCCATATTTTTGGACCCCAATGTGCCGTCCTGGTATAACATCTTTCATCGTGAAGCCGGGCGGCAAGGCGCAACGATTGTGATTGGGCGGAGCTGGGACGGAACGCCCCGGTGACATCATGCGATACATCTATCAGGAATGGGACGGGCGGGAGTTTGAGACGCAGGCCCATCTGAAGCAGTTCGAGCATTTCCTCGATTTCGTCATCGAGCACGGGGCCGACGCGCTGGAGGCGCTCAAGGAACTGGAGCTGGATGACGAGCAGCGGGCAATCCTCGAACAATGGATTGCGGACGGGCTGCTGGAGCGGGTGGGGGCGCGGTTCGAGCTGACGCCGCGGGCGATCAACTCCTTGCAGCGCAAGGCGTTGATGGAGGTGTTTCGAAACCTGCATCCTGATTCGGCCGAGGGTCATGAATCGGAGCGCATCGGACGCGGGGGCGATCCGAGCGAGGGGAGCCGACCGTATGCGTTCGGCGATCCGGTCAGCGAGCTGGACATGCACCAGACGCTGCGGAACGCGATCGGCCGGCGCGGCGTCGGTTCACCGATCCGCATGGATGAATCCGATTTCGAAGTGCGTCTGTCGGAAAGCCGGGCGACGTGCAGCACGGTGATTCTGCTGGACATGTCCGGGTCCATGTCGCGCTGGCAGCGGTTCGCGTCGGCCAAGCGTTGCGCCATGGCGTTGTTCGCCCTGATCCGGCAACGGTTCGCGCTGGACACGGTGGACGTGGTCGGGTTTCACTCGGCGGCCGAGATCATTCCCGAGCACAAGCTGGCACTGGCCATGCCGAAGCCGATTTCGAGCGGGGCTCCGCAGATACGCATGCGGGTTCCGATCGACCGAATTCAGGACGCGCCGCAGCACTTCACGAATCTGCACATGGGTCTGATGACCGCCCGGAAGATTTTGGCGCGCCGCGGCGGACGCAATCGGCAGGTGTTCATCATCACGGACGGTCAGCCCACCGCCCACGTCCAGGACGGGATGATCCACCTGATCTACCCGCCGTCGGAGCCGTCGGTGATGGCCACGCTGGGAGAGGCGTTGCAGCTGGCCAGGCGGGGCATCCGGTTTTCGACGTTCGCGCTGATTGAGGATTACTTTTATATGGACTGGGTGGGGTTTGTGGATCAGTTGACCCGGCTGACGCGAGGGGTGGCGTTCTATTGCACGGGAAGCGATCTGGCGAGCGCCATTATGGAGTCCTATATGACGGGCCGGAAGCGGCGAACGCATCCGGCGTAGCCGGACGTGCAACGGGCGTCCCGCCCGTCGTCAAACATGGTCTGGAAGCCGCTGCCACGTTGACTACCTGACCATGCAAGTCAGAAGCGACAAGTTGAACGTGCCGATGAATGCCCGGGGACTGCGGTCACCCGGCGGGCGACGTCCCCCAACCACCGAGGAGCGAAACGACATGGCGACGAGTACCGGCGACGTACCCATTCGATCCAAACTGGTCGACGAAGACCCGTCGTACGCCGACCTGATCCAGGCCTACATCCACGCGCTGCAAGAGCGCGTCGAGAGCCTGCACGAGGCGATTGAATCGCAGGATTTGGATCGTGTGCGCGCGCTGGCCCACCAGTTGAAGGGGTCCGGCGGCGGGCACGGATACCCCATTCTGACCGCGGTGGCCGGCGGATTGGAGGCCCATGCCGTGGATCGCAGCATCGATCAATGCCGCAAGGCGCTCGACGAACTGGCGGCCATCATCCCGCGAATCGTGGCCGGCGCACCGTCGGCGTCGTGACGATCCGTCGGCGGCGCGGTGCGTCCGGACGTTGACCCCCTTGCCGGGCAGATGCCGGCGACCTGTCCGCGTCGGTCCCCCATCGCCAATTCACAGCCTGCATGATAATCCGTCGGTGAAAACCGACTCGGCGCTTTGACAGGACGCGTGTGTCCGTTTAGGATATTCGCGTCATGCAGGCGTTTCACGTCGACGATCAACGCGGAGGCACCGGTTGAGCGCCGTCGTCGTCATTCCGGCTCGCTTCGGCGCCGTCCGCTTCCCCGGAAAACCCATCGCCCGACAAACCGGGAAGTTTTTGGTCCAACACGTTTATGAACGCGCGGCCGACGCCCGGGGGATTGACCGGGTCATCGTGGCCTGCGACGACCGGCGGATCGCGGACGCAGTCGATTCGTTCGGCGGTCAATGGGTGATGACCCGCGGCGACCACGCGTCGGGGACGGATCGGGTGGCCGAAGTTGCCCGCGGTTTGAATTGCGACGTGGTGATCAACGTTCAGGGCGACGAGCCGGAGATCGAACCGGAATCGATCGAAACGCTGGCCCGGCTGATGGGCGAAACGCGACATCCGATGGGGACGCTGGCGTGCCCCTTCGCGGCGTTGGCGCAATTGGGGATGCCCGCCGATTCGCGGGATCCGAACCGGGTCAAGGTGGTGATCGGCGGCGATCGGGCGCTGTATTTCTCGCGCAGCCCGATCCCGTTTGAACGGAACCGGGTCGCGGAGTTTGACGGGCCGTTCCTGCACCTGGGAATATACGGCTACCGACGCTCGTTCCTGTTGCAGATGGCCGAAATGGCGCCAACGGCGTTGGAACGCATCGAGGGGTTGGAGCAGCTGCGCGTGCTGGAAAACGGGCATTCGATTGCGATCGCAATCGTCGGACGGGCGGCCGTGGGCATCGACACGCCCGAGGACTACGCGGCGTTCGTTAAACGACAGGGCGTCTTCGTTGCGTCCGAGGAGGAATAGTCCGCAGATTGCGCAGATTATCGCAGATTAAGAATTGGGAATTAAGAAACGAAATTTAAGAACTGAGAATCAGACTGCATGCGTATTGCCGGAGTTGTTTTGACATTTTCCGGTTGACCTAATCTGCGTTAATCTGCGCAATCTGCGGATCATTCTTGCTGTGGCGATATGTTGATCTAGGGCGGGCGTTATGGACGCTAACCAGCAAAACCCAATATTGTCTTCGTTGGCGGGCATGTCCGACGAGACCGAGTTTTATACGCCGATGCCGGCGGGTTACCGCATCGGTCAGTGCAAATACGTGGTCGTGTTCGGCACGGTGATGAGCGGGCTGGGCAAGGGCATCTTCGCCAGTTCGCTGGCCAAGGTGTTTCAGGACAAGGGTCTGAAGGTCGCGCCGCTGAAACTGGAAGGGTATTTGAACCGCGACAGCGGCACGCTGAACCCCTACCGGCACGGCGAAGTGTTCGTGCTGGACGACGGCATGGAATGCGACATGGACCTGGGCACCTACGAACGGATGCTCAACCAGAACCTGACGCGGATGAACTTCTGCACCAGCGGGCAGATTTTCTCGCGGGTGCTCGAGAAGGAGCGCCGCGGCGGCTATTTGGGCCGCGACGTGCAGATGGTGCCGCACGTAACCGGCGAGGTGAAGAGCCGTCTGCGGGAGCTGGCCGTCACCAGTGGGGCCGACGTGGTGTTCGTGGAGATCGGCGGCACGGTCGGCGATCTGGAAAACGCCTATTTCATTGAATCCATTAAAGAGCTGTCATTTGAAGAGGGCCCCGGCTCGGTCTGCGCCGTCGCGCTCACTTACGTCGTCGAGCCGGCCATGCTCGGCGAGCAGAAATCCAAACCCGCGCAGCTCAATTTGAAGCAGTTGATGGCCGCGGGCATCCATCCACACGTCATCGCCTGCCGGGCGCGGCATCCGGTGACCAAGAAGGTGCGCGAAAAGATCGCCATGTATTCCAACGTGCCCATGGAACGCATCTTCTCGATGCACGACTGCGACAGCGTCTACGTCATCCCCGAGATGCTCCGCGAGGCCGGCATCGACCAGGCCGCGTTGAAGTTGCTGGGGCTGTGCGACCGCGTGGACGCGGTTTCCGAGGTTCGCCATGCCGCGGTGTGGCACGACTACATGATGCGCTACCGGCAGACGCCGAACCCCGTGACCATCGGTGTCACCGGCAAATACACGTCGCTGCGGGACAGCTACGCGAGCATTATCCAGGCATTGGAACACGCCGGGGTGCGGCTCGGCGCCAATGTGCAGATCGCGTGGATCGACAGCGCGCAATTGAATGACGAAACGGCGGCCGAGCAGTTGAAGCACGTGCACGGGGTGATTGTGCCCGGCGGTTTCGGCACCCGCGGGGTGGACGGCAAGATCGCGTGCATTCAATACGTTCGCGAGCGGAAGTTGCCCTATCTGGGGTTGTGCTATGGATTTCAGCTCGCGGTGATCGAGCATGCGCGCAACGTCTGCGGGCTGGAAGGGGCGAGCAGCACGGAGATTGACGCCCACTCGCCGCATCCGGTCATCGACGTGCTGCCCGAACAATTGCGGATCGAAAGCCTGGGCGGGACGATGCGTCTGGGTGGGCACGACGTGGCGGTCCGACCGAATACGTTGTTGTCGGAACTGTACGACGGGGCCGATCGCATTCGTCTGCGGTTCCGGCATCGCTACGAGGTCGATCCCAACTACGTCGAGACGCTGTCGCGCGGGGGCATGGTCTTTTCCGGCTACGCGCCGAAGCAACCCATCATGCAGGTGCTGGAGTTACCGCGCGATGTGCATCCCTATTTCATCGGCACGCAGGCCCACTGCGAACTGACCAGCCGGCCGCTACGCCCCGATCCCATGTTCGTCGGCTTGGTCCGCGCGGCCATGATCTTCGCCGGGCTGCCGGTGCCGGATTCCGAAACTCGACCCCCTGCATCCGACGGCAGTGGTGACCACGCGATCCGCGCCACGGGAAAATCAACGCGCTCCACTGTTTACGAGGCGTCGCAGCAACTTCCGGCCACCGGGCGGCCCGGCCGAACCGATACCGCCGATGTGCCGACGCGAGCCCCCCTATCGGCCGTCGCCGCCGACCGCCCGTCCGTTCTGACATAATCGTCCAACCGGGCAACTGCGGGAAGGACCCGGTCGAGAAGCTCCCCCGGTTGTCCGCGTGTGCCCGCTCCCGCTGAAGAACGGCCCGATTGAGCCGGGGAAGCATAGGTGCCCCATCCCTTGCGGCGTGTTTTGACCGGGGACATGGGTGACAGGTGTTCGGGGACGCCCGCAGATGGGGCGGGGCGTTCCGCAGTTTGGCTGGCCCAACCAACGGACAAAGTGACAAAAGTGGATGCGACAGGCAAGTTGAAGGGACGCGCACTGATGCGTAGCCGCCGAAAGTTGGGACTTTTCCTTCGTATCGTCCAACGCGCCGAGCGCGCGCTTTCGGATGGATCAGATCATCTGCTTGCACGGGTCCGCATCGCGGCCTTCGAAGCGGTCGAGGTGGACGTACAGCGGGGGGGGCGGGCAGGCCGGATCGGTGGCATGGCCCCCTTCGGCCGTGCTTATGGTCCCCCGGGGCAATTGCAGAAGTCGACACCGGCGAACGCATCGAGCACAAAGAGGATATCAAACGTGTCGACGATTCCATCCTGCGCGTTGCAAGGCACCAGGTCCACCGCATTGGCAGCACAATAGTCAAAGACGCCGGCGAAACCGTCCAGTACACAAAGAATGTCAAAGATATCGACGAAGCCGTCACGATTGGCGTCGCCGTAAAGCACAACGGGGTGGGAACAGACGCCAAGGGCGCAGACGTCGTCGGTACAGGCGTTGCCGTCGGGGCAGTGACACGGGTCCGTACAGGAGCCGCAGGCGTCGATCGTTCCGTCGCGATCGCAATCCCGGCAAATGGAATCGCCGTCTTCGCAACCCGCGATTTCACACGCGTCACCGAGGCTGTTGTTGTTGCAATCGGTCGTAGATCCCGGGGCGGTCAGATCGACGACGTAAGCCGCTGTCAGCTCGCCGGCCAGCACCATCGTGCCGGTCATGGAAACCGACTGGGCGAAAATGCGTGTGCCGACGACGTTGATGTCCGAGCCCACGATCCGGGCGCCGGAAGTCCAAATCCCGCTGGATCGGATGAAACTGTAGGCCGCACCGCGATGGTCCCAATGCGAAGGCGCGCCCACGACGGCCGCGTCGCCGCGGATGGCGACGGATTCGCCCAAGTAATCGTCGCGCTCCGCGTCGAACGCCGTCAGCTTGGCCTGCTGAATCCAGCTCGCGGGGCCGGTGCGCACGAACACGTAGGCGGAACCGTGGTTAAAATCAACGCCGTCGTCAAAGGGGGCGCCGATAATCGCGGAATCGGCGTCGAGGGAAACGGCGGTGCCGAATTTATCGCCTGCGGCCGCATCGCCGGCGATGAGCTTCGCCGTTTGAGACCAGACTCCGGCCGAGCGGGTGAAGACGTAGGCGCCGCCGGCGCCGCCCGCCGCTTCATCGTCGTCGGGCGTGCCGATGAGCGCCGTCTCGCCGTCAATCGAAACGGACTCCCCGAAGAAATCGGAGGCGTTGCTGTCCGACGCCTTGAGCTTTGCCTGCTGGCTCCACACGGTGCCCGAACGCACGAACACGTAGGCCGCACCGGAGTTGGGCGCCACGTCGTCATCGTTTCTGCTGCCCACGATCACCGTGTCCCCGCTGATTCCCACCGACCCGCCGAATTGATCATCGGCGCCGGCGTCGGCGGCCGTCAGTTTCGCCTGTTGCGACCAGACCCCGGCGTTTCGAACGAACACATACGCGGATCCGGCGTTCGCACCGCCGTCGTCATCGCCGAAAGCCCCGGCGACGAGGGTGTCGCCGTCAACCGCTACGGAATGTCCCAGGTGGTCGAAGCTCTCCGGATCGCCGGCCTTCAGTTTCGCTTGTTCAACCCAGGGCGTATCCGGGCCAATGAAAACGTAGACGGCCCCGGAAAACTCGGCCAAGTCATGATCGCCAGAAGAGCCGATCGCCGCTGTGTCGCCGTCGATCGCCGCGGCCGAGCCGGCGTCATTGCCTGGTCCGTCGGAGGGCAGTAGCTTGAAGTTGCTGAGCACGCATTCCTGACCGGGCGCCGAATGGGCGAAGCATAGGAATCCGGTGATCGCAAGGACGCATCGAAATCCACGGGAATCTCGTTCCGAGTTGCTCATGGTTGACTCTCCAGTGACGTGACAAAGTGGTTTCGAGAACAACATGAACCCCCATCATACCCGCGCAGCACGTCCGAATAAAGCGGAATTGTGGCTTCCACGGCGGGTTCAACCGAAAACGCCGCCCTATTAAAGGGGGGGGGCGATGATTTGAATAGTGAATCGTCACCATGGGAATTCTGCTTTCCTTCCATGGTTTTTCCATACGCTCAGTCTTCCGTGCCGGCCGATGGCGCCCCATCCCGCGCGCAGCGAGGGGTGGGGAAGCTAATTCAGATTTGTCCACCGCGACCCGCTCGGCCCGCCGGCCCTCGGCGACAATCTGGCGTTCATGCAATCGCGGGCCCACAGGTCGTGCGATCCGCCCCGGCGCATGCCGTGGTGGGACCACCCCTTCGGGGTGGACTTCATGGTGACGCTTCCGCTCCGGGGGTCGCGCTGCGCTTGACCCCCGGCTACGAACGATGAGGCCTTCGGCCTCCGATGGGTGAATCGGCCCGCGTCGGCCTCCGATGGGTGCATCGGCTCGCGTCGGCTCCGATTGCATAAGTCGGGCCGCGTCGGTCTCGATTGCGTGAACCCGCTTGTGCGAGAATCCCGCCTGCCCATGACGCCGCGCAGATTGTAGGTCGGGTCATCGACCCGACACACCGTCACCACGACGTTGACCGGGTCACGGCGTCAGCGTGACACTTCCCCGTTATGGCGTGTTTCGGCCGGCCGGGCAACCGTCGGGTCGATGACCCGACCTACCCGTTCCCCGCTTTGCAATCAGTTGGAACGTGCCGAGCGTGCGACCCTTCAGGCCGAAGGCCTGTTCGTCCGTAGCCGGGGGTGGAGGTCGCGCCTGCGACCGTCACCCCCGGGAATCAGCGCCGCGCCGGAGCCGACCCCAATGGGGTCGTCGTGGGTCGAGGCGCGGACGTTGGCCGCGCCCCCGACGGGTCATCGCGATCTGACGGGAACCTATCCCAGAACCCCCTCACCCTACCCTCTCCCCCTTGGGGGAGAGGGGAAAGAAAGAGACAGCCCGCGTTTTGGGATAGCTTCGGGTTGCCTTGGCCCACGATTCCGAATGCCCGCCGGGTGACCCGTTGTCGCCCCGTCCCTCGCGCAGCGCGGGGTGGGGGAATCCGTTCACGATCGTCCACCGCGACGACACCGGCACGCCGGCCCTCGGCGACAATCAGGCGTTCATGCAATCGCTGCCTGACGCCTCGTGCGGTCTGTTCTACGCCGACCCGCCGTACATGACCGAACGCCGCCGCATCACCGGGCGCGACGCCGCGGGCTTCGACGACCGCGTCGGTGCGTCCATCGACGCCTACCTGGCCTTCCTGCGTCCGCGGTGCGGGCAGATGCACCGGGCATTGTCCGAACGCGGCCGCCGCTTGTCCCTTGTGGCGGAGCCGGCCGGCGGGGGGATAATGGCTGGCCATGGAATTGGTCGAGGGAAATCGTCGCAGGCGGGCGTTGGTGGTGGTGGCGCATCCCGATGATGAAGTGTTGTGGTGCGGCGGGGCGATGTTGGCGCGGCCGGCGTGGTCGTGGGGGGTGGTCACGTTGTGTCGGGCGAGCGATGCCGATCGGTCGCCGAAATTCCAGCGGGTGATCGAACAATTGGGCGCGACGGGCGCGATGGGTGACGCCGACGATGGGCCGGAGCAGCGGCCGTTGGCGGACGACGTGGTTCGGACGGAACTTGAGCGAATCGTCGGCGATGAACCGTACGACGTCGTGCTGACGCACGGGCCGCGGGGGGAGTACACGCGGCACCGGAGGCACGAGGAGGTGTGCCGGGCGGTGGGTTTGATGTGGACCGGCGGAACGATCCGAACCGATGAATTGTGGATGTTCGCGTTCGAAGACGGCGGGCGGGAGTATCTGCCGCGAGCGATTCCGGGCGTGGACATTCACGAGCGGCTTTCGGACGCGGTGTGGAATGAAAAGCATCGGTTGATGACTGGGGTTTACGGATTCGCCGAATCGAGCTGGGAGGCGCGAGCGACGCCGCGGTCGGAAGCGTTTTGGCGATTCACCGATCCCCGGGACGCGAGGACGTGGATCAGGGAGCAGCAGCAGGGGCTGGACGTTTGAAGGGGCTGAACGGATGAAGGTGCTGGTGTTGTACGATTACCCGCCGTCGCCGGGGGGGTTGGCCACGCAGGGCGATCTGCTGTTCAAGGGGTTGAAACACCTGGGGGTGGACGTTCACGCATGCCATTTCGAGTCGGCGCAGGAGAAGGAATGGTACTACCGCTGGCTCGAACCGGACGTGGTGGTGGGCATCGGCTACTGGGGGCACACGCCGCATTTGGTGCTGCACCCGCAGCGCTCGGGGCGGCTGCCGGTGCCGTGGCTGGTGGCCGACGGATACATCGCCAACTATCACGAGGTGTTGAACGCGTTGCCGTTGATTCTGGTGACGTCCCAATGGGTCAAGGAAATCTACATCCGCGACGGCATCGACGGGGAGAACATCGAAGTGCTGCCGGTGGGCTGCGACACGGATGGGTTCATTCCCCGCGATCGGTCGGACGTCAAGGTCGCGAGCGTGCGCGAGGCGCTGGGCGTGGCTGCCGATCAGATCATGATTTTGACGGTGGGGGGCGACGCCACGTCCAAGGGGGCGCAGGAGGTGATGCAGGCGCTGGCCATCAACGACACCAAAGCGCCCGATTGGAAGTACATCTGCAAGGTGTGGCCGCAGCCGCGGACGATGCAGCAGAATATGATCGATCTGCAACTGGCCGCCCAACTGGGCATCGAGCAGAACGTGGTCTACACCACGAACGTGATTTCGCGGAATTTCATGCCCTATCTGCTGGCGGCGTGCGACATTTACGCGGCCCCGTCGCGGCTGGAGGGGTTCGGGATGATTCAGATCGAGGCCAATGCGTGCGGCAAACCGGTGATTGGAATTCGGGCGATGGGTCTGCTGGACACGATGATTCACGGCGAGACGGGATTTCTGGCGGGGGTGGGCCAGGAGATTCACGTCGGCGAGGCGATGGTGGGTCGGGAATCGGGCTATCAGGACGGGCATCGGATCGTGTTCGACCCGCCGCGCACGGTCGACTATCGAGCGAGCGTTCACGACATCGCCAATTACCTGATGGACCTGATGACCGATCCAAGCCTGCGGGCGCGACTGGGCAAGGCCGGGCGGAAACGGGTCGTGGAACATTTCGATTACCGCGTGGTGGCGAAGAAATTCGTCGAGATCATCCATCGCAAACTCGGCATTGATTGATCGATGAAGCAATCGGGCGGAAACGTCGTTGAGGAAGCGCGGCGGGCGGCGCTGGAGGTGTTGCGGCACAACGCGCGGGGTCCGTGCGACGGTCTGCCGCGGACGGCCGGCTGGGGATATCCCGAACCGTATACCCGCGACTGGATGATTTCGGCGCTGGGCATTCTGTCCAGCGGGGACGACGAACTGATTCGCGTGGTTCGGCGCGTGCTGGACGCATTGGCCCGGACGCAATCGCGGAATGGGATGATTTCGTCGCTGGCGCACAATCCGGCCGATCTGGGGGCCAGTGACACCACGCCGTTGTTTCTGATCGGCGCGGCCTGTTATCGGCGGCAGACGGGTCGGGCGTCGTATTTGAAGAGTGCGGTGGGGCGTGCGCTCACGTGGATGCGTTTTCAAAGCCCGGAAGACAATGTGCTGACGGCGCAGCAGCCCACGACGGACTGGCGCGACGAGCAGTGGGTCATGGGATATGGACTGTACGTCAATACACTGGTCCATTGCTACCTGCGGCAATACGGCATGCACGACCAGGCCGATGAATTGTGCCGATTGATGACACGGTTTGACATCCCCCGCGACGGGCGGCAGGAATACGTTCATAATGGGCTTGCGGTTGGGGACAAACCGTATTACGCACTGTGGTCGTACAAAATGTACGGCAGTGAACGATTCGATCTGTTGGGCAACTGCCTGGCTGTTTTGTCCGGTCTGGCGCCGCGGCGTCGCGCGCGGCGGATCGTCGACTGGGTCGAATCGGAATGCGACGCCCTGCGCCGGGCGGGCCGACTGGCGTTGCCCCTGCCGCCCTGCTTCTTTCCGTACATCGAACCCGGCGACCCGGATTGGCGCGACCGATACGGACAGTTCAACCGGCCGGGCGACTATCACAACGGCGGGGTCTGGCCTTTTGTTTGCGGCTTCTATGTAGCCGCACTGGTGGCTGCGGGGCGGAGGCAATTGGCCAGGTTGCGATTGAAACAACTGGCGGAACTGGTGCGGCCGGCGGGCGAGCGAGATGTCGCGTTCGGATTCAACGAGTGGTTCGATGCCATTGAAGGGCGTCCGCGGGGGCAGGACTGGCAGACCTGGTCGGCGGCGATGTATCTGTACGCGGTCGAATGCGTCGAACGGGGTGAGACACCCTTTTTCGACGGAATTCGATCGGCGGCGTGGGACGGGGCGGCCGCCGGAAGCAGACGAACATGATCGCGATCGGCGCTGCGCTACTGTTGCTGCTCTACGCCCCGTATCGATTGAGCCGGGGGTTTTCGGCTTCCATTCGCATTGCGATCGTCTCGATTGTGCTGATCAAGACCGTCTTCTTGATCGTGTGGCACATTTCGCTGGTGAAGGAGACCGGACTTCCGATCATTCTCGACGAATCGCAAGACGAAAAGCGGTATTACGATTTCGGAGTGGCGTTCGCGGAGCAACCGTTATGGAACATCACCACGGCCGATCTGGCGGACGAGCGCGGGAGCACTGCCCATCTGGGGTATTTCGTGGCGAATGTGCTGGCGTTCAAACTGGCGCCGGACGACCCGATGCTGTTGTTGCGGTTGTTCAAACTGATGCTGTTTCACGTCGGGTTGGGGATGGTGACGTCGCTGTGGCGGGAACAGACGACGGAGGGTCGGGCATTCGCCGCCTACCTTTTGCTGGGCGTTCTGCTTTACCAGTTTTTCTATTATACGTTCCGCAATCTGAAGGACGACATGCTCCTGTCGCTGTTCATGATCGTCATGGGGGCGGTCGATCGAATTCTGACGCCATCGGACCATGCGGCCGTCCGCACCTCGCGAGCCCGGGTCTGGCTGACGTGGCTGATGATCGGTTTCGTGATCTGGATCATGTCGACCATCCGTTTTTATCTGGGGGCTACCGTTGTTGTCGCGCTGGGCCTGCATCTGGTGACCGGTCACCGCGTGAAATGGGTGACGCGGGTGGGACTGGGCGGGGTCATCGCGGCAGGGATGGTGTTCCTGATGGGGACCGCCGGCGGCGAGATGGCGCAGTCGCACGGCGGCGCGGGGGCGATGGCAGCGGCGATGTCCAACATCGGCGGCATCTTTAAGGTATTCGTCACGCCGTTGCCCTGGCAATACGCCCGACCGGTGCTCGCGGTCGGACATACCTTTTATTTGATCCTGTTGATACCGGCGCTGATGGGTTTCTTCATGCGGTTTCGGAGAAACCTGGATTGGAAACTTTACGTGGTGATGATTGTGGCGCTGATCGTGGGCGGGCTTTTGGGCGATTCCGGGCCGCGGAAACGATTTGTGATGTGCCCGGTGTTCGTGAGCTGGATCGTTCACGCGGGGATACGCAGATTTGAGCCTACGGAGTTTTTGCCGCTCGACGAGGTATACGATCCGGCCGGCGCCGCGCCCCCCGCGCCTGCGGCGGCGTGACGGACGGGGCGGGCGCTGGCGACGGCGTGGGAGGGGGAATCCGGTGCAATCGGTTTTGACGCATGTAATCCTTCCGTGTCTAACGGTCCTCGCCGTGTCGCCGGACGCGTCGTGGATCATTGTCCACGACGGCCACAGCAGCTACGACATCGTCGTCGCCGAGGACGCGCTGCCGACGACGCGCTTGGCGGCGTCGGAACTGCGGGAATACATCGGAAGGGCGACGGGCGTCGCGCTGGAGCTGGTTTCATCGCCACGGTCCGGACGCCACGCCATTCATGTACGGTCCGACGCAGAATTGCCGCGGAACGGGTTCACCATCGATGCCACCGACGACGGGGACATTGTGTTGCGCGGGCATGACGGTCCGGGAACGGACCCCGGGGTCGATAACGCCCGACCCGTCCTGCGCGGCACCTGTCACGCGGTGTACGAATTCCTGGAGCGGTTCGCCGGCGTGCGATGGTTTTGGAACGAGCCGCTGGGCGAGATCGTGCCCCCGTCGCGGCGGCTGACCGTTCCGCGGGGCATTTCAGTCCGGCAGGCGCCGGCGTTCGCGTATCGGGCGCTGGCGAATGGTCCGCCGGGCACGCTTCACGGCGAATGGGCGCGGCGCAATCGCTTGGGGGCGGATCGCGGAATGCACCACGGGCATTACGTCCACCGCCTGTTGAAAGTCGCTGATTGGGCGCGACGCGGTCATCCGGAGTACGCGGCGTTGATCGACGGGCGGCGCAAGACCGACGGCGAGCATGTCTGCCTGTCCAATCCGGAGGTGGTGCGGATTGTCGCCGGAGAGTCCGCAAGGGCGTTCAGGCGAGAACCCAACCTGAACATGATGTCCATTTCGCTGCCCGACGGGCACGATTTCTGCACGTGCGCGCAGTGCATGGCGCTCGACACCGCAGGCGATGAAAAAAACAGGGCCAGCCGGGTATTTCATTTCTATAACCAGGTGGCGGAATCGCTGGCCGGCGAATTCGGCGATCGGAAGCTTGGCGGCTACGTCTATTCGGAGTATATCCAACCCCCCGCACGGCCGATTAGGATTCATCCGATGATGGCGCTGGTCGTCGCTCCCAACAGTGCCACCTATTTGTCCGATCCAAACCGCCGTCGCCAATCGGATGAGTTGAACGCGACATGGGCGGGGCTGCACGATGAAGTCTATGCCTACGACACGTTTTACCTGGTGAGCCTGCACTGGGGGCTGCCCGTACCCATCGGTCAGCCGGCCGTGGACCTGGTCCAATCGTACGCAACCATCGGATTCCGCGGTGCTTATTTGTACATCGCCCCCACGTGGGAGACCGGTGGGGCCGATGCGTATGTTCTGACGAAGCTATTGTGGAATCCGGAGGCGGACGTCGAGCGGATCGGCGACGAATACTACGGGTTGCTGTATCAGCGAGCGGCGCCTCCGGTTCGTCGTTATTTCGAAATCGCGGAGGATTGCTGGCGGGCGACGGTCATCGTGGACAAGGCCGCGTCGCGGGCCCTGGCCGCGAACATCAAGAGCGGAAGCGGATCGGATCGGCGGTTGGCCAATCTGATTCTGGGCTACGGTCCGCGACTGACTGAACTGGAGGAATGCGTGGCCGACGCCGAGTCCTTGACCGGCGGTGACGAACAGGTTCGGCAGCGCGTGGAGCGCATCCGCGACAATTTCAGGCTGACGTTCACGACGATCCGGGGGCTGCAGTACGCGGCGGACTACGAGGCCAGTCGTTCGGACAGGGCGGCGGCGCTTGCGGAACTGAAAAAACTGGCAGGGGAACGGGATGCACTGCTGGACAAGATGGCGTCGTCGTACGGCCAGCAACTTGTGGAATGGGTGCGCGGGGGAGATGAAGGATCAGATTCGCCCCTACGGCCCGGCAGCCGACTTCGCGGGCCGACCGATGGGGCGCCCTAGCAGTCCGACACATCCGTGTTTTAGGGTGGCACCGGCAAGCGTACTCGCTTGCCGGTGTTTTCAGCCCTCGGCGCATCCGTCTGGATTCATCAGCGACGCCCTCGGTCCACGGACAACGGGGTACCGTTGTCCGTGCCACCCAACCCGAAAAATCAGCCGTGTCACGGCACCGGGAAGACAAGGCGGATCGGCGGGCGCTCAATTGCGATTCATGGTCAGCATGGCGGCCAACAACAGGTGGCGCAGCTGTTCGGTCGTCAATTTGGACAGGTATTCCGGCGTAAAATCCAGCCGCGGTCGTGAATCGTGATTCAACAACTGCGACAGAATGTCCTCCCGGCCCCACCCGGCAAGCTCGCGGGCCTGCCGCCCCCAGTCATTGTGATTCGACATGTTC